>JANLPS010000523.1:0-12859 GCA_031367385.1 Archangium sp. | reverse complement strand
AAGACCTCGCTCGGCAACTACGGATGCTCTTGCTGCCTCAACGACGACCTGAGCGGAGCTACCCTCGTGTCGTCAAAATCAAAATGAGCGCGTACGACAAAAAGTGGGTCAAACGCCCGCCCCGTAACTGACCGGCATTGGCGCTAAATCGGGTCCCACGTGAAGACGTCGGCCGAGCGGTGCAGCGGGTACGCGTGGCCTCGAAACGCGGGCAGCACGGTGTCGATGACGGTCTGCGGCGTCCACCCTTCGGCGGTGTGGGCGGTGCGCAGCGGGCGATTCTGGCTGAACAGCATCAGCTCGTTCTTGCGCGCAGCGAAGATCTGCCCGGTGATGTCTTTGGCGGCATCGGCCATCAAGGCGACCGCGAGCGGGGCGATTTTGTCGGGCGTCATCTTCTGCATGTTCTCGAGCCGCTTGCGGTTGACCTCGGTGTTCGCGGGTATCGTGCCGACGATGCGCGTGAAGGCGAACGGCGCGATGCAGTTCGAGCGCACGTTGAACTTCTCCATGTCGATGGCGATGCCCTTCGAGAGCGCGGCGACGCCGAGCTTGGCCGCCGCGTAGTTCGCCTGGCCCAGGTTGCCGATGAGCCCGCTGGTCGAGGTCATGTGAATGAAGCAGCCGCTGTTCTGCTCCTTGAACAGCCCGGCCGCCGCGCGCGAGACGTAGAAGTACCCGTCGAGGTTGACCGCGCGAACGATGTCCCAATCCTTCTTCTCCATCTTGTGAAAGATGACGTCGCGCAGCACGCCCGCGTTGTTGACCACCACGTCGACCCGGCCGAAGGCCTTGAGCGCGTCATCGATGATGCCATGCGCACTGTCCCAGTCGGCGATGTTGCGAAAGCTGGCCACCGCTTGGCCACCCGCCGCGACGATTTCTTGAGTGACCGCGTTGGCCGGGCCGGGGTCGTTGCCTTCTCCGTTCGCGCCTCCACCGAGATCATTGACCACCACCTTCGCACCGTGGCTCGCGGCGAGTCGGGCGATGCCTGCGCCGATGCCTCCTCCGGCGCCGGTGACGATGACCACTTTGTCTTTGAGCAAGTCTGACGACATTTCAACGCTCCTTCACGAAGGGTGAGTCAGTGACACGGTGCCACGATCGAGCACCAGCACGTCACGCTCGACGACGCGGGCCCGAAAGCGCACCTGCGGCCCGGTGCCGTAGAATTCAGTGCAGATGGTTTCGCCCGGGTAGACCGGTTTGATGAAGCGGGCGGTGACTTCTCGCACCCGCTCGGGCACCCCACCCGCCACCACCTCGACCGCCGCACGCGTGGCGATGCCCAGGGTACACAGGCCATGCAAAATCGGTTTGCCCAGGCCGGCGCTCACCGCTGCGACCGGGTCGGCATGAATCGGGTTGGGGTCGCCGTTGAGCCGGTAGAGCAGCGCGAGGTCGGGTGAGGTGGGTGTCGTCTTCGAGCCAGTCACGACTGCCTCGGGCAGCGCCGTCAACGGAGGCGGTGCGACGCCGAACGAGCCGCAGCCTCCATCGCCGCGCAGAAAAAGCACCGTGCGCACCGTGGCCAGCTTTTCACCGCTGGGCACGTCGTAGAGCGTCTTGAGCTGATGCACGATGGCGCCCTTCTCGGGGCCCTTGTCTTCGAGCGCGATGATCTCGAACTCGCCGCGCACGTGGCCCTGCGAGGCGAGCGGCCGGTGCAGCTCGAAGCTGTGCTCACCGTGCAGCAACTTGAGCCAGTCGATGCCGAGCGAGGGGTCTCGCGCCCAGAACCCGGGGTGCCCCAACACCACGCACATCGACGGCAGGGTCTTCAGCGGTTCGGGCCCTTGCTCGTAGACGAACGGCAGGTCGGCCGCGCCGCAGCCCAGGCCCAGCGCGTACAGCATCGTGTCGCGTTGGGTGTAGTGCTGCTCGACCGGCTTGAGAGCGAAACTCTGGAGCGCATCACGGTTCATGAAAAGTACCAGTCATCTACCGCGTTCAGCTCGCCGGAGCGCTGGTCTTGAACGCAAACGCGAAGAACGCCGCCACTCCGAGAAAGACGAACGCGACCAGGTGGTTCCACGCCAGCTTCTCTTTCAAGAAGATCACCGCGAAGCCGATGAAGATGCTCAGGGTGATCACCTCTTGAATGATCTTGAGCTCAAAGCCCGAGAACTGGCCGTAGCCCAACCGGTTCGCCGGCACCGCGAGGCAGTACTCGAACAGCGCGATGCCCCACGAGACCAGAATCGCTTTCCACAGCGGCCAGTCGTGGCCGTACTTCAGGTGGCCATACCAGGCGAAGGTCATACACACGTTCGAGACGAGCAGCAGGAGCACGGTCGGCATGGGGTCGAAGTTACCCCGGGCGGGGTTGAGATTCTTTTCGTTGCGCGCCGCGAGCTGTGACATCGTCGCGCGCGTGGGTGCTGTCGAAAAAAAGCTCGGCCGCGACTGGTTGCCGCTCGTCTGCGGAGCGGTGACGGCTTTTTCGGCCAGCACCGTGCTGGTCGGCTGGGCCTTCGACATTCGCGTGCTGAAGTCGTTGGTGCCGACCTACATCACCATGAAGGCCAACACGGCCCTGGGGTTCTTGCTGCTAGCGATCTCGTTGATCGCGCTCTCGCTCGGGCGGCGAATGATCGCGCGTGTGCTGGCCAGCGTGGTCGCCACCTTGGCCATCGTCACCCTGCTCGAGTACTTGCTGGGGAGCAACGCGGGCATCGACGAGCTGCTGGTTCGCGACCCAGACGGGGCGAGCGGCCTGTTTCCTCCCGGGAGGTTGGCGCCGATTACCGCGGTGGGGTTCTTGCTGCTGGTCACCGCGCTCTGGCTCTCGCTGACGGCTGGGGAAACCGCTGCGCGGCTGAGCCAGACGAGCGCGTTGGTGGCGCTGGTCATCGCGTTTCAAGCCATGCTCGGGTACGCCTTCGGAGTCACCTACAGCTTCGGGGTCGCCTTCTACACGCAGATGGCGCTGCACACGGCGGCGCTGTTCGTGGTGACCGGCGTCGGCGTGCTCTCGCTGCGCGCGCACGAGGGGCTGGTGATGATCTTCAGGGCCCCGACGATGGGTGGGCTGGCGGGGCGACGGCTGTTGCTCACCGCGATCACCGTGCCTCCGGCGGTCAACGCACTGCTGTTGTTCGCGCAGCACGCCGGGCTGTTCGACGCTGACTTCGCGGTGCTGGGCCGGGTGCTCGGCAACATGGTGTTCTTCGCGCTGATGGTGTGGCGCACGGTGACCGCGCTCCACCGAAGCGAGCTGTCGCGGCTGCAGAGCGAGGAGGCGCTGCGCACGCTCAACGCCGAGCTCGAGCAACGGGTGGCCGCTCGAACCAACGAGCTGCTGCGGGCGAACCAAGAGCTCGAGAGCTTCAGCTCTTCGGTCTCGCATGACCTGCGGGCGCCCCTGCGAACCATCGACGGGTTCAGCGCGGCGCTCGAAGAAGACGCCGCCAAAGACCTCGATGCTGCGAGCAAGCAGCACATCACCCGAATTCGCGCCGCGGCCAGGCGCATGGGAGCGCTGATTGAAGGGCTGCTCGACCTAGCGCGGTTGGGCAAACAAGCGCTCCAGGTCGAGGCCATCGACGTCACGGCGATGGCACGCGAGACGGTCGAAGAGCTCAAGCGCCAGACACCTGGCCGGGCGGTTGAATTCACCATCTTCGAGGGGCTCAAGGCCACCGCCGACCCGACCCTGCTGGGCGTGGTGCTTGAAAACCTGCTTCGCAACGCGTGGAAATTCACCGGCCGCGCAGCGACCGCACGCATCGAGGTCGGGCGCTCTGACGACGGCGCGTTCTTCGTCAAAGACAACGGCGCCGGCTTCGACATGCAGTACGCCAAGCGTCTGTTCGACGTGTTTCAGCGCTTTCACAAAGAAGACGAATTTCCCGGCACGGGCGTGGGGCTCGCGACGGTGCAGCGAATCGTGAGCCGACACGGGGGCACGGTGTGGGCTCGAAGCGCTCCAGGCGAAGGGGCGACGTTCTACTTTACACTTCATGAGGGAGCCCGGTCATAGCCCGGCGGGAGGATCGCTTTTCGGCGACGCGGCAACCAACCCCGGGCCATGACCCGAACCCTCCTGTTGCTCGCCTGTTTCTCAAGCGCTGCCTTCGCCCAAGAAGAACGAGAGCCCCGGCCCTCGGTGACCGACGAGGTCGAGCCGGTTCGCCTGCGCGGAGGCATCACCGCCGGCATCGGCTCATTCGCACCAGGGCCGAATTTGATGTTCGGGCTTTCAGGCACGCTCGGGTGGCAGCTGAGCCGCACTTTTGGCCTCGAAGGCGAATTCTCAATGGCGGCGGGGGTGGGGTTGAACGCGGGGTTCAACCGCGACGGCGCTTCGGCGGGCGTCACCGGCGCTGCATATTACCAGCTGGCGTTGCTGGCCGATTTCATCGCGTTCGATCACCTGTTCGTCGACGTGGGCCCCGCGCTCGCGCACGGCGGCTGGGCGGGCGCGGTGGCTTCGGTGAAGATGAACGATGCCAGCGCGCAGGGTCAGGTCTACGGCGTCGGTGGGTGGCTGCCGGGAGCGGCGGCGAAGATTGGCTACCTTGCTGGCGGTCGAAACCCGGTCACCGGTCAGCGTCGCGGGTTCTCGATTTCACTCGATGTAAACCTGTTGTTCGGCGACCGACTCGCAGCGGTGGCGACGGCCTCGGGCAACGGCACGTCGGCGAGAACGAACTTCGGCACCGGCGTCGGCTTCGGCGCAATGCTCAACCTGGGCTACGCGTGGCAGTGAAGAGACGGCCGCGCTTGGTGTGAGCGCATCGCGTTCGGCAACGGCGCGCCGGCGAGGGGGAGTCCGGTGCGATGCTCAACCTGAGCTCCGCGTGGCAACGATGAGACGGGGCTGCACCAGATCGGTGCCTCGCCCCTTGAGCGCTCAAAAGCCAGTCGGTCTGAGCACGCAAAGCGTCGCTTTCGCCCCGACGCACTTGGGCGACGCCAGCCCTCAACGACGACCCCGTTTCGGGGCCATCGCCCGGCGACTGCTGCACAACCAGAGCAAGAGCAGGGCAGCCGAAACGCCTGGCGCAGTTGAACCGCAACCGCAGCCCACGCGAATCCAATGCGGGGTCAGATCAACGCCCCCGTCTGCCGCGATGCCCGCGTCGAGGGCTGGCCCACATATGCCACCGCCGCAGGTCAGCCCAGCGCATTGAGAATCGGTGACGCAGGGCTCGCCCGACAGCCGAGTGCCGACAGTGGTGACGACAAGGCGCGCGTCACCGCCATCGACCGGGTTCACCTGATACGCCAAGAGCACCCGTCCATCGTCAATCGGAGTCACCACCGGGCTGCGATCATCGGCGCCGGTTGAGACGAAGCGCGGCGCCAACGCCACTCCGCTCGGCCACTCGAGGAGGCGAGTCTCGACGTGCGTGCCCGCATCGAACGTTCGCTCGAAGGCGACGAACAGCCGATTCGATTGCCACGCAATCGCCGGAGCGCTCGCGTTGCTCAGTGGTGCCATCGGCTTCTGCACACTCCCGTCACGCGAGAGCTGGGCGAACGCAATCTCTGGCGGCGTCACCTGGTGCGTCCACGCGAGGAGCGCACCGTCTGAGTACGGCGTAGACACCACATCGACCTCGCTCTCGGGCAACGCAGAGACGATGATCTGCTGCGCGACCACCGCCCCGTCGGCCGCCACCACCGCCGCATGAACATCGTACTGATTGGCGTCGAATCGATCCTCCCACGCTGCCCCGAAGCGATCTCCGAGCGTGACGACCGTGGGGTTGCCCGAGTGGCTCGGGCCCGTGAGCAGCTCGGTGCCAGCGGCGTCGAGCGCGCCGCCATCGGCCGAAATTCGCCGAAAAAACAGGTCGTTGTACATGACCCCTGATTCGAGCACGCAGAAGAAGAGCGATTGCCCAAAGGCGCAGCTGCTTCGTGCGGGGCTGCCCGCGCCGGAGTGGGGGTAGAGCGGCCGTGCACCCAACGCATCGATCGCGCCACTGTCGGCACGCATCAGGGAGACATACAGCGTGTAGTCACCGGCCCGCCCCTGGGTGTCGAGCAGGTGCACGCGAAGGCCTGCGCCGACTCCGAGGCCCTCGACGTTCGCGCCGCGCGAATCGTCGTTCATCGTCACCGCCTTCGAGACCGAGCCATCGACCCGAGAGACGGTGGCCGACCACGCCGAGCTGGTCGCGCGCACGGCAACCCACGACACCACGCAGCCGGCTTCGTCACACCCCAGCCGCACGAAGTCCTGTCGCCCCGGCTGTTGCGGAGCGACCGGCACGACCGGCGCGGCGAGGAGCAGCAGCAGAAGTATGGGCACGAAGCGAAGGGTACGTCAGGGCCCGAAGAACGTCGCGCCCAAGTCGCTGCCATCGGTCGCGGCGCCGTGCCCCACTGAAGTCGGCGTGAGCGCGAAGCCCGCCCAGGTCGCCGGTGTCGAACCGCCCACGAACGTCGGCATGCCGATGGTGACGTTGGTACCGCTCTGGTCGCCCGCGGCCGAGAAAGCGTTGTGGTCGAAGCTGCAGTTGACGCAGCTCTCGAGGCGGTTCGAGTCGGCGGTGTTGAAGTCGGCGTTCACCATCAAGTTGTTGCGCACCACCGCGTTCTGGCTCTTCTCGGTGTTCTCGGTCTTCTTGTTGAAGTTCACGCTGATGTTGAAGACGGTGTTGTGAATGAACGAGTCGTTCACGTGGCTGCCGAACTGCAACGCCGGTCGATAATCGCCGCCGACGAAGATGTTATTGGTGATGGTCTCGGTGTCGCCGCCGTCGGGCGCCATGATGCACACGTTGTCGTTGATGAAGAGGTTGCCGGTGATGGTGGTGAAGGTCGCTCCGTAGAGCTGAATCGAGTCGACGTGGCGGCCGTAGTTCGCCTGCACGATGCCGTCGAAGACGTTGCCGGGCCCGACGATGACGCCCTTGGTGCCGATTTGAATGCCGTCTGACTCACCGGGGCCGCCGAAGTGGTTGTGGCTGATGGTGACGCCCGAGGTGTTGTCGCTCGGCGGGTTGGCGATGACCTCGAGCCGGCCCTCGTAGCAATTCTCGCACACGTCGATGGCGTCGAAGCTGTTGCCGTCGATCAAAATGTTCGCGTTGCCGTTGTTGCCGACGTTGATCACCGCTTGGCCGACGAAGGTGTTGTTGCGCGCGGTGATGTTCTTGTTCGGGCCCGCGTTCACGGTGAGCCACTACTTCTCGGTCGAGAACATTTTGGGCCCGACCGAGCTGGGTGCGCACCACTACGACTCTGGAGCCATCACCGTCGACACCGACCTCACCAAGCTCTCAGCCTCAGAGGCCAACGGCCTGGTCTACACCTGCCGCGGCGGGTTCATCGACATCGCCCACGTTCGCGACAACATGGACCTGACGCTCTACCTCTTCTACCGCATCGCAGCGCAGCTGCCGGGCCCGATGGTCGTCGAGATCGACGGCGACAACAGCAAGCGCATGCTTCACATCAAGCAGTTGCCCGCGGCGCTGATGCAGAAGCTCTCTCGCTGGGAAATCGCTCGTCAGATCGCGGAGTGGGCGGCCTTTCGTCTCTCAATCTGGCACGAGGTGGCGACCTACTACGGAGATCAGAGCGTGCCGGGGCTCTCTGAGAAGGTCTCGGCCTTCACGCCTGAAGACCTGTACTCGAACGCCTTGGGCATTCGGCTCGCCGGCGCCATCTTGTCAGGGCAGCGACTGGCCTCACGCGACGAGTGGAACACGCTCGCCGAGATTTGGATTCAACGGGCGCTCGCGCGGCTCAAAGCGGTGAGCAAACCCGTGGGTCGTGAAGCGATGCAGTCGGTCGATGGGCTCTGGTGGAGCTCGAAGATCGGCTTCGACGATTGGCGCGCGGTCACCCACCGGGCGATTTCTGCCGGCACCACCGCCGAGCCGTGGACGCTGCAGCGCGCGAACCGCCCACTGCCTGCGAAAGTGAAGGCGTGGTGCGAGACGGCCACCGCGCTCCCGATGAAGGTCGCCGAGGGCACTGCTGAGCTGTCGGTGCCGGAGTGGGCCGATCTCGAAATTCTGCCCGGCCGGTGGGCGGGCTCTCATTTTCCGTGGCCTGGGGGCCAGACGAATGCGCACGTCTTCGCGAAAGACTTTGGTGACCTGACCGAGGCCGTTCGCACCTCGATGCGGCCGACATTGGGGCCGGGGTTCGACGCTCCCTGAACGACGTTACAGCCTGCCCTTGGGCACTGCATCGACGAAGGGCGTCATCGTCTGGTCGAGTGATGACATCGAGGTCTCGACCTCGCCGCCAGGGCCGATCAGGTACACGGTGTTGTCGTGCAGAATGACCCCTGACTCTGCGTTCTTCGCGTACCGAAAACCCAGCAACATGGTCACCGTTCGCAGCTGCGGCTCGTCACCGACCAGCACATGCCAGCGAGTCGCATTTTGCAGCGAATGCGTCACTCGGTACTGCGCCACTGCGCTCGGCGTATCGCGGGTCGGGTCGAGGCTCACCACCACCACGTCGAGCGGTTTGCCAGCCTTCGCCAACGCCGCGTCGAGCCGCTTGAGCTTCTGCGTCGTCAACGGGCAGGTGCTCGCGCACGACGTGTAGACGAATGACAAGACGTAGCGCCGCCCTCGCCAGGCCCCCAGCGTGGTGGGCTGCCCATTCTCCGCGGCCCACTGGGTCTCCATCGCGAGCACGTTGGGCGGCGGCTCGGCGAAGGCCGCCACGGTTTGCAGAAAACACCCCAGCACCAGCAGTCGAGCACTCATGATGGCCCTTTCGCGGCACACCGAAACCCAAGATTCGTCAGCGTCGCTCGCGGCGTCAGGCTCGCACGCAGCGCGTACCGCATGAACGCGGCATAGTCTTCGCGACGGGCGCTCCCATTCGACCCGCCGCCACAGGTGAAGTTGGTGTTGCGTTCACCGCTTTGGCGGCTGTCGCTCATCGCCAGCTGCGCGTTGAAATCTTCAGTCCACTCCCAAATCAACCCGTGGAGCGCCTCGACTCCGTACACGTTGCCGGGGCTCCCCGTGCCATCGAGGGCCTCGAGGCTCGAGGGCGCGGCGTACCAATCGAGAATGCGCTGCGCAAAGTCGGGGCTCAAAGAGGCGTCGCGGCGGGTCTCGTCGGCGGCGGCGGCGTACTCCCACTCCAGCGTGGTGGGCAACCGCCCCCCGGCCCAGGCGCAGTACGCGCGAGCGGCGAAGTACGAGACCTCGACGACGGGCATGCCTGGGCTGAGGCGCTCGAACGAAGCGAGGTAGCGCTCTTCGGCGAGCTGAGTCGCAATTCGGTCGCGGCGCCAGACTGGCATCGCGGCGAGAAACCGATTGAAGCTCGCGCGACTCACCGGGCGCACGTCGAGCTCGAAACGGGCAACCGGGAGATCGCGTTGCTTCGCCTCCAAGCCGAAGAGGGGCGCGAACCGGCCTTCAGGCACGCTCACCCTGTGCACGGAAAGCTGTGCCACCGACAGCAGCAGCGCGGCACTCAGATGCCCCATGTTATTCGTGCCCGCCCACGGTTGAAGGAGTCGCCGGCAAGGCCTCGCGAAGCGCCTTCACTTCGCTCTCGGTGTACGGTGGCGCCTTGTTGCCCCAGGTGTTCGACACCCAGGTCATCACGGTCGCGAGCTTCGCGTCGTCGAGGCCGGCCACGGGCGTCATCACGCCGTTGTAATCGACGCTGTTGACGGTGATTTTGCCGGTCTTGCCGCGCAGCACGAACTGCACGAACTCACCGCGCCGATGATTCGCCATCTCGTTCAAGAAGTCGCTGTTGGCCAATGGAGGAAACACGCCAGCGAGGCCTTGGCCTTCTGGCTGGTGGCACATCGAGCAATTTCTGGTGAACAGCGAGCGCCCGTCGTTGGCCACCACCGCTTGCGGAGCCTGGCGAGACGTCGACGCCTTGAGCGAGGTCGCGACTGATTCGTCACCCAGGTAGGTCGTGTCGAGCTCCTTGCCTGAGTACACCGCCTTGTTGCTGGCTCCGTCGACCTTCAGCTGCGCCAGCGCGCCCTTGTTGAAGGCGCGAAAAATCGAGTGGTCGACGAGCAGGTACGTGCCGTCGGTGTTGAGCGAGAATTCGATGATCGCGCTCCCCCCAGCGGGGATCAGGGTGGTCTGCAGGTTGTCTTGCGCCCGGCTGCCGCCCTCGGTGTAGACGTGGTCGAAGATCTCGCCGATGACGTGAAAGCTCGAGACCATGTTGGGCCCGCCGTTGCCGACGAAGAGGCGAATGGTTTCACCGACCTTCGCGCTCAGGGCCTTGTCGCCGACCAGCGAGAGCGCGCTGCCGTTGAACACGACATACGAAGGCCGTTCATCGATGGCGCGGCGCATTGAGAAGGGTTGCAGGCCTTTCACGCCGAAGTCTGCGTCGGTGTAGAAATCGCCCTGCATCACGTAGTACTCGTGGTCGACCTTCGGGAGCGCCTTCTTCGGCTGCACGTAGATCAACCCGTACATACCGTTGGCGATGTGCATGCCGACCGGCGCGGTGGCGCAGTGGTAGACGTAGAGGCCGGGGTTCAGAACCTGAAAGCTGAACTTGCTCTTGTGGCCTGGCGCCGTGAACGAGCTCGCTGCGCCTCCGCCGGGGCCGGTGACCGCGTGCAGGTCGATGTTGTGCGGCAGCTTGTTGTTCGGGTTGTTGGCGAGCCAGAACTCGACCGTGTCACCCTCGCGCACGCGAATGAAACGGCCGGGCACGGTGCCGCCGAACGTCCAAAACATGTAGTCGACGCCGTCGGCGAGCTGCATCACCTTCTCAATCACCTCGAGGTTGACGGTCACCATCGCCGGAGTGGTGCGGGTGATCACCGGTGGCACGAGCGGTGGCTCGGTCAACTGCGCGCTCTCTTCGGGGAGGGCCGCGGCGGCGAGAGCCAAGATGAATGGGAGAAGCATGAATACTCCGATGAGAGGGGACAACGCGCGTGTGTGCAGCAACGCACGTGCCCATGAACACTCCGCCTGTTCTGCGCCTGACGAGTGGATATTCGCGGGGCAGCCCCAGACGTTGATGTGGAGCAAGGGCGCAAATCGCGCGGCTGATTTCGACGAGGCGCAGATTTTGCGCCACAGCCGGTGAAGCCACCTCGGGTCTTGCGCGGCTCGGCAGATGCACGATGGGCGATGCATGAAATGGCACGCGCTCACGGCGATTAGTCTCGTCTGGGCCTCCGCAGGTCTGGCGCAGGTCGATGCAGGCGTTCCCTCGGTTGAGATGTTCGATGTCTCATCGACGCCGTGGGGGCCAGGGCGAAGATCGTCGGGCGAGGTCTTTCATTCGATGGCGGCTTCAATGAGCGAAGGGCCGCTTCGCTGGTCATGGCACAGGCTCTCGCTCGGTGTCGGCGCGCAGTACTTCGCTCGCGGAGAGCTGCGCGACAACGCCGACTTCTCGACGCCGGCGGGAGACCTCACAGTGGGCATCGAGCACCGGGCCCGATTGACCGTAAGAGGGTCTGCGTTCGAGCGGGTGGGCGTGTTGCTTGAGCTGCAAGACGTACGTGGCTGGGGCAGCGAGCCGAGCACGACCACGGTCACGCCGAATACCGGGCTGCATCAGGGCTTCATCGATTTTCGCGCGACCTCGTTTCTCGACGTGCGAGTCGGGCGGCAAGAGCTCTCGTATGGAGAAGAGCGGCTGATCGGCAGCCTCGACTGGGCGCAGTCAGCCCGCGCCTTCGACGGAGTCTTTGCCCGAGTCACGGCTTCTGAGCACTTGACCGTCGATGTCTTTGGAATGCTGCTCAGGGCCAGCGCGTGGGTGACCCCCGATGCTGGTGGCAACCGGTTCATGATGTCGGGCAGCTATTTCACCGGCGCCGTGGCACGCGCCCGCTGGGAGGCCAAGGGCTTCGACGTGTATGCGCTTGGGTTGCTTGAAGACCCGGGCACTGCGGCGGTCGGCCCAAAGCCTGACTCGAATCGCCTGACCGTTGGCCTGCGCGCCTTTGCGAACGTGAGCCGGCTGGCCCTCGTCGGCGAGGGCGTCTTTCAAACCGGCGTGGTCGGGCACTCGACTGTGCTCGCGGGTGCGTTCGCGGGCAAGGCGACCTGGGTCTTCGCCGCATGGGGCCTCCCGTACCTGCTCTTCGAGGCCTCTGGAGCCTCGGGAGACGCTTCGCCCGGTGACGCCACCGTCTCGACGTTTCATCAGCTCTTTCCCACCGGGCACACCCACCTCGGGTTCATGGACTACGTCGGCTGGCAGAACGTGGTCGGCCTTCGCGGCACGATTGGCTTTCGGCCCGCGGGCGCGCACGTCTGGCTCGATGTGCACCACTTCACTGCGTGGGCACCGCAAGACGCCTGGTACGCGGCGAACGGCTCGGTGTTCATCGCTGCCGACCCGCTGCGGCTGACCGCTGATCGCGGCACGGAGCTCGATCTCTCAGCGACGCTCCCGCTGTTGGCGAACCTGGCGCTGGCCGGGGGGGCTGGCGTGTTCTTGCCGGGAGCCGGAGCGCAGCCTGCCGCGGGGTCGACGATTGGCAAAGGCGTCAACCCGTCGGCGTGGGCCTTCATCTCGCTGCGGAGTCAGCTCTGATACGCCCGCTCGAAGCGCCCGGCTTACGGACTGATCCGTATCGGCTGCTTTTTCCACTCGGGGTGATGGTGGCGGTGGTGGGTGTCGGGCAATGGCTGCTCTTCTCGCTCGGCCTCGACCCCACGTTTCGCTCGATTTTTCACTCGATGGCGCAGGTGCAGGGGTTTCTCGGCTGCTTTGCCGCGGGGTTCTTGCTCACCTTCATACCCCGCAGAACGATGACTGGGCCGGCGCAGCTGTGGCAGGTGGTCGTGTGTGCGATGTGCCCGGTGATGTTGTGCGTGTTCGCTTGGCGAGAGCAGTGGGCGCTCGCGCAGGTGTGGTGGCTCATCGAGATGGGCGTGTTGCTTCAGTTCGTCATCGGGCGGGCGGCGGCGAT
>JANLPS010000509.1:0-14613 GCA_031367385.1 Archangium sp. | reverse complement strand
CAGGTCTCGCCGTTCAACAAGCCTCTTCTCGCGAGCGGCGAAGTCAGCCCGCGTGGTCGAAAGCTCAGCCAGAGCCCGTTCGAGCTCAGCGCTCGCGGTGGTCAGCCGCAGATTCATCGCCTCTGAATCGGCCCGCGCCTGTTCGAATTGCCGGGTCAATTCAACGAGTTGCTCGCGGGTGGCCTGCAGCTCGGCCTGAGCGACGGCGAGCTCGGCTTTGCGACCCGCGAGGCCCCCATCGAGCTCGGCGCTGGTTCGCTGGGCGACCTGCAAGGCCTCGGTCGCGCCGCGCAGTGAGTCCTCGAGCGTGGCGATCTGCGCCCGGGCCTCGTTCAGAGAAGCAGTCTCATTCGCCAGGCTGGTGATGTGCTCGGCCAGCCGCGCTTGGAGCATCTGCTCCTTGGCCTGCCACAACAGCAACGCCTCTTCGCGCTCTCGACGTGCATCGGCGAGCGCCACTTCAAGCTGCGAGACGCGCGACTCGAGCTTGCGACGCTCGGAGTCGACTGATTCGAGCTGCCCAACGTCGCTCTGCCGGGCCTTCTGGAGGTCATTGAGCGCACCGCGAAGGTCGTCGCGCTCACCGATCAACGCGTCGCGATCATCGGTGACCTCGCGAATCGAGATCGTCGCGGCAGCCAGCGACGCGGCGGTCTGCTCTCGAAGGCCACGCTCGGTGTTGATTACCGTGGTGAGGTCGAGCTCGAGCCGGCGGGCACGGGCGGTCGCGGTTTCGATCTCCGCTTCGGCCTTCGCGAGCTGATCGCTGAGCGTCTGAACGTTCGCGGTGGTGTCGATCAGCCGCTGATCGGTTTGCTGGGCGATCTCGCGCCAGGTGCGCTCGGAGTTCGAGAGCGTCTCGATGTCGCGCAGCGCCCGCGATTGAGCCGACTTGGTCGCCTGGAGCTCGGTCTCGACCGCGGCGAGGTCGGCGGCCCGGTGCGTCAGCTCATCGTGGAGACTGTTCGCCCTCGCGCTTTCACGCTCGAGGTCGGCCTTGATGCCCGCCCGCGTCGACCGCTCGACCTCGAGCGAGCGCTCGAGTGAAGTTCGGTCTGCGTCGCGCCGACTCGAGGCCTCGCGCAGCTCGACCAGCTGCAGCCGGGTCTGATTGAGCGAATTCTCGAGGCCTTCAATCGCCTGCAGCGCCTGGGTTCTCGCGTCAGAGAGGCGCAGCTCGCGATCGCGCGCCGCCGCCAGGTCAGCCTCTTTCGAGGCGATGGTCTCGTTGAGCCGCGCGCCCGCAATTCGAGTGCGCTCGTGGTCTGATCGCTCGACCGCCGCCTGTTCTTGCGCCCGTCGCAGGTCTTCATAGGCGCTGGCGAGGCGATTTCTCGAGTCTTCAAGCTGGGTTGCGACCTCTTCGCGGCGCGCGCGTTCGAGCCTGGCCAGCTCTTGCGCGGCCAACGTCTGCAGCGCCGAGTCTTTCTGCGCGCGTTGAAAGGCCTCGAGCTCGCCCCGCGCCGCAGTGGCCCGGCCCTCCGCATCGATGGCCCGCTCACGCGCGACGGTCAGCTCAGCCTCGACCCGTCGAATGCGCCCGGCGAGGTCGTCTCGTTCACGCAGCGTCTCGGGTGCTTCGCGGGCCGTCTCGAGCTGCGCGGTGAGGCGGGAAACCCCGTCTTTCGCACTCTCGAGCTGCGACATCATCTCTCGCAGCTCAGACTCGCGAGAGGTGAGCTCGGTGGTTTTGGTGGCGAGCACTTCTTTGAGGCGGGTGCTCCGATCTTTCCATTCGGTCGCGCGGCGCGAGGCGTCTTCGAGCCGGCCACCGGTGAAGGCAAGCGGCTCGGGCGGCAGCTGCACCCAGGTCGGGTCGAAGTTACGAACCGGTTCTTGGCCCGCGAGCACGACGTAGTACGCGGCCTCACTGTGACCGGCCAACGAGCCGTCGACCTGGAGGCCTTCACCCCGCTCGAAGGCGATCTGGTAGCCGAGCACCGGGCTCTGGGTCGCGACCTCGATCGAATTGAAGTGCGAGGTCAGCGCGTCGAGCAATTGCCCATAGGTCGGAGGCGCGTCGGCCTCTTCAGGGTCGGTGATCGTCGAGAGCGCGAGGCCTGCCGGGTTGCGCAGGCCGCCCATCAGGTACCCATTCTTCGCGACCAGCCGGGCCAGCTCTTTGAGCAGCTCGGGGGCCCGCACGTAGGTCGACAGGTCGGCGACGATCACCAGGTCGAAGCTGCCGCCCTCGAAGTCATCGAAGACCGGCGGTCGAAACCGTAAGTTCGCACCGCCGAGGCGGGTCTGCGCTTCTTGAACGGCGGCCAAATCGGCGTCAGCGGCGACGACGACCCGCGCGCCACGGGTCGAGAGAAAACGGGCTGATTGGCCGAGCGTCGAGGCGACCGCCCCGATTTCGAGAACCCGGCGGCGGGCGAACAAACTCTCGGCGAAGATGTATCGCGGGAGCAGCTCACTCTGTCCAAGGCGGCGAAAGGAGGCCACGACAGTCGCGACTCTACCTTCGCACTCAAAAACCCCAAGGATTCCGCCAGACAATCGTTCGGGGCGTGAGACGTACTAGGGTGCCCTTATGAGCGACCCCTCGGCCTCCAGTGGTGCTTCTTTTGGTACGCGGCTCTTTCGCGCGTTTCGAAATTTGGTGGTGCTGGCGCTGGTGTTGGGGCTCGGAGGCGCCGCGACCTACGCGCTCTCGCTCCTCAATTCGCGCACGTACGGCCTCGATGTTCGTGACGGCCTGCTGGTTGTGCTGAAAGGTCGCATGATGCCGTGGGGCGCTGAGCTCTGGCAGCCGGCCGAGCCTGACGTTGCCGATGCGTATGCCCCGCTCGAGCTGCAAGGCAACACGGCGCTGGTGGTGACGGGTACGAAGTACAACGAGCGCGATGAGCTCGACCGGGCGATCTTCGGGGTGATTGAGCTGCTCGCGAAGCCCCGCGTGCAGTCAGACCTGGCGAAAGATCTCGAGCAGGGCCTGTACTACGTGCGCCGAGCCGAGCGGCTTCACGGCTTGAGCGAGGAGCAGAAGCACACGCTCGGTCGCATGCAGTCAGACTTGGCGTTCTACCTGGCGCGTTCTCGGCTCGATGACGCGCGCAAGCAGCTCGAATCGGCGCTGGGGCAGCTCAAGCAGGCGGCCGATTCAGAGAACAAGCATCAACGAGAAGCGAATCAGATGTTGTTGCTGGTCGAGCCGCAGGTGAAGTCGCTGTCAGACTCGTTGCGTGCGGCGGTTCATCAGCTCTCGCAGCCAGCTCCGTCACCTGGTGCCGTGACCGCGCCCGTCGTCGCGCCGACCGAAGTCGCGCCTCCGGTGCTCGATACGAAGATCACCCCGTAACTCTCAGTCGCCCTGCTTCATCACTCCGATGAACGGCAAGTTGCGAAACTTCTCGCCGAAATCAAGCCCGTACCCGACGACGAATCGGTCTTCGATCACGAAGCCTTTGTAATCAATCGGCACCTTGGTCTTCGCCCGCATCGGCTTCTCGAGCAGCGTGCACACCTTCACCGACGCCACGTGCCGCGCCTGAAAGTTCTCGAGCAAGAACGACATGGTCAGCCCGGTATCGATGATGTCTTCGACGATCAGCACATGCTTGCCAGCCATTGGCTTGGTCACGTCGTACGTGAGCCGCACCTCACCGGTGGTCTCGGTACCGCCCTGGTACGACGACACGCCCATCAGCTCAATCGTCACCGGCAAATCGATCGCCTTGGCGAGATCGGTCAAGAAGAACACCGAGCCCTTCATGATGCCGAGCAACGTGAGGTCGCGCCCCAGGTAGTCTTTGGTGATCTGCTTGCCGAGCTCGGTGATCTTCGCCTGCAGCGTGGCGGTGTCGATCATCACGTCGACTTCACGGTCGTAGAAAGCCATTTCGGTGCTCCTGTGAAAATCAAACGTACGCGTTGTTCATTACTTCACCCATGCCGCCGCCGCCGGGCACGATGTACTGGCGGTCGTCGAGGCCGCGCTCTTTTTCCCACAGCTCGCCGGGTGCCGTGCTGAAGACTTCAGGCGGTGAGAGCCCGCGATCGAGCCGAAGCGCATAGATCGACACATCGGGGTGGTCGGTGGTGATGCGCCGCACGTACTCCGGAGTCACGATCAAGTGCAGGCAGATGACCTTGCGCATCGTGCCGGGCACCTTCTTCTTGTACATCTCGATCGCGGTCGACAGCGACGAGCCAGTCGCGCCCATCGGGTCGGGGAAAAGCACGGTCGCCTCATCGACGTCGCCGCCGATCTTCGCGCCTCCGATGTTCGAGCCCACCACGTGGTCAGCCGTATCGAGCATGCGGCTCATGATGATGTGATCTTGCCGCACCAGCTTCGGGTTCAAGATCACATTGAGCAAATCGTACGTCACCTGCGACGGCAAGGTGCCCGCCCGCGCGATGTTGACCGAGATCGCCCGCATGTCGGGGTCGAGAATCTCGCCCTGATAAATGCCGCGCGGCGTGTGCTCGATCATGCGCGTCGGTATCGCCACCTGCTTGCGCGGAAACTCGTTGTTCACCGCCACGGTGACCAGGTCGTTGTACAGCGTACGCACCAGGGTGTTCACCAGCGGCTGAATGGTATCTTTGGCGCAGAGCGTGGTCAGCAGCGAGAGCAGATACGGGTTGCCCACCAGGTGAACCTTGGGCCCGTAGAAGTGCTTCAGCTCAGAGAGAACGTACGGCACTTTTTCATACAGAGAGTCGCGCATGGTTACCTGAACAAATCGAGATTCTGCGGCGGAGTCGCTTCGACCGGTGACGGCACGTGGCACTTTCGGCAGCGCGCTTCATACGCCCCCGCGGCGCCGACGACGACGCGCTCAGACGAGTCGGTCAACCGCTGAGAGCGATTCGCCGGGTTGCCGCAGACCACGCAGATCGCCAATTCTTTGGTCACGTACTCGGCGATTGCCAGCAGCTGCGGCATCGGCTCGAAGGGCTTGCCCATGTAGTCTTGGTCGAGCCCCGCGCAGAGCACCCGCAGGCCGCGCTGCGCCAACGCCTCGCACACCGGCACCACGTCAGCGCCGAGAAACTGCACCTCATCGATGCCGACGACCTCGGTGTCGGGCCGCAGGTTCACCAGAATCTCTTCGGCCCGGTGAATCGGCGTCGCGATGATCTTCAGCTGCGAGTGGCTGACCACCGCGAGATCATCGTACCGGTTGTCGATGAACGGCTTGAACACCTGCACGTGCTGCTTGCCGTACATCGCTCGTTTCAGCCGCCGAATCAGCTCTTCGGTCTTGCCCGAGAACATCGAGCCACAGATGACCTCGATCCACCCGATGTCTTTGGGGAACTGGTGCATCACGGGTCCAGGTCGAGGAGCTTTTCGAGGGTCTTCGCGTCGGCGTCGGGAAATTGGTAGTCGCTCATCTCTTCGAGCGAGACCCACCGGTGATCATTGATCTTCGCGTGGCTCACCGGCTGCCCGTCGTCGCGCAACCGGCAGTGAAAGACCCGAAAATCAACGTCATACGAGGTGTATTCGTGTTGCGTCGCCATCGCCTGCTCGGTGACGACCACGTCGAGCGCGAGGCGCTCTTTGAGCTCTCGCACCAGCGCCGCGGTCAGCCCTTCACCCTCATGCACCCGCCCACCGGGGAACTCCCAGAGCAGGGGCAAAGACGCGGTCTTCGAGCGCTGGGTGATGAGGTAACGGCCGGGCTCTCGCTCGAGCATGGCTCCAACGACTCGAAGTTGGCGGCGGGTCATGGGGGCGCGGCGTAGCACACCGCGATGGGCCTAGCGAAGGCCGTACAGGTGTTTTGCCCGCGCGTACGCCAGCACTGCACCCGGCACCAATTCAGTGGGCGAGATGCCGGCCTCGAGCTGGGCCCGAATGGCCGTCGATGAGACCTCGACCATCGGAGGCCCCACCGTGCCAGCCGCCGGGTGCCCTGCCCTGTGCAGCACCGTGACCTTCACCAGGCTTTGAATGCGGTCCCACGCCTTCCACTTCGGTAAATCGGCCACGATGTCTGAGCCGATCACGAATTGAAATGCCGTACCCGGGTGCTGCGGCAGCAGGTACTCGAGCAGCTCGATGGTGCGGCCCTCTTTGCCCACCTCGGCCTCGACCCTGCTGACCCGAAACCAGGGCCCCACGTCGGCAGCCATCGCCTCGCACATCGCCACTCGGTCTTCGAAGGGCGCCAGGGCCTTGTGAAAGGGGTGGTGAAAGCTCGGCACCAACCAGACCTGATCGCAGCCCAGGTTGGTGCGCAGGTACAGCGCAGCCATCAGGTGGCCGATGTGAGGCGGGTTGAACGAGCCTCCGAGGAGCGCGACGTTCATCACTTGACCGAGACCTTCGACTTCGTCGCCAGCTCGACGACCTGTTGCTCGATCGCCGGGTTGCCGTCGAGGGTGAAGGCCGAGAAGGTCAGCTTCTCGCTCACGTCGAGCAGGGCGACGGTGGGCTTGAGGCTCGAGAGCTTGCCGGGCGTCACGAAAAAGCGTGGCCCGATCTTCACCAGCTTGGGCTCGTTCTCATTGCCATGCACCAGCACCACGGCGTTGATCATGTCTTCTTTGTCGAGGTCGTTCTTGTCGTGCACCACGCAGCACAGCGTCGTGCCGAGCATGTCGACGGCCTTCTTCGGCACCGATGAGTCTTGGTACGGCAGCGACCCGCGCTCCGGAGTGCGAACCACGCGATCTTTGAGCCGGGTCAGCTCTTCGATGTAGCGCCCGAGCTCCCACATGGTGCCAAAGGCAGCGGGCCGCTCGACCTGCTCCAGGCCGATCAGAAACCGCTGCACGTCGTCGAGAAAGTCGTTGTTGGAGTAATCGACCTGGGCCTTGATCTCCTCGCGCTTCCACTTCACCCAGTCGTCGAGATCGGAGTAGCGGCCGCCAGCGAAGAGAAACCGCTTGGCGCCCTTCTCGGCGAGCAACTTGAGCGCGGCGTCGAAGCGCACCAGGTCTCCGTCGCTGTCACTGAACAGCCCCAACACCGCCATCACCCTAGTAGATCAGGAATTTTCGTCGCAGGGGGAGGAAACCTTTTCGCTCCGCGTCGAAACCGGCAACCAGAGTCTCCAGGGAGGCTCCGGCCACGATGCCCTTGCGAACCTGATCAGTGCCGCACAGCAGGTCGAAGGCCGGCACGTCGTCGACGAACTCGTAGGCATCGTCGCGCCAGGCAAACGCCCCGCCGCCCAACGCGTGACAGGTCGCGAAGACGGCAATGCCGGTCAGCAACGACTCGAATTTCTTGTGGTTGGTGACGTGAATGAACGCGCCCTCGCACGACTGGCCCTTGAACTTGTCGAAGGTCGGCGTGAAGGAGCACGGGCGAAAGGTGACTCCGGGCAGCTCGAGGGAGTTGAGGGCGCGCGCGACCTCGTGGCTCTTGAGCCACGGTGCTCCGAATTGTTCGAAGGGCCTGCAGGTGCCACGGCCCTCTGACACATTCGTGCCTTCGCCCAGGCACATGCCCGGGTAGACGAGCGCGGTGTCGGTGGTCGGCATGTTGGGGCTGGGAGGCACGAAGCCGCGCTCGGTGTCAGCCCACCAGTGGTGCCGCTCGAGGCCCTGGCACGGCACCACGTGCAGCTCGGCCTCGATGCCCTCTTGCACGTTGAGCAGCCCGGCGATTTCACCCGCGGTCATGCCGTGGCGGGTGGGCAATGAATACAACCCGACGACCGATCGATACTTCGCGCCGACCAAATTGCCTTCGGTGCGCTCGAGGCCGATGGGGTTCGGCCTGTCCAACACGAAGAAGGGGATCTTGGCCTTCGCCGCGGCCTTCATCGCCAGAGCCATCGTGTAGATGTAGGTGTAGTAGCGCGAGCCGACGTCTTGAATGTCGAAGACGAGTGCGTCGAGGCCCTGCAGTGACTCGGGTGTGGGCGAGAGCGACTCGTAGGTCGAGCCGTAGAGGCTGTGCACCGGCACGCCGGTCACTCGGTCACGGGGCACGTCGTTGACGGCGACCATGTATTGGGCTTCACCGCGAATGCCGTGCTCGGGGCCGAAGAGCGCCTTGAGCTCGACACCCTTCGCTTCGTGCAGCAGGTCGACCAGGTGCCTGAACGACGCGTCGACGCTGGTCGGGTTGACGATGGCGCCGACCCGAAGCCCTTTGAGCGCGCGAAACTTTTGCGCCACCCAGACGTCGATGCCGAAGCGGGTCACTTTTTCTTCTTCCCCAGCTCGAATTCGAAGACGGGTTCTCGCTTCTTCTTCTCGAAGTCGGCGTCGCGCAAGGCGAAGTACGCGTGCGAGGCGAGCACCGGGTCGCCCAGCGTGTCACCGATGACGTCAACGCCCTGCACGACGCCGGTGGCTGCCACGCGAACGCGCAGCTTGAGGTCGCCGGCCAGCTTCGGGTTCGACTTCTTGCGTTCGCCGTAAAGCGAATCGAGTGAGCTTGCGACCGAGTTGTAGATCGCGTCGACCGAGCCGTGGGCCGCGCGCTTGGGCAAGCGAATCTCGTTTTCGAGCTTGGTCAGCTCGGCCTTGGCCTGTTCCGCCGCGGGGCCCTCGAGCTTCGAAGCCTGGCGGTACCGCTCGATGGCCTCGTATTGCGCGCCCAGCTTGAGCTTGAGCTTGGCCAGCTCGACGACGGTCTCGGCCCGCTTCGGGTCGCGCTCGAGCGCCGCGAGGTACTGGGTTTGCGCACCCTCGAGATCATTCGCCGCGAGCCGCAGCTCTGCCAGGCGAAGCGACGGTGCCGGGTCTTCTCGATCGAGGTTGCCCAACATCGCCTGCATGGCCTGCTCGTGCTCGACGTCACCGGTCTTTTGGTACTCAGCGATGAGCTTTCGAACGACGACCGCATCGGGGTCGCCCAGCTTGAGCAGCTTCTCGTAGTCGGCCATCGCCTCTTTGGTGTCACCCGCAGCGAGGCGGAGATCAGCCAATTGCCGTCTGATTTCGCGATCTTTCGGCTTCAAATCGGCCAAGCGCGCGGCGACCAAGACCGCCGAGGCGTCTTTCTCTGCGATCAAGATCGGCATTAGGGCATTCAAGGCAGCGGGCTGGTCGGGCCATGCACTCACGGCGCGAAGGAGCTCCTTTTTACCGACCTCGGCCTTGCCCTGCTCGAGCAGCACCAGGCCCAACCCCGCACGGGCCTGCGGGTCTTCATTCAGGTCGAGCGCTTCTCGGTATTTCAGCTCGGCCGCCGGCCACTCTTTCTGAAGCCGCAACACGTCGGCCTGGGCCGCGATCGCCGGAGAAAACTTGGGGTTTTTCTTCAGCGCCGCATCGAGCTCCTGGCGGGCTTGATCTCGCATCTTCCACGCGGTGTAGACGCGCCCCATGCCGTAGTGCACCCACGGGCTGTCAGGGTGAATCTGCGCGATGCTCTTGAGCTGATTCCACGCGCCATCGGAGACCATCGAAGTCCACGCGGCGTAGACGAGCGGCATCACATCGTTGGGCTGCTGCTTCGACTGATTTTGATACTCGATGCGCAGGATGTCGGCCTGATTGCGGTACTGGGCGCTCTCGATTCGACGAAGCTCGGTCATCACCTCGGGCACGCTCGGCTCCGCACCCGCGGCCGAAGCCGCCAACACCAGCAAACAAATGAACGATTTCATTGCAAACGTCTCCCCGGCGCAGGCTCTACAACGCACCGGGGGGCCCGTCGAGCCGACAAGACAACGGCCCCAGCCCTTTCGCGAAGAAAGAACCGGGGCCGCTCTCAGCACTCGAGCGCTGCTAGCTCTTGCAGCTGCACAAGAACGTCGCCGCGAGCACGCAGGTCGTGTCCCACGAGGAGGTGCAGCAGGCCGCGTCGAAGGCACAGACGATGGTGGCGCAGGCGCCGCACGAGGGCGACTCCGGGCCGCCAGCCGTGCAGACATCGTGGCAACCGCCACCGCTGCCGCCATCGACCGGGCCGGTGCCGGTACAGGTGCCAGCGTTGCAGCTGGTGCCCGAAGCGCAGCTGCCGCACGACCCACCGCAGCCGTCGCTGCCGCAGGTGTTCGCGCCGCAGCTGGGCGTGCACACATTGCAGCTGCCGTTGCTGCAGATCGAGCCGCTCGCGCAAGCCCCGCATGAGCCGCCGCAGCCATCATCACCGCAGGTGTGCGAGCCGCAGCTCGGCGTGCAGTTGGTCTGCAGCATCGCCGCCCCATTGGGAGTGCCGATGCCGGTGGGGCCGTCCCACCCGGCTCCGGCGTTGCACAAGCTATTGCCGCAGTTGTCATTCTTGCCGGTGGTGACGTCGAAGAAGGCCTTCGTGTTGCTGTACGCGAACGAGTTCGATGCCGAGCCGCGCCCCGTCAAGGCGTAGATGCCCGCGACGAGCGGTGACGCAGCGCTGGTGCCTCCGACGGTGACCCACCCGGTGCTCGAGGGGCCACGGTTGTAGACGGCCGGGCCGGTCGCGGGGTCGCCGACGGCCGCCACGTCTGAGGCCGCGCGCATGGTGCACGAGGTGTTCAAGCCAGTTTGAAACGAGGGCTTGGCGATCTCGGTGCTGCAGCTGCTGCCACCGGCGCCGCTGAAGAAATTGCGAGGGCCCCAGGCCTTCTCAGACCACCCGCGCGAGCTCGAGGCTGACTTGGTGAGCGCCGTGCCACCGACCGCCGTCACGAAGGCAGAGACCGACGGGTAGTCGGGGCCCTGGCCGGCGTTGTTGTAGCCGGTGTCACCCGAGGCCACGAAGATGCCCACGCCGGGGTGATTGAAGTAGTGCTCATACGCATCGACGCCGGTGCCCGAGCCGCCCCAGCTGTCGCTGATCACGCTCGCGCCGAGGCGCACCGCCGTGTCTTGGGCGATGAACAAGCCGTCGTCTTGATCGCTGTTCGCCTGCACCAGCAGCAGCTTGCAATTGGGGCAGGTCGCGCTGGCCATGTCGAGGTCGAGGGCCGTCTCCACCGTCCAGTCGTCGTTGCTGGCTGGGGCTGGGGGCAGCGGGCTGGTCGCGCCGTCTTGGTTCACGATGGTCAAGCACCCGCTGGCGACCGTGCAGGGAGGCAGGCCATAGGTGTTGCGGTACACCGCGAGGTCGGCCTCGGCGTTCGGGTACCCGAAGGCATCGACGATCGCGATCGTCGCGTTTGGCGTGCGGCTGGTGTCGAGCGCGTACGCACTCTTGAAATCAGCGGGCCCCAGACCGGCCGGAGCCGCTGACGCGAAGCGCATGATCGAGCCGTTGCTGTTGGTGCGAATGCGCGCATGGCAGCGCAGCTTCGCGGTCGGGTCACACACCGCCTTGTGCCCATTGCCTGACTTCAGCGCGGAGAGCGCCTCGCTGTCACTGACTGAGACTCCCGCCGCTGTAGAATCGACCGGTGCCGAAGTGGTCGTGCCACAGCCGATGAAGGCGATGGTTGCGAATCCAATCAAAACGTTTTTCAACATGTGTGCGCCCCTCCCTGGGTTTTGAAGGCGCGCACCATAGAAAATGAAATTCGTGAGGGAAGAGCGATTCGAACGTTGGGGCAAATCACCCTTGACTCAGTGCGACGAGGCGCCGAGCTCAGCTCAACGCGGCCTTGAGTTGATCAAGCTGGGGCTGGCTGAGCAAGAGGTGGGTGACGACCGTGGTTTCGGTGGCCTTCTCGTTCCGCAAGATCGTCTGGGCCCGAATGCTCAGGGCGATGGTCGAACGACACTGGCTGCACTCGTCAATATCGAAGTGCGTCGTCGAAGGTGGCCCCGCAGGAGGAAGACCCTTCAGCGCGTCAAGCTGACCCGATTCAACCCAAGCCTTGAGCTGCGCGGCTGGCGCCTCACCTCTGACGAACGCGTCTTTGTGCTCTTCGCACCACCGATCGCAGGTCTCACAGTAGGGGCCCTCGATCGACACCGAGCTGGTGAGCACCACGCCTCCGACGATGATCGCAGCCTCGAGCGCCCACAGAAACCAGAGAAATGCGCCGGTGGGCGTGCTGCCTTTGAAGCTCCAGGTGCCGACCTCGTTGAACTCTTGAATCCACGCGAACAAGGCATCGGGGCGCATCGCCAGGCGCACCAAGGTAACGTCATCCCCCAAGCTGCTTCGATGCAGGAGCGCGTAGCAATAGACGACCCACGAGGCCCACAGCGCAAAGACACCTGTCACCAGACCCAACAGGGCGGCAACAACCCGGTTTCGCAGCTTCGCCCGATGCAACATTAGGCCGAGGCTTACTCCGACGATGACTGCGTAGCCTGCCGTGAGAATGAACGAGATGGTGCCGATGATGGGGATGTAGAGGCTGGCGTACGCGTACGCGAAGGCGGCGATCGCGGCGACTGGCAGCGCGACCACGAGGCCGAGCAGCGGAGCGAGAGGGGGGACACGACCAGACGGCTCGTAGTAGCGGGCGCTCATGGGGGTGGGCTCCGGCGTAATTGGTGGCGAGGGGGCCTTCGACTGCCCTGCTCAGGACGAACGGGGTTAGTGACTTGAGGGTTTGAGATCTCGCATTTTCTTCGAAGGCCCGTCGACCGATGCACGCACCTGCTCGGCCTCTTTCGACCGGCCGTGCCGATCGAGCATCGCAGCGAGGGTTCGCAGCGCCACCGGCCTCGCCGCCGGGTTCTTCGCCAGGGCTCGCAGGGTCGTCTCGCCATGCGCTTGATCGCCTGATTTCTCGAGGGCCAGGGCCAGCTGCACGTGAGCGCCCACGTCGTGCTCGTTCTTCGAGACGTAGGCCTGGTACACCTTCGCCGCCGCCGCGTAGTCACCCTCGGCCGAGAGCAACCCCCCGAGCCGGCTCTGCGCTTCTGCGTAGTCAGCGCGGTACGCCAACGCGATCTCGAGGGCTCTGCGGGCCTCGACCCGATGGCCCTGATCATCGGCCGCGAGGGCAAAAAGGTAGTGAGCGCGGGGGTTTTCGGGCGCCAGCGACCTCGCCACGTCGGCGTCATGCTCGGCCAGATCGATTCGATCACCTCTCTTGAGCCTCAGGCGCGCCGCCTCGAGGCGAGGGAGCTCCCAGGTCGGCATCTCGCGAATCAAGGCGTCGATGGCCTTGAGTGCGCCGGCGTCATCACCCCGCCCTTCTGCCTGGAGCGCGTCCCGCAAACGGGCTCCGCCGTCAGTCGAAAGCACTACCGCCGTCAGAGCGAGCGTTAGATACACCCCTCGCGACTATCACGCGGGGTGTGTATGCAGCACCCTCAAGTTTTGACCCTTTCATCGCAGCGGAGCCCCCTTGGACGTCTCAGATCGAACACTGACCTCGCTGGGCTTCGATGACATTCGCCGCGCTTTGGCCGGCCGGTGTCGCACCGAGGTCGGCAAGGCCCGCGCGCTGGCTCGTGGCTTTCTCGATACGCGGGCCGACGTTGACGCCGCGCTGCGTCTGGTCGCTGAAGCGCGATCGCTCAAGGCCGAGCCCATCACCCTGCCCATCGCCGGTGTCGCCGATGTACGCACCTCGGTCGAGCGCGCCTCGAAAGACGGCATGCTCGAGCCTCGAGAGCTGATCGCGATCTGCCAGGCGCTCTTCGCTTTCGAGCGCGGCAACGAGATCTTGACCGAGCGGGCCGAGCGCGTGCCTGGGTTGGCGTCAATCGGCCGGCGCTTGCCGGTGCTCGACCGCTTGGCGACCAAGCTCGATCGCTCGTTCGAAGCCAGCGGAGAGATCTCAGATCGCGCCAGCCCAGCGCTCAAAGACGCGAGAGAGCACGCCCGCGGGCTGCACCGGCGCATTCGCGGCCGCCTCGACGACCTGCTGCGAGACGAGAAGTTCGGCACCAACCTGCGCGAGTCGTATTACTCGGTGCGAAACGACCGCTACGTGGTGCCGGTGATGTCGAGCCACCAGCGCGAGATTACTGGCATCGTGCACAATGCCTCCGGGTCGGGTCAGACGCTGTTCGTCGAGCCGCAGGAGATGATCGGCATGGGCAACGAGCTCGCCATCGCTCAGTCGATCGTGCTCGAAGAAGAACGCAAGGTGTTGATCGAGCTGTCAGGGCTGGTCGGCCGAGAAGCGCACCGCATCGCCGAGGGCGTGAATGCCGCAGCAGAGCTCGATGAGCTCGACGCGTGCGCGCTGTTGTCGAATGATCTGGTGGCGGCGACTCCGCAGCTCGAAGCGGCTGATGGTGTGTTGCACTTGAAGGGGTTGCGTCACCCTCGGTTGGTGCTGAAGGTCGGCGCTGAAGTGATCGCGAACGACGTCGAGCTGACGGGCACGGCGAGATCGCTGGTCGTCTCGGGCCCGAATGCGGGTGGCAAGACCGTAACGCTGACCGGTACGGGGCTGTGTGCGCTGATGGTGCGAGCCGGGCTGCCGATACCCGTCGACGAAGGGTCCACCGTGCCGCTGTTCAATCAGGTGCACTCCGCGATCGGAGATCAGCAAGACCTGCAGGCCGGCCTCTCGACGTTCAGCGCACATGTCACCCTGCTTCGTGACATCGCGGTGCAGGCCAAGCGAGGCTCGCTGGTGCTGATTGATGAAATCGCGGCCGATACCGACCCCCGTGAAGGCGCGGCGATCGCGACGGCGGTGCTCGAAGATCTGCTCGAGCGCGGTGCAATCGTCTTGGTCACCACCCACTTAGAAGAGCTCAAGGCCCTGGCGCACCTCGACCCCCGGTTCATCAATGCCCGGGTCGGGTTCGATCCCCGCAAGATGGCTCCCACGTACCGGTTGCAGATGGGCTTCGCAGGAGCGTCATCGGCGATTGAAATTGCCAGGCGGGTGGGCCTGGCCGAGCGAATCTGCG
>JANLPS010000500.1:0-9130 GCA_031367385.1 Archangium sp. | reverse complement strand
TTCGCCTTGGGGATAATCATCTGAATGTTGCCCTGGCCGTCACGCACGGCGGTACCGAACTCGACCTTGTGCTCGAAGGTGGTGACCAGCCGCAGCAGGGTCGACCGGTTGATCGCCTTTTCTCGCAGAATGTTACGCACCGAGATCAGCGGAGCCCTCGCCACCGAGGCCCGTTCTTCAGGCGTCAAGGCGCCGCGCTTGGTGAGCACGTCGTCAGCCACCGTGCCCATGCCGGCATCGTGAAACAGGGCGATGTAGCCCAGGTCTCGCAGCTGCGGCTTGGTCAGCCCGAGCTCGTTGCCGAAGACGATCGACATCAGGCAGGTGTTGACCTGGTGGTAGCAGAGGTACTCCGCGTCTTGCTTGGTGGTGGTCAGGCCCAAGAAGTGGGTGCGGTGATCCATCGAGACGTCGACGAAGTCTTGAATGATTCGCAGGGCTTTCGAGGTGTTCAAAGGCACCCCGGTGCGCAGCGACTCCATGTACTTGCGGCTGAAGAAGATCGCGCGGCCGTAACAGGTGAGCGCGTACTTCTTGCGATCGAGCCGCGCCTCGCTTTCGTCTTTCTCGTTCTCGAGCTTGTCTTTGAGCAGCGACCACTTGGCCAGCTTCATCGACATCAGCTTCTTGCCGGTGACGCCCTCTTCGCCGGCCTGCTCGGGCTGCTCTTTCGAAAAGATCCACACGAAGTTCTTCAGCTCGGGGATGGAGATCGATCGGAGCAGGTTGAAGCCGGTCACGTCTTTCGCCCGCATCTCGTCGAGCAGGTAGCGAACGTTGTCGAGCGAGGCCATGTCGACCTTCACCAGCATGCCGTTCAAGTAGAACGACTGCTTGACGCCCATCAGCTCGAGCTTGCCCTCTTTGCGAATGATGCTGTTGATGTGCTCTTGCAGCTGGTTGAGCGGTTTGTCGAAGACCTGGTTGTCGGGGTCGTACATCTTGACCGACCGGAGCAACATGTAGAGGTTCGAGACCAGGCCGCGGGCCATGGTCTGCAGCTTCTCGTTGTGCTCGCGCCCGTAGGTGTCGAGCATGTCGTTGTCGCCCGAGTCTTGGGTCGACGCACGCTGTATCTGGAGATTCTCGGCCACTGTGATCAGTACCCCTTCTTCTCGGCCGAGCCGAAGAGCGACTTGCGCACCCGGCTCAGGTACAGCTTCGCGCCCTGGGTAATCTCAGGTGGCTGGTTCTTGTCTTCGGCGATCTCGTTGAGCAGCTTGGCGGTTTGAATGGTGCACGCTCCGCCCAGCCCTGCGATCGCGAGCAGCTTGTCGTCGATGATCTTCTGCTTGTTGAACAGCCCGCTCTTCACCTGCAGCAATTGGGTGAAGTACAGCAGCGCGCCCGGCATGCCGGTCGAGCCGATGGCGCCGTAGAAGGCCTCACGCTCTTCGGGAGCGCGTTTTTCGAACTTGGGCTCTTTGACCAGCTTCATCAGGTCGAGAAACGCCTTCTCGCGATCGAACTCGGGCAGCACGCGCGCGGCCTGAATGCGCACCTGCATGGTCTCGTCTTCCATCATCGCGGAGATCATCTTGCGGGCTTCACCGCTTCGGCCACGGGCGATGATGCCCATCACCTCGAGCCGCAACGCCAGGTTCTTCGA
The DNA here is from genome assembly GCA_031367385.1 of Archangium sp. Lineage (GTDB taxonomy): Bacteria > Myxococcota > Myxococcia > Myxococcales > Myxococcaceae > JAEUJT01. The sequence goes on along the minus strand of JANLPS010000500.1, from coordinate 7,521 downwards.
GCGCAGCAGCGAGGCGAAAAACTTCAATTTGTCGGGGTGGTTCGACCGATCGAGAATGTAGACCATGTCGCGCTGCACCTGAGGCTTGTCAGAGCCGGTGAGGCGTTCGACGAACGGGTCAGGGTTGTCTTTGGCGAACCCGATCAGCGTGTCGCTGAGCAGCACGCGGTTCTCTGGCAGCTCGACCCCTTCGAGCACGTCGAGCAGCATGGTCACCGTATCGGGCGCCAAAATCGCCAAGTACCGGCTGATGTCGGTGGGGTTCTTCATCTTCAGCTTGAGCACGTCGCCCAGCCGGTTGAGGCGCTGCTCTTCGCCCATCTTCTGCATGAAGCTGCGCAGCAGGCGGCTGACGGCGCTGTCGGGGCCCTGGCGCTGCTCCATCGCTTTGAGCTTGAGCACGACCTGGTTGATGATCGCGAAGTCTTCTTGAATCAACATCGCATCGAGCAGCTGGGTGAACATGTCGGTGAGCAGCTCGGCGTCATCGACGCCCGACTCGACGACCTGAAACACGGCGCTGATGAGCTTGGGAAAAAGGCGCTGGTTCTCTTCTTCGTGAACGTCTTTCTGCAGCTTGGCCTTGAGCGACGCGTCAGAGGTAATGCCGGTGATCACCAGGCCGCGCATCTGATCGACGTTGTCGAGCTTCATCTCGAGGTCTTCTTCACTCACGCGGGCGAAGCGCAGAAAGTCTTCTGAGTTGGTGCGCAAGCGCCGCTGCAGAATATCGACGACCTTGTCGACCTCGACCTGAACCTCCTCTTCGGAGAACTCGTCCATCCGAAAGCCTTCGACCATGATGTATTCGAAGTGCGGCATCTGCGCGCGCCAGAGCTGGGCGTTGAGGTCTTCGGCGCCACGGTCTGGGTCGGTGAGCGCGATCAACGTGAAGGACACCATCTCTTCGACGGTGAAGCCGGGGCGAAAGGTGAGCTGCCGAATGCCGTCTTTGTAGAACTTGAACGGCATCGCGCTGTCTTCAGCGAACAAGTCCTGCTTGAACATCGTGAAGTTGGTGAGCTCGACCTTGAGCGTGAGCAGATTGTACTTGGCCAGGTACTCGGTCATCGCCGTGTGCGCCTTGGTGACGAACTCGACGAACTTGGCCTCGGCGTGGCGGTAAAAGCCGATGGTCTTCATCGCCTTGAGAACGTGGTAGGCGACGCTCTTCGCGTCTTCGAGCTGCTTGCGATTCTTGGGGTCGGCCATCGGGTCAACCGGTGGCGGTTTGACCGAAGAAGGCGATGAGGCAGGCGCAGTGGTGGTGACGGCCGACTGCGAAGACGCGGGTGCTGGCATGGGCACCGCGGAGCTTATGCGCTGCTGCGGCCGATGTGCGCGCTCCCTGCGGGCGGGCGCACATCAGCCTACAGGCTGGTTACTTGGGCGGGGTGCTCGTGGTGGTCGGCTTGAGCAGCATCTCGCGGCCGACGGCCCAGAGCAGCACCGAGATGGCGACGAAGGGTATCAGCGAGAGCAGGTCGGAGTGCTCTCCGCTGAAGAATGGGTTGTGCGCGGTAGCCCAGTCTTCGAGCGAGCGGTTGGTGTCGCTGAGCACGCCCGCCATGAAGGCGATGATGATGCCGGCGATGGCACCTCCGGCGATGTAGCCCGAGGCGAGCAGCACGCCGGGGCTCTTGTCACCTTCGGCGGTGAGCTCTTCTTCGGTGAGCTGCCGGCCGGTGTTCTTCTTGCGAACGTACATGTCGACCAGCGCGCGCACGAGGCCGCCAATCCAAATCGGGCTGGAGGAGGAGAGCGGCAGGTAGACGCCGACCGCGAAGGCCAGGGAGGGGATGCCGGACATCTCGAGCACCAGTGCGATCATCACGCCGAGCAGCACGAGGCCCCAGGGCAGCTCGCGGTTGAGAATGCCCTTGATGATGTACGACATCAGGGTGGCCTTGGGCGCGTTGAACTTGGTGACCTTCGAGCCATCGGGGCGCTCGAGGTGGGTGCCGTTGATGCCTGGGTCGATGAGGTATGCGACGACGCCGGTGGTCGGGTTGACGAGGTATTTGCCAGCAGGCGCGTCACCGGAGTCTTCTTTTTGCCAGACCAGGTACTCGTTCGCGTCGCTGGTGGCTTGCGGCCCGGCGAGCTTCTCATGCTTGTCGAGCTTGCTCGGGTTGGTGCGGAGCGTGCCCGCGAAGTTGTGGTGAACGACCATGACCGGGAGTCGGGTCTTGGTGTCGACGAGATACTCGCCAGCCATCAAGTCGTCGGTCTGGTTGGGCACGACGAGCTGCCGGTACTCGCCCTTTTCGAGCGGCATCTCACCGGTGTACACGGGCAGGGCGTCATAGGCCTCAGCGGTGAGGGCCTTGGGCTCAGAGACGTGCGAGAAGCTGGTCGGCGCGACGTATACGGTGGCGGCCTCGTTGAGCTTGAGCAAAATGGGGCCGAGCGCGAGGGCCGACGCGAGGGCTCCGATCAGAATCGCGATCTGCTGCGATTTGGGGGTTGAGCCGATCAAGAACCCGGTCTTGAGATCTTGCGACGTGGTGCCGCCGTTCGACGCGGCGATGCAGACGATGGCGCCGACCGAGAGCGCGGTCACGTAGTACGAAGGCCCCGTCCACCCGATGAGCAAGAAGATGGCGCAGGTGAGCAGCAGCGTCGCCACCGTCATGCCCGAGATCGGGTTCGACGAAGAACCGATTTCACCGGTGAGGCGCGACGAGACGGTCACGAAGATGAAGCCGAACAGCACGATGAGAATCGCGCCGCCGATGTTCATGTTCAGCGGAGTCGCCAGGACGATCGCCGCGAGCAACACCACGAGGCCGATCATCACCAGCTTGATCGACAGGTCGCGATCGGTGCGGGTGTTGGTATGAGGCGTAGCCGCTGCAGCGGTCTTCTTGCCCAACAGGCCCAGGTCGACCAATCCACCGCGCACGCCCTGCCAGATGGTGGGCAACGCGCGCACCAGACTGATCACGCCACCGGCCGCGACCGCTCCGGCGCCGATGTACAAGATGTAGGCGCCGCGAATGTCATTGGGGCCCATCTGCGAGATGGGCAGGTGACCGGGCGCGAGCACGCCGACCATGCCCTCGCCGAAGAACTTGATCAGGGGTATCAGCACCAGGTACGCGAGCACGCCGCCCGCGCACATGACCGAGGCGATCTTGGGGCCGATGATGTAGCCGACGCCCAACAGCTCAGGCGAGATCTCGGCTGAGATCGACCCGCTCTTCATCGGGGCGCCGAAGATCTTCTCTGGCGTGTCCTTCCACCCTTTGAGGGCGACCATTGCGGCCTTGTAGATGAGCCCCAACGAGAACCCGGCGAAGATGGTCTTGCCGCCGCTGACCTCGACCTCATTCGAACGATCGCCCGAGCTGCCGGCCGCGGCCCTGCGTGATTCGTCAGACGCTCCGGCCTTCAAGACTTCGGCGCAGGCGGTGCCTTCGGGGTACTTCAAGATGCCGTGCTGTTCGACGATCAGCGCGCGACGGAGCGGGATCATCATCAGAATGCCGAGCAACCCGCCGAGCACCGCCACCAGCGCGACCCGGGTGATCTCGAGGTCGAAGCCGAGAATCATGATCGCCGGCATGGTGACGCCGACGCCGAACGCGATCGACTCTCCGGCCGAGCCCGCGGTCTGCACGATGTTGTTTTCGAGAATGGTGGCGTTGCGAACGCCGAACTTCGAAAGCACCCGGTACGCCGCGATCGAGATCACCGCGACGGGTATCGAGGCGCTGACCGTGAGACCCACCTTGAGCACCAGATAGAGCGACGACGCGCCGAAGATGATGCCCAGCACGGTGCCCATGATCAGCGGGCCAGCGCTCAACTCGGGGAGATTGGCTTCAGCGGGAATGTACGGCTTGAATGCATGGCCAGCATGAACCGGGGCGCTGGGCTCGGAGGGCTGCTCTGACATAGGGGCGGGCTCTTAGCACCGGGGGCCGCCCAAAAGGAAAGGGCGGGCTTACCGAATCGCGTCGCGCAAGCGGCGGGTGAGCACTTTGATGACGCCCATCGCGATTTCGGGCTTTTCGGTCATGATCTCTTGAAAGTCTTCGCGGGTGATCTTGAGCAGATTCGACTCGTCGATCGCGGTCACCGTGGCCGACCTGGGCGCCGCATCGAGTATGGCCATTTCACCGAAGCACTCGCGCTCACCCAGCTCGGCGATGACCCGCTCGTTCTTGTGCACGCGCACCTTGCCGTCGAGCACCATGTACAGCGCGTCGCCAGCCTCGCCCTCGGCGAATACCTCGTCGCCCTGGTCTCTGCGTTCTTCGGTCGAGATCAACGCGATCGCGGCGAGATCTTCTCCCGGTATCTGAGAGAACAGGTCGATCGACTTGAGAAACAGCACTTTCTCGACCGTGGAGATCATGGGCGCGCTCTTCGACGACGTGCGGCCCACAGCCCCAGCAAGGCAAGCAGCACCGTGCCTGGCTCGACGGTGCTGCACCCACAGCCGCCTCCGGCCAACGACTGGTTGTGCTTGATGCTCTGGCCGATTCGCGACCACTGGTAGGTGAGCGGGCTCGCGTCACGGTTGCCCGCCGCATCGACCGCGCGCACCGCCAGGGTGTGGGACCCCTCGGCCAGGTCGGCGTAGTGCTGGCTGGCCCCGCACGCGGTGAACGGGCCACCATCGAGACTGCACTCGAAGTGCACCCCGGTCTCGTTCGAGCCGAGCTCGAAGTCAGCGGTGCTTGAGGTGGTGGTGGTCGCAGGCCCGCTCTTGATCACCGTCTCGGGGGCGACCGTGTCAACGGTGATCAGCGTCACCGTCGAGACGTCGCTCTGCCGGGGGTCGAGCCGGGCGCTCGCTGTGATCGCGTGCATCGTGTCGGTCAACGGCTCGGTGACCACGAGGGTCCAGTCTCCCGAGGCGTTCGCGACCGTGCTGCCGATGGCGACGCCGTCGACGAACACGGTCACGGTGCTGTTCGGTGCGGCTTTGCCCGTGATGGTCGGGGTCGCCGTGCCGATGATCTGGCCATTGGTGGGGCTGGTGATCGTCGGCACCATCAGCTTGCCGGTGATCACCGTAAAGGTGTTCGTGCTCGAGGGAGTGCCCTGATTGCCCGCGAGGTCAGTCGCGGTGGCACTGATGGTATGGGTGCCGTCGGCCAGTGCACCGGTGAGCGGCAGGCTCCACGCGCCGTTCGCGTCGGCGGTGGTCACTCCGACCTGTTGCCCGTCGACGACGACCTCGATGATCGCGCCTGGCTCAGCGGTACCCGAGGCGGTCGGCAGCCCGGTCACGAGCGTCGCGCCGTTGGCGGGCGTCAACACCACCGTGGTGCTCGGGCCCATCGTATCGACCACCCAGGTGAAGCTCGCAGGGGTGGGGTCAAGCGAACCGGCCGAGTTTTTCGCGCGCACCAAGACGGTGTGGCTGCCCTCGGTCAATGAGGCAAAGGTCGCGGGGTCGAGGCACGGCGTGAACCCGGCGCCGTCGAAATTGCATTCATAGGTCACCGGGTCGACATTCGAGGCGAGATCGAATGCAGCGCTGGTCGAGCGGCTCAACGGGTTGGGGCCGCTGACGATGAACGTGTCGAGCGCGCTCAGGTCGACCGTGAACGTGTTGATCGCCGACGAGGCCAGGGTGGCGCCCGCCGCATCGAGAATTCGGGCCTCGACGGTGTGGCTGCCGGCGCCGAGGGCTGTGGGCGGGCTGAACGCCCAGTGGCCGGTGGCATCGGCGACGGCGGTGCCGATGACCACGCCGTCGATCACCACCGTGACGGTCGTGCCGGCTGGAGCGGTGCCGCGCACTTGAGGGGTCGCGGTGCCCACCGTCGATTGATCAGCTGGAGCCGTCACGACCGGCGCGGGAATGCCGCTCGTATTGACCGACCAGGAGCGGCTGGCGGGCGTGGGGTCGACCTGGGTGCCGTCTTTGGCCCGTACTGAGAGCGTGTGTGGCCCATCAGCGAGGTTCGAGAAGGTCGAGGGGTCGCTGCAGGCGGTGTACGCGGCTGCGTCGAGCTTGCACTCGAACGTGGCGGCCGAACGGTTCGATTCGAAGTCGAAGGTCGCGCTGGCGCTCGAGCTGGTGCCTTGCGGCCCAGAGACGATTCGGGTGTCGAGCGCCGAGGGGTCGATGGTGAAAGAGATTGGCTTCGAAGGGCCGCTGGTGTTGCCGGCGGGGTCTTGGGCCGTGCCCGAGACGGTATGCATGCCCATGCCGAGCGGGTTGGTGGGGGTGAAGACCCAAGAACCACCGGCATCGACCAGGGCCGTACCGGCCGGGGCACCGTCGATGATCACGGTGACGGTACTGCCAGGCTCAGCGGTGCCGGTAATGAAGGGCGGGTTGAAGCCCACCTTGTCGCCTTCGGTCGGCGAGGTGATGACCGGTGCCCCAGGCGCCACGGTGTCGACCCGCCACGAAGAGAGCGCGGGCGAGCTGTCTACGGCGCCAGACGCATCTTTGGCCCTGGCACGCAGGGTGTGCACGCCCTCGGTCAGACCAGTCAAGACCAGGGGGTTGGCGCAGGCCGCGAACGCCGCGCCGTCGAGGCTGCATTCGTAGGTGACGTTCGCGGTGCTCGAAGAGAAGGTGAAATTCGCGCTCGTCGTTTTGCTCAAGGCCGGCGGCCCGCTGACGATGGTGGTGTCGATCGGCAGGGCGATGACCCAGGTCTGGGTCGCGGGCGTGGGGTCGACGTTGCCAGCGGGGTCTTTCGCGCGCACCAAGAAGGTGTGCGAGCCAGACCCGAGCCCGTTGAGCGTGAGGCTGCTCGTACAGGCCGCGAACGCCGCGCCATCGACGCTGCACTCGAATGTGGCGGTCGAATCGGTGCTGCTGAACGTGAACACCGCAGCGCTCGAGGTGCTCTGCGCAGGGGGCCCGCTGTCAATCGTGGTCTCGGGAGCGACGCTGTCAACCACCCACGTGACAGACAACGGCGTGGCGTCGACGTTGCCGGCGGTGTCGGTCGCACGAACCAACACGGTATGGCTGCCCTCAGAGAGCCCACTGAAGGTCACCGGGTCGGTGCAGGCCGAGTACACGGCAGTGTCGAGCGCGCACTCGTAGGTGACCCCCGCCTCGTTCGACGAGAAGTCGAAGCTGGCGCTCGTGCTGGTGGTCACAGCAGCAGGGCCACTGACCAGCGAGGTGTCAGGAGCCGTGACGTCGACGACCCAGGTCCGGCTCGCGGGGGTGGGGTCACCATTACCGGCGGCGTCTATGGCGCGTACCTCGAAGAGGTGAGAGCCCTCGCTCAGGCCGTTGAAGGTGGAGGGGCTGGTGCAGGCGGTGAACGGGGCCCCGTCGAGGTGGCACTCGAAGGTGACCGGGCTGTCTGGCGAGGTGAAGGTGAAGCTCGCCGTGGTCACCCGCGTCACAGCTTGAGGGCCTGAGGCGATCGCCGTGTCAGGGCTCACTGTGTCGACGGTGAAAGTGTTGGTGTTGCTGGCCGGTGAGGCATTGCCCGCCGCATCGGTGGCAATGGCTTGAACGGCGTGGGTACCTTCACCAATGGCGGTGGCAGGCGTGCAGGTGAAGACTCCGGCAGACGAGGCGGCGAC
>JANLPS010000499.1:0-1932 GCA_031367385.1 Archangium sp. | reverse complement strand
CAAGGCGTCGGTGATGCGCGTGATCGGAGTGCTGCGCGAGGAGGGGCTCGAGGTGCCGGGCGTCGACGGAGGGGCGGGCCGCCAGTCAGCGTTGCCGGCGATGGGCGGGTCGCATGGCGATGTCGAGGCGGGGCGAATGGCGGCCTCCGCTCGAGCGGTCAGCACGGCGCAACCGTCAGATGCGGGAAGGACGCCTGCAGCACCACGTGCGTCAAACGCCCCCGCCGGCGCGAAGAAGCCACTCGCCGCGAAGGCAGCGAAGAAACCCAAGGCGCCGCGCACTGCAAAGCCCAAGACCGAAGACGAAGTGCGCATGCTGTCGATCGCCCCCAGCGCCGGGCCGCTCGCCAAGCCGCTCAAAGAGGTCGGCTGGCGCCTCAACCCGCGCCTCGTCGGCCTGCTGAACAAGAAGCAGGTCACCAAAGTCGGCGACGTCCTCTTTCTGCTCCCGCGCGTGTACGAAGATCGCCGCGAGCTGAAGAAAATCGCCCAGCTCCGCGCAGGCATTCGCGGCACCGTCGTCGTCGAGGTCAAGCACGTCGAAGAGGGCTACGGCGCCCGGCGCACCTTTCGCGCGGTGCTCGCCGATGCCTCGGGCTCCATCGCCGCGACCTACTTTCAGACCGGCCCCTGGCTCAAGGCCAAGTTTCCCATCGGCAAAAAGCTGGTCGTCTCGGGCGAAGTTCGCCAGTCGAGCTACGGCTGGGAGATGCCGCACCCCGAGGTCGAGCCTGCCGAAGACGTCGAGAGCTCTCCGATTCACTTCAACCGAATCGTGCCCGTTTACCCGGGCTTCGAGCGCCACGAGCAACGCCAGCTGCGTGAGCTGGCCTTCAAGGTCTCCGAGAAGTTCGCGCTCGACATCGAAGAGCCGCTGCCCGAAGCCCTGCGCACTCGAAACAACCTGATGGGCCTCGGAGAAGCCCTCAAATACATTCACTTTCCTCCGCGGGGTTCGTCACTCGAGCAGCTCGACCAGCACGTCTCGGCCGCGCACCAGCGCCTGGCGTTCGACGAGCTCTTTTTCTTGCAGCTCGCCCTCGCGCTGCGCCGGCAAGGCGTCAAAGTGCAGCCAGGCATCGCCTTCTCAGCCACCGCGGCGATCGTCGAGAAGGCCAAGCGGCTGCTCCCGTTCGCGCTCACCGGCGCGCAGCACCGGGTCGTCGATCAAATCGCAGGTGACCAACGCAGAGCCGAGCCCATGAACCGGCTGGTTCAGGGAGACGTCGGCTCAGGCAAGACCGCGGTCGCGATGATCGCCGCGTCGATTGCCGTACAGAACGGGTACCAGGTCGCGGTGATGGCGCCGACCGAGCTGCTCGCAGAGCAGCACTACCGCACCTTCTCGAAGGCCTTCGCAGACCAGGGCGTCGAGGTCGCGCTGGTCACCGGCACGGGCAGCGCCAAGACCAAACGAGAGCACCGCGCGGCCGTCGCGTCGGGCCGGGTCGGCATTGCCGTGGGCACGCACGCGCTGATCGAAGAAGGCGTCTCGTTCAAGAACTTGGGCCTGGTGGTGATCGACGAGCAGCACCGCTTCGGCGTGATTCAACGCCACGCTTTGATGGCCAAGGGCGCGCGCCCCGACGTGCTGGTGATGACCGCGACGCCGATACCCCGAACCCTGGCGATGACCCTCTACGGTGACCTCGACGTCTCGGTGATCGACGAGCTGCCGCCGGGCCGAACGCCCATCGAGACCAACGTCTTCAACGAAAAGGCCCGCGCGCGCGCGTACCAGGTGGTGCAGCGCGAGCTCGACCTCGGGCATCAGGCCTACGTGGTGTACCCGCTGGTCGAAGAGTCAGAGAAGATCGACCTCGCCGACGCGACCCAGGGCGCCGAGCAGCTGGCCGCCATCTTCCCCACTGCGCGACTGGGGTTGCTGCATGGCCGCATGAAGGCCGATGAAAAAGACGCGGTGATGACGGC
>JANLPS010000485.1:0-4459 GCA_031367385.1 Archangium sp. | reverse complement strand
GTCGCGAAGTGCTCGTAGTGGCCTTCTTTGCGGTTGAAGAGAAAGTCAGCCAGCGGGTCGTCGAGCTCTCCGGGCAGGCTCAAGCTGTAGAGGTAGTTGTTTCGAAGGTAGGCCTCGAGCTTTTTACCCACGCGGAGCGGGTTGGTCTCGGTGCCGGCGACCTGTGCTGCGAGTGCGGCGATTCTCGGGTCGAGTGTTTTCGGCAGCTCGATGTACTTGGGGTCAGCGGTCTCCTTTTCGCCCACGCCCGCCGGGCTGCGGCTCGCGACGGTGTAGGTGTAGGCGTTGCCAGGGCCAGCGAAGCGCACTTCTTCGCCCTTGGCTTCGATCAAGCCGATGTTGCTTTGACCGGTCGCGGTGAGAATGGTCGCGCCATCGAAGACCAGCGGTGCGTCGAGCCCGACCAGCGTTCGCGAATCGTACGCGGGCAGGAGCTCGATGCGTTGAATGATGAATTGACCTGTCGAGACGCCGACCTGCACGCGTGATCTCGGAGGCTGCGCGATACCCGAGCCTTTCCACTCCCGGCCGTCGAAGTCGTCGAAGTACCGGCCGACCCAGTAGCGGTCGAGTTGGTCGTCACCGGGGTCGGGTTCAATCTTGGCGCGCAAGACGACGCGGGCGCTGGTCTTGAGGGTGCCTCCGCCGCCGAGGCGAACGCGATCGCTCATGCCGGTGGTGCCGCCGAGCACTCCGGGGGGCGTGCGGCGGGCTGCCATGTTCCACGACAAGCGGGGGAAGAGGACGAAGAAGGCCAGGCCTCCGACCAGGGCGAGCCCGACGCCGATCATCAGCTGCGTCATGACCGGCTTGATCGGCAGCTCGTGATCGCGCTCTTCGGGCCCTTCGATCACGGCCAGGCCGAGCGCGAGGCAGCCGAACACGCCGAAGGCCAGCAATGAGACCGAGTACCAGATTTCACCTGAGAGCGCGGCCGCGCCGGCCATCAACAGGAGCGAGGCGAGCAAGACCTGCTGATCGGTTGCGGGCCCCGGCTCTGAGAGCATGCGCTGGGTCGTGACCAGCAACGCGAACGACACCGCCGCGACGACGAGGTCGATGATGCCGCGAAAAGCGGCTCCGAAGAGCAGCACGGCGGTGACCAACAGCAGCACGACGGTGAAGATGGGGCGCTTGGCGAGGGGTCTCCAGCCGGCCATCGAGCCGAGCCACCCGGCTGCGAACACGGCGATCACCCAGATCGGCACCGTGCCCGACAACGCGACGGCGATGAACGCCGAGAGCGCCGCCAGATCGCGAAACCGCAGCCGCAACCTTCGCCGGGCGACCAGGTTCATCGCTCAGGGCTCCATTTCTTGCGAGAAGCCGACCCAGGCGAGCGCGGTCAGCAACCGGCGCTCGTGGCCAGGCCCAGCGCCGGGGCGAATCTTGCGTATGCCGGTCAGCAGGCCGACCTCGTGGCCTTCAGAGAGCAGTTGCTGGCTCGCGGCGGCGGTCTCTTCGCACGCACGCTCGAGCGCATCGGCGGTCAGGGCGGTGTCGACTTTCAAGGTGAATTGGCGGCGATCTTCGCGCTCGCGCTCGACCTTCACGAGCTTGCCGATCGAGGCGCTCTTCTTCCAATGAATGCGGCGGGCATCGTCGAAATCGCCGAGTGGTTTGAGGCCGAGAATGTCGCCGTTGCCATCACGCAGCCGCGGGTTGCCACCGTCTCCGGCCTGACGGCCTGCGTCTGCTTCGAGCGGAGGGCACGAGAAGCCCCGACGGGGAAAAACGATCAAGAGATCGCTCACCTCGATGAGCCGCGACTTCTCGAAGATACCGAGTGGGAAGGCGGTGCTGATCTCGATGCGTGAGAGCCGGTGAGGCCCGCGGCGATTGGCGATCGCATCGGCGCGTACGGTGAGCGGCTCGCCTTCACTGACCAGCGGCACCCAGGCCCAGGCATCGATCGACCCGTCGGCTTCTTTTACTTTGAGCGCGAACGCGCGGCCTTTTTTGCGAGTGACCTCGTAGCGAAGCGCGAACGGTTCTTTCGCGAAGGCCCCATCAGGCAACAGGCGCTTGAGCTGAATGTCCCAGATGGCGCGCTCGGAGAGCACTCCGGAGAGCACGATGATCGACAGCATGAACCCGAGCACGAGGTAGAGCAGGTTGTTGCCGGTATTGAGCGCACCGAGGCCGATGCCGACGGTGAGCACGAGGTAGGTGCGACCCAGCCGGGTGATCTTGAGCTGCCGCGGCGGGCGCAAGATTCGGCGCAGTCGTTGCCAGAAGGTCATGGCGTGGTTCGACGGGCTCACCATGAGAGTTTGTTTGCTCACTCTGCGAGTCTCGCTCCGGCCGCGTCCACCGAGTCAACTGTCATGGCTCTCTCATGGTGAGCCTGTCGAACCACGAACCACGAACCACGAACCACGAACCATCACCTGGGAGCCGGCAACCGCTTCACGATCTCGTCAATCACATGCGCAGCCTCATCGCGCGCGAAGACGCCATGCACGGAGCTCCTCAACAACAACCGATGTGACAACGCCGGCCCGACCACCGCCCGAACATCGCCCGGAGTCACGAAATCTCTCGCGTCCCACAGTGCATGCGCTCGCGCGGCGGCGATCAGTGACAGCACCGCACGGGTCGAAGCCCCGCGCTCAATATCCGAGTGTGACCGGGTCGCTCCGCCCAGCCGCACCGCATACTCGGCAATGTCTCGAGACACGCTCACCGCGTCAGCCGCCTGGTGCAACGCCTCGAGCTCGGCTGCCGAAGCGATGGGCTTGAAGCTCGCCAACGGGTCAGCCCGGCGCGACATCAACAGATCAGTCTCGACCTCGGGCGACAGGTGCCCGAGCGAAAGGCGCATCAAGAACCGGTCGAGCTGCGAATCGGGCAGCGGGTAGGTGCCCGACAGATCAATCGGGTTTTGCGTGGCGATCACCGTGAACGGCTGCGGCAGATGGTGGGTCACGCTGTCGAGGCTGACCTGACCCTGCGCCATCGCCTCGAGCAATGCCGACTGCGTTCTCGGCGGCGCACGATTCAGCTCATCGGCCAGCACGACCTGGTGAAAGATCGGCCCCGGCCGAAAATCGAACTTGGCGGTCGATTGCACGAAGACCTGCGCGCCCAGAATATCGCTCGGCAGCAGGTCGGCGGTGAACTGCACGCGCGCGAAGCTCAGAGCGAACGCACGGGCCAGGCCCTCGGCGAGCGTGGTCTTGCCAACACCAGGCACGTCTTCGAGCAGCAGGTGGCCTCGGGCCGCCAGGCAGGTGAGGGCAAGCCTGGTTTGCTCGGGTTTCCCCAAGACCACCAGACCGAGGTGCCGATGAAGGCGCTGAAGAAGTTCCTGGGCGTTTAGGCGCATCGCAAGAGACTTGTGACTGTAACGGACGGTAAGGTCCCGCGGCTCCGAATTCGACTCATGGGCCGAATCAAGCTGCTCAGCGCCGACCTCATCAACAAAATCGCCGCCGGTGAGGTGGTCGAGCGCCCTGCGTCGGTCGTCAAGGAGCTCGCCGAGAACGCGATCGATGCCAAGGCCACCAGCATTCGGGTGCAGCTCTCTGAAGGTGGGCTCAACGCGATCACCATCATCGATGACGGTCACGGCATGTCGGCTGAAGACGCACGTTTGAGCCTAGAGCGTCACGCGACCAGCAAGCTGGCCGATCAAGAAGCGCTCTTTCACATTCTCACCAAAGGCTTTCGCGGAGAGGCTCTGCCGACCATTGCCTCGGTCTCGCGCTTCTCGCTCCAGACCTCTGAGCCCGGGGCGGTCTGGGGCACCAAAGTCACCTTCGACGAGTCGCGATCGATGATCGTCGAGGCCGCTCCAGCGGTCGGCGGCACGCGCATCGACGTGCTTGACCTCTTTTACAACACGCCCGCGCGCCGCAAGTTCTTGAAGCGTGAGTCGACCGAGCTCGCGCACTGCGAAGAGGCGATCATTCGGCTCGCGCTGGCGCACCCCGAGGTCGGGTTCTTCGTCGAGCACGGAGAGCGCCGGCTCTTCTCGAGCCCCGCAACTGAGGCCGACCCGAAAGAGCGAATCGCGGCCGCGTTGGGGGTCGAAGTCGGGCCTCACCTGCTCGCCATCGACGAGCGGAGGCTGGGGGTCACGGTCACCGGCTTCGTCGCGTCGCCCGAGCTCACCTTCGCCACCGCCCGCGGCCTCTACACCTTCGTCAACCGCCGCTACATTCGAGATCGCGGGCTCAACTCGGCGATTCAACGGGCCTTTCAAGACTCACTGCCCCCCGGCCGGCAGCCGGTGGCCGTCATTCAGATCGAGCTCGACCCGCGCGCGGTTGACGTGAATGTGCACCCCCAGAAGCTCGAAGTTCGATTCGCCGACCCGCGCTCGGTGCAAGAGGCAGTCGCGGCTGCGATTTCTCGGGCGCTGAAAGCCGCTCCCTGGAGAACGACGGGAGACCAGCCAAACGACGCGAACACGAACGCCCACTACGCGATGGCGGTCGACCGGTTCTTAGCGAGG
>JANLPS010000424.1:0-14126 GCA_031367385.1 Archangium sp. | reverse complement strand
CGAGCGCGTCGGTCAGCGCCAAGCCGAGCGCCTCTGCCAGCGCCACATTTTGCGTACCACCGCGTCGACCGTTCTCTTGATGCCCCGGAGTCAACCCCATGATGTCGAGCCCGCGGCGGTTGATCAGCGCTCCGATACCCGCCGGGCCGCCCAGCTTGTGAGCCGAGAACGACAGCGTGTCGGCCGGCACTTCACGCAATGACATCGGCACCCGACCAATCGCCTGCACGGCATCGCAGTGAAAGAGAATGCCGCGTGAGGTGCACAGTCGCGAGACTTCTGAGACCGGCTGAATCACCCCGGTCTCGTTGTTCACCGCCATCAACGAGCAGAAAAGGGTGTCAGGCGTCAGCGCCTCCGTCATCGCCGCGAGGCTTACCGCGCCGGAGGCTTCGGGCTTGACGCGCACCACGGTGGCGCCTTCGCGCTCGAGGCGGTCGACCGAGCCCAACACACACGGGTGCTCGATCGCCGAGGTGACGATGCGCGTTCGGGTGTGGTCTTTGCGTGCTGCCCACACTCCGAGAATGGCGATCGCCGCGGCCTCAGAGCCCGAGCCGGTGAACGCGACCTCACGCGGCATGCACCCGAACGCCTTGGCCACGGTCTCGCGCGCGGTGTCGATTCGCCGTCGGGCTGAGCGGCCGACCTGGTGCACGCTCGACGGGTTGCCCGACGCCAGCAACGCCTCGGTCAACGGAGCGGCCAGCTTCGGCAGCAATGGCGCCCCGGCGTTGTAGTCCCAGTAGATCACCAGCGACTGGTACCAAGCCTGGGCCATTTGTGCACCAGTCGCCGAGAGAAGACTTCGACGGAGGGCACGGGGCTCCTAGGCTCGGAGGCAGTCATGATGCTCGGTTCGCTGCGAATGTTTGCGCTCGCTCAGCCTGGCCCACTCGACAAAGGTGGGTCAGTTCGCATTTCGAAGACGCCCTGCACGCCGTTGAACACTCCTGTGCTCAGTCGCCGGCTCAGGGGTGCCGTGGTACCACCGGCCTGATGCGAATGGGTCTGGCTGTGGTGTGGTGCGGAGTCGTACTCGCGAGCGCCTGCACGGGCACGGCCTCGAGCATGACCGACGCGGGTGGCGCCTCTCTCACCGATGCCGGGGTCAGCGCGACGCTCGACTCCGGCACGTTGAGCATGCCCGACGCTGGCACACCCTTCGACGCAGGCCGAGACCTCAAGAGCAACCCCACGCTGGCCGCCATCGCGAACAACACCGCGCTCGACCTGGGCCGCTACGCCTGCAACTCGCCCACCGACAACGGCGGCGGTTGCGGCGCGATCACCGATTACAGCGGCTTCGTCTACGACCGCACTGGCCACCAGATGTTGATGTTCGGCGGAGGCCACGCCGGTGCCTATGGCAACGAAGTCGAGATCTTCGACTTCAACACCCTCGCGTGGGTGCCCGCGTACACCGCCACGCTGTGCGCGAATCAAACACCCGAGAACTTCGACCCCGACACCGCGTCGTGGAAAGACAACCACGCACCTCTGGCCCGCCACACCTGGGACACGATGGGCGTGACGATTGTGAACGGCCGTCGCTCACTCGTGATTCTCACCAGCGGAGGTCTCTCGGCCGAGACCTGTCACGGCGGCGCGCAGACCTTCCCTCCGTTGCAGACCCGAACCATGTGGTTCGACATCGAAGCGAAGACCTGGTCGTACGGCCGCACCAAGCCAGACGAAAATTGGTACTACGCCACGGCGGGCGAAGCCGATCCGGTCTCGGGCAAGATGCTCGACTTCGGAGAGTACGGCCTCAAGACCTACGACCCCGCCACCGACACCGTCACGCAAGTGATGCAAGACCCTGCTTCGTCGTACGACGCCGCTCACCGCGGGTACTCGAACAACCTCGTGTATTTTCCTCCGAATGATCACTTCTACTATTTCATGCGTGGCGCCGTGACCTACGTCTGGGAGCTCAGCTTCGATCGCGCCAAGAATTCGGTGCTGATCAAAGAGCTCACCACCGCCGGTGCGCCCGCGAGCCAAGAAGACGGCTGGGCGTACGACTCGAAGAACCACGTGATCGGCGGCGGAGTACTGAACAACACCTTCTACGCCTTCGACCCTGCCACCAACACGTGGGACTCGAAGGTCATGCAGGTCGTCTCAGCCGACGGTGAGACGCCGGGCAACGTGGTCTTTCACGCCCTCGACTACGACCCGGTCGACAACGTGTACGTCTTCTTGAGCGACCCCCACCGTCGCACCTGGGCGTACCGTTACAAGTAGCCCGTTCACTGGCCAAGCTGCGCGAAGACCCCCGCGACGACGCGGTCACAGCGCGTCGCTTCGAATGAGAACACCTCGCGCAGGGCCTCGCCGGTTCGCGCCTCAATCTGGTCGCGCATCAATTCGCGCCCGCGAAAGACCCGCTGCTTCACGTTGTCTTCACTGATGCCCATCGCGGCGGCGGTCTCGCTGGCGCTGAGCCCTTCGATTTCGCGCAGCACCAGGGCGAGCCGATAGGTGGCGGGCAGCCGGTCCATGATCTCCTCGAGGAGTTCGACGGTTTGCCGCGCGTAGGCCCGAGCCTCGGGCGTGGCGTTGCTCGAATCGGGCACACGTTCTCCTTGTGAATCGTCAGCCAGCTCGAGAGGTTGCCACTTTCGCGTTCGCCGCAGGTACTGGAGCCCTTCGTTGAGCCCGATGCGCAGCAGCCAGGTCGAAAAGGCCGACCCGGAGGCGAACTGCGAGAGCCGCTGAAAGGCCAGCACGTAGGTCTGCTGCATCGCGTCTTCAACGACCGCCTCGTCGTGCACCACCGAGCGTATGGCGCGGTACAGCCGCTGGTTATTGCGCCGAATCAAGACCTCGAAGAGCGCGGTCTGCCCTTTGAGCACCAGCTGTACGATCTCCTCGTCACCCAGCGGGCTGGTCGGCGCGCCGGGAGCCTGCTCGAGCGATTGCATATCTGTTGGATGTCGCATTTCGAGAAAAGTGACAACTCTCTGTTACCAGCGCGCTTGCCCTGCATCGAACTGCCATGCCTGTGCTCGACGACGCGGTGCCGATGACGCTGCTGCTGACCTGGGTCGGCCTCGAAGGCGCGGCCTCGCTGCTCGGGTCACGTCGGTTGTGGGGCCTGGGGCGCTCCACCCTCGTGCTTGGGCTGATCTGTGCCGGCATCACCACGGTCGGTGATTGGGCCCGGCCCGCGGCGCCAGCAATCGGCTTGCAGCAGACCCCAGTCGAAGTGCTCCCGGCCAACGCGCCTGAAGCCGTTTCGCTCGAGCGCGGCGTCAGGGGGCGTCAGCCTGCGGGCTGACAATGAGGTCGTCAGTGCGAAGAATGCATACATCAGGGCATGGGCCGTTCGGGCCCGCAGCCTGGTGATGCCCCGCTGAGGTGGCAGGCTGAAATCGGCCACCAACCAGACCGCGCTCGGCGACGCTGCGGCGGCCAGCAGGTCGACCACCTCGTCGAGCCCCGAGGGCGTGAAGCAGTCGAGAAAGAAGCAGGTGACGAGGGCGTCGTAGGGGCCATCGAGCTTGGCTGTTCGAACGTCGGCTGCGTGCCAGATGACCCGTTGGCCGGCTGGTCCGAGCCGCCGCGCCGCTTGTGCACGCATGCCAGCACTCGCCTCGACACAGCTCAATTCAGCGAGCGGAAAGCGCGACAGGCAGGCCTGGGCGAAGCGGCCGTGGCCTTCGCCGACGCTCAAGATGCGACGGCACCCGGCCAGCTCGCCGAGAAACGCCACTCGGGCCCGCTGCAGCAGGTCACCGGCACTCAGCCGCTCGAGTGCGGGGTACCAGGGGGCGAGGTGGTCGAAGCTCATCGCACGCTCCACAGGCACCAGGCCCCCAGGGCCCCCGCGGTGTACGCCGCGACGTCGAGCACGTCACCCGTCGCGCGCTGGGTCAGCAGCGGAGCGATCACCTCGGCCATGAATGACCATGCACACACATGCAGCGCGACCTCGAGCGCCCGCGGCGGTGCGTCGTCTGCCCGCAGCCCCAACCGGCGCTGAACCCACAGCACCAACGGCAAGACCGCCGGCACCAGCAGCAGATCATTGAAATGATCTCGCATGAATGGGCCTTTGAGCGCCGGGTCGATCGCGAAGCGGTTCAGCGCGTAAAGCGCCCAGCTGGCCAGGCACACCCAATCGGCGCCGTAGCCGAATCGCTTCAACACAACAGCGCGACGGTCAGCCCGGAGCCCAGGGCCAACGCAATTTTCAGAGCCAGCTTGGTCAGTGGGTTCAGAGTGTGGAGCATCGTCGTCTACCTCGTGAGAATGTCATCGAGAGCAGAGCGCAGCTCGGGGCCGAATTGTTGAAGCTCGAGCCAATGGGCTCTCGAGAGTCGATCGATGAGCGCCTCTCCGCGCGCCGTGAGCCGCAGCTCGACCCGGCGGCGATCGGCGGTCGACGAGGCCAGCCGCCGCACCAGCTTCTGCCGCGCGAGGCGATCGACCAGCCCCACCGCGCTGTGGTGATGCACGTAGAGCTGCTCGGCGAGCTCTCCCACTGACAGCGACCCACGCGCAGAACCCTTGAGCGCCAGCATCGCCTGGTGCTGTTGCGGCGTGAGCCCTTCGCGCTCGGCCGCGTTCTGACTGAAGTGCAGAAACCGGCGGAGCGCTTCGCGCAACGTCGCCAGCCGTTGATAGTGGAGCTTGGAGAGAGGCATTTGACGACCTGGTCGCAAATATATATCGCAACACGATGTAGACGCTGTCAAGGCAATCGGCGTGAGCGCGGCGAAGCATCTCGACTCCAAGGGCCTGCGTGATTTTCAGACCGATAAGCGCGTGCTGCTGTTGTGCGCGCTGGCGGTGCCGATCGGAGCGATCAGCGCGAGGCCGCAAGATCACACCTTGGCCAGTGGGTCATCGTGGTGCCGGTGATGAAAGTGGTGCTGATCGGCCTGATGGCCCGGTATCGGTGCTCAAGCGTCTCGGGGCTGATCGTGGGTCGAGCTTGACAGCCCTCGCGTGTGCTCGGCTACCTGGACCGCGCCGAAATTCGAAAGGCGAGGCAGCGCCACCACCACGAAGAAGGTCATCGCGCCGGGGCCCGTGGTTTCGTGCCCAAACCCCGCTCGGCCTGAAGCACTCGGAGGACCCGTCGTTGACGAGCGAACCTCACGACTCGTCAGACAAGATCGAAGTACCCCGCTGGCCCTCGACGCCGAACGCCGTCTTGAACTTGCGCACCACCTCTCGCTTGAACGCCGTTCGCTGAGCCCGAGTACCCGCCAGCGGGAGCCTCGCGCCGGCCATGCTGCCGTGCCCGCCGGCCGAGCCACCGAACTCGGCGCAAGTCTCTCGAATCAGCCGCCCCGCGTTCATTCGCCGGTCCATGCAGCGGAGCGAGAGAAACAATTGGCTGTGGTAGCTCCCGTACGCCAGCGACCAGGTCAGCTCTTCGATGAAGCTGAGCCGCTCGGCGACCTCGGCCACCATGTCGGGCGTGTACACCTCACCCAAATCGGTGATCACCGCGCCGGTGAACAGCCGGGCCCGCTCGATCGCCGCGTGGTAGAGCCGAAAATAGCGAACCGGCAGCGCGGGGTGCTCGATGTCGGCCAACAGCGCCCGGTCAATCTTGGGAAAGAGCCACAGATAACAATCGACGTCGTGCTGGCGGGTCTGCCGCTCGAGGTCGCGGGTGTCGGCCTTGATGCCGTAATACAGCGCGGTCGCAAGCTCGGGCGACGGCTCGATGCGCGCCGCGCGCAGGTACTCGGTCACCATCGTCGAAGTGGCGCCGAACGAGCCACCGACATCGGCGAAGGCGCTGACGATCGGGTCTTCGCGAACCGGGTGGTGGTCGATCACGATGTCGGCCACGTGCGGCTCGGGCAACGCGTGGTTCTTCACCGTCTGCTGGGTGTCGACCAGCGCGAACAAGTCGTAGGCCTCGACCTGCACCTCGGAGATCGGCTTCACGTCGAGCTTGAGCACCCGCACGAACGCTGCGTTCTCGGCACGCCCGATGATGCCTCCGTAGGCGACCTCGGCTTTCACGCCGACCTTCTTCTCGAGCAGCAACGCCAGGCCCACCGCCGAGCCCAGCGAATCAGGGTCAGGGTTGTCGTGGGTCAACACCAGCGCGCGCTTGCGGTCTTTGAACAACTTCACCAGCCGCTCGACCTTCGCCGGAGCCGCCAGCGAATCGACCCGCATGGCCGAGCGAGCGAGCACGGCGGGCATCAGCGGTAGACGCGCGAGAGATCGCGAAAGAACTTCGTGCCGTTGTCGAGCGAGTTCTCCATCGAGTCCATCAACAGGTTCGCGAAGCTGCTCAGCGAGCCTCGAAACGACTCGTAGTATTTCTGCCGATCAACCGAGACCACGACCGCCGGCATCAGGCCGTTGCGCAGCAACAAGAAGTTGCTCATCATGCGCCCGACCTTCCCCGAGTTTTCGGTGAAGGGGAAAATCTGAATGAATTGGTGCTGCACCCGGGCCGCCTGCATGACCGGGTGAAGCTCGCGAAACTCTGCGGTCGCCGTCCAGTCGATCAGCTTCTCGAGCTGACCTTGAATTTTGCCGGGCTGCGCGATCTCGTGAAAGTAGGTGCGGTGCAGCGGCATGTCTTTGCGAAAGCCCTGCTTCTCGCGTTCTTTGGCGAGCTCTTTCTCGGTGCGCTCGCGGCGCTCAGCCAGGGCCCGCGCGGTCTGCGCCTCGGGCGTGTTGCCTGACATCAAGTCGTGCACCCGCTTGACGAACGTCATCGTCAGCGCGGCGTTCTTCTTCGAGCCCTTCGACTCATCGCGAACGAACTCGAGGGCGTTCTTGTGGTTTCGAATCTCCCAGACGATGGGCAGGAGCGAGGCCTCAGCCGCGACTGCGCCGGGGACCAGAGCGGCGCCGAGCTCCTGCGGGGTGTAGACCGTGCCCTCGAGGGCGCTGTCATGGTAAACCCACGACATTTCGAATCGCTCGAGAAAGTCCTGAACCTCCGGGCGTTTGAGGTTGAGCAGCTCCTTGAGCCGCTTCGTCTTGTCTTCGATCGATTGAAACCGCTCTTTCACGCGGCGCAATATACATTTTTCGCTTCGATAAGGCGAGCGAGAATGACCTAAAACAATGATTTAACAGGGGAATTTAGCACTCCCACCGTGACGGCGAAGCATGGGAATCGAACCCACCGGCCGACGCTCGCGCGGCAACCCAGCGATTTTGAAGATCGCGGCGCTCACCAGAACACGCGCTTCGCCGCGCTCAGTCGTAGCACCGTTTCGCTTTAGTCGAGACCGCGCTCGTACAGCTCGTCTTCATCGAGCCCGAGCAGATGCCCGACCTCGTGCAGCACGGTGATGCGAATCTCCTCGAGCAGCGCTTCGCGGCTGATCGCGAAGCGCTCGAGGTTGTTCTTGAACAGGGTGATGTGCGCGGTCTGGTGGTGCGACGGGTCGGTGGGGCTTCGCTCGTCAATCGGCACTCCGCGAAAGACGCCGAGAATCGAGGGTGACAGCCCGCCTTCACGCAGGTCTTCGTCGCTGGGCAATGCTTCGACATCGACCACCGCGTTGGCCAAGTGGGGCCGCGCGTGCTCGGGCAGCTCGGCGATGGCGTCTTCAACCGCCTTAGCGAAGGCCTCGTCGCTGAGCACCACCGGAGGCGGAAACTCGGCGCTGTCGAGCCGTTGGGCTTTCTCGAACCAGGGCTTGCTGGGTTGCCCCCGGCGCTCGGCGATCAGCCCCAGGTAATGAAAGGCCCACGGTTCATCGGCGAAATCACGAGAGAATTGTTCGAACGCCTTCCACGCCTGGTCGAAGCGGCATGTCTCGAACAAGGCGATCGCCCGCTCGAGCCGGGCCTCGTCGTTGTCGGGGTCGAGCTCGAGCACCTGATCGAACGAGCTCAATGCCCCTTCACAATCGCCCAGCTGGTTCAGCGCGACGCCGCGCAGCAACTCGAGCGCCACGAAGATCTGCGGGTCTTTCTTGGCCAGCGCCTCGGCCTTGTCGAGCAGCGCAAGCCCAGCCTCGACCCGGTCCCGGTCGTCACCTGGCTGCCGAATCAACACGTCGGCGGCGCTCAGCTGCCACGCGACGTTCTTCGGCTCGCGATCGAGCAGCCTCGAGAAGGCCTCGTCGGCCTCCTCGTAGTCGCCCAGCTCGGCCAGAACATTGGCCCGTAAATCCATCGCGTCGAGCGAATCGGGTTCGAGCCCCAGCGCCTCATCGGCACATCGGAGCGCCTCATCGAGCTCGAGCGAAGCCAACGCCTCTTCACCCATACCCAAGACCTGTTCGAAGGTGAGCGCCATGACCGTTTCTTTCAGACCCGGGAGTGCAGAAGTCAACTGCTCATGCTAGGCCCACGACATGGAGCCGGGGGAAATGCGCACCATCTTGATCGTCGACGACGACGAGGCAACGCTGCTGTTGCTCAGCACTTTCTTGCGACGCAACAACTATCGCGTGATGACGGCCGGCAACCCGGTTCGTGGCCTCGAAATTCTCAAGTCAGAGCCGAACATCAAGTTGGTCATTACTGATTTGATGATGCCCCACGTCGATGGCATTTCGTTCACCGAGCAGATTCACGCCATCGAAGCCTTCGCGACCCTGCCGGTGATCATGATCACCGCGCACAACACCGATGAAGTGACCGAGACGGGCATGCGGCGGGGCGTCGCGCTGACGCTGTCGAAGCCGCTCAACCTGCACAAGCTGCTCGACCTGGTCGGCTTCGCGACCCACTAACGAGCTAGCTCTTCGAGAGCCTCCGGTAGTCTTTGAGGTGTCGAATCGCAGACATCATCTCGCCCTTTTTCTCGTACAGCCGCGACAGGTTGAAATACGCGTCGACGCACTCGGGGTCGAGCTCGAGGGCCTCGCGATACCGGTTCATCGCATCGTCGGGCTTGCCAAGGTCTTCGAGCACCACCGCCAGGTTGAACGTCGCGGTCGCATCGGTCGGGCACGACACCAGCGCGGCCACGTAGTGCGCTTCGGCCTCGCGCAGCCGGCCATGCGCGTGGAGCAACCGGCCCAGGTTCACGTGCGCATCGGCATGGTACGGGTTGGCGGCGACCGCTTCTCCGTAGGCGTCGATGGCCTCGAGCGGGCTCTCTTTCTCGAGCTGCACCGCATGGTCGAACAGCTGCTCGGCGTCACGCCTGGGCACGGGCCGCAGCCAGGTCGCTCCACGGGCAGGGCGCCCGAGATCCATCACGCCTTGGCCTGACTCCGCATTCCACTTCTCGGCGCCTTGGCCGACGACGATTTCACGGCCTTCGTGCTGCATCACCACCGACGACAGGGGCCGCTCGGGTGGCAGCTCTTCACGCACCCGGGCCAGGGCCGTGGCGATGCGGGCCTTGGTCACGCGCCGGTCGGCCAGGCTCTTCGCCGTGCGCAGCAACACGATGTCTTGAAAGCGAAACAGCTCGCGGCCCTCGGGCCAGACGATCGCGCTCAGCTCGCGGGCGCGCTCGAGCGTCACCTGCATGAGGCCCGCGACCTCTTGAATTGAATACGCCTGCGTCATGCCGCCAGGAGTATCAAAAGGGTCTGACATGTGAGCTCGAGCCGCGAGAAAGCACCGTGATCTCAGTCGTTTAACGTTCTTCTTGCAGGTTCGCCAGCGCGAAGCCCGAGGCACCACTACGCTGCGCGCCGCGATGGCACTGCCAATGGACGGCGAGACAAAGGTGTTGGTGTTGACGGGGGCGGGGGTCTCGGCCGAGAGCGGGGTGCCGACGTTTCGAGGCCTCAACGGCCTGTGGGAGGGCAACCCGGTCGAAGAGGTCGCTTCTCCGCAGGGCTTCGCCAAAGACCCGAAGCTGGTGTGGCGCTTCTACAGCCTGCGCCGCGAGGGAGCGCTCAAGGTCGCTCCGAACCCGGGGCACGTGGCGTTGGCCAAGCTCGAAGAGCGCCTGGGTGACCGCTTCTTGCTAGCGACCCAGAACGTCGACGGCTTGCACGCCCGCGCTGGCAGCCAGCGAATGATCTCGATGCACGGTGAGCTGTTCGAATCGCGCTGCGTGAAGTGCAACGTGCCGTTTGCCGACTCGAAGACCTACTTCGACGCGCTGCCCACCTGTGAAAAATGCGCCTCGGCGATCAGGCCCAACATCGTCTGGTTCGGAGAAATGCTCGACCCGAGCCACCTCGAGCGCATCTCCGCGTTCATTCGCTCGGCGGGGCGCAGGCTCTTGTTTCTCTCCGTGGGCACCTCGGGCAACGTTCACCCCGCGGCGGGTCTGGTCGACGAGGTCGCCCAAGCGGGAGGTCGCTCGTGGCTCATCGACATCGAGCCCACCGCCCACTACGCGTCGCGCTTCGACCGGGTCATCGCCGGCAAGAGCGGCGAAGTGTTGCCGACGCTCGTCTAACGGCCGGCGTCAGCACCCTCGAGCAGCTCGTCAGGCGTCGACGGCAGCTCGTTGAAGCGCGACCCATCGACCTCGATCACCTGGGGCCGCGTGCCCTTCACGTAGAAGATGTTCACCTTGCCCGGCACTTCGCGGCCGATGGTGAAGCGGGCCAGCTCCGCTCCGTCAGCGCCGAAGAGCGCAATGAACCTGGCCTTCGCGTCGAGCCCGGTGTTCATCACCTTGTCATCAGCAAAGGCGCTGCCCTTGAACGTGCTGAGCACCCACAACACGCTGGTCACTTTGAACGTCTTGGCGGGGCCCGACCGTGCGCCGGTGACGCTCCACGAAGCGATGCCGGCGGTGCTGGGCTCTTGCACGACCGAGAATTCTTGGCCGTCGGCGCCGTGAAACTGCAGCCGGGTGACGAGCTCTTTCTTGAACGTCACGATGGTCTTGTCGCGAAAGTCGAGCGGGTTGCGATCGAGGTTGGTCACCTGTGCAGCCGCGATCTCCGCGACCACCGTGCCCCGCTCGTCGCTGCGTCTGGCGTACCCACCAGTGCCGGCATCAGCAGCAGCCTTGCCCAGCTCGAGCTTCACCGTCTGGCCCTCGGTCGTTGTGAACACCGCCGTCGTGGTCACCACCATCGCAGTCGCCTCAGGCAGAAACCGCGTCGCCTTCACCGCCTTGAGCTGACCGACCATGCCGGCCACGACCGTCGCATCGGCCGCAGACGCCGCGGGCTTGACCACTTGCCACCCCTGCTCAGCGGTGCGTTCGAGCCGGTACGAATTGGCCTTTGCGACGACGTCGATGGCCTTGAGCTGCCCCTCATCGAGCCCGAGGATCTCTTTCTTTCGCAAATCGAAGGTCGTCTTGGCGAGCGACCAGCGCACGCCGCCTTCAGCGAGGTAGACGGCCTTCTGCCCATCGCGCCGCATGTAGATCGAGCCGTCGAAAGTGTTTTCGATGCCGCCCTCGAGCTTCACCGAGCGCGCCTCACCCGAAGCACCCACTCGCGCCGTTGCCTCGACTGCGAACTCGGGCGGCGTCAGCCCGTATTTCACCAGGTCAGCCTCACTGGGGTTCTCATCGAGCGTCGACTTGAACTTGGCTTGCTGCAGCTGGCTGGTGAGCGCGTCGACCACCAGGGCATCGACGTCGGTCTTCACCGGGCTGACGATGCGCCATTGGCCTCCGACTTCTCGCTCGAGCACGGTGGTCTGGTCTTTGGTCGACACCGACAAGCGCGTGAACTCGGTTTTGAGCTCACCCCCATCGAGCACCGGAGCGTCACCCACCTTCGCCGTGGCGAAGAGCTTCTCTTCAATCGCCTTCTTCTGCGTCTGGGCCTGGTCTTTCTTGAACACGCCGAAGTACGCGTACCCGCCGAGCCCCGCGGCGACGAGCACCAGGGCTCCCAGCTGAGCCATCATCTTGGTGCTCTGATTCATCGCGACCGCCTCGTGACCCAAATCGTCAGGCCGACGCCGATCAGCAACATCGGCAACAGGTCCATCGAGACCAGGCGCACCGTGGCCAGCCGGGGCTCGTCGATGTCGAGGGTCGAGATCTCTCGGTCTGGCGGCCGAATCGTCAGCTTCTTCGGCTGGTTCGAAGCCCAGCCAAGCGCGTTGAGCACCAGGTTGCGGTTGGGCTCATAGGCCCAGGCTCCATTGAGCAGCTGCGAGGTACCGAACACCACCACGCGGGTCTCGGTGCTGCGCTTCGACGACGGCGATTCACGCGTGACCGCCATCGCCAACGGCAATTGACCGCTCTTCTCGCCCATGTCGAGCGACGGGTCTTCGGAGATCTTCGTCTCGACCCAGGCATTCGGCGTCGTCAGCGCCAACGGAGCGACCACCGTGCCCTGGGCCACCCCTTCACGCAGCTGCGTCAGCGCCCGTGACATGGGGAAGAGCAGGTTGGTCTTCGCGCCCTTGAGCGGGTTGACGATGGGGTGGTCTCCCAAGAACGGAGCGACCACCAAATACGGCTGCTCGGGGCTGATGCGCGGGTCGGCCACCATGCCGTCGTCGAGCTGAACACCGTACTTCGCCAGCAGCGGGTCGAGGCCGGGCTCGACCTGGGGGTCTGCGAAGTACATCAGGCGGCCGCCCTCTTCGAGAAAGGTCTCGAGCAGCTTCTTCTCGTTGGGTTGAAAGGCCGTCTTCGCGCCGGCGATGACGACCGTCGTCGCATCGGTGGGTATGGCGTTGCTCTGCGCGAGGTTGAGCTGCTCAGGCGAGTACCCTTCGGCGATGAGGCTCACCTTCATTTTCTGCAGCGACGAAATCGCGCTGTCGGGGTTCTTCTCATCGGCCTCGAGCGGCCATTCGCCGTGACCTTCGATGAAGTACACGCGCTGCTCGCCGACTTTGTTGAGCCGAATCAACGCATTGGTGAGCTCTTGCTCGCCTTGCCCGGCGGTGGCGAGGGCGCCCAGGTTCGCAGTGGTATGCGACTCGCCGCGCACCAGCACCGCGACCGCTTGCACGTCTTTGATGTTGTACAGCTTCGTCAAATCGGGCGTCTTGCGCGGGTCTTTGATCTCGTAGCTGAGCTTGTCGGTCAGCTCGGCATAGCGGCTGAACAAGTTGTCGATGGTGTCGGGCGCGGGGCCAGAGATGAAGACGATCGCCTTGACCGGTTCTTTGAGCTCTTTGAGCGTGTCGATGGTCTGCTGCGAGAGCGAATAGAGCTTCTTGTCGGTCAGGTCCCACGTCTTGCCGCGCTTGGCGACGATGTAGTTCGCCGCGACCAGCAGGCCGACGAAGAGAATGCCGATCACCGCTGACGAGCCGAAGAAGAAGACCGACCGTGTCCACTGGGCCAGCCGCTCGCCGTTGGTGACTCCCCAGAAAACGAGCATCGCGATGCCAACGCCGAGCTTCACGAAGAACGCCGTCGGCGTCGCGACGAAAATCGTCACGAACGAGGTGAGGGTGAGCAACAACCCGATACCGCCTGCCACTTTGCCGAGTGTTTTCATCATCTTTTAGGTCCACCGGCGGGCTTCGACAGAGCGATGCGTGAGCAGCAAGAAGACCAGAATCACGCTCGAGAAAAAGACCAACGGTTTGAGCTCGAGCACACCTTTCATCATGTTCTGCAGCTGCGAATCGAAGCTCAGGTACGCGAGAATCGAGCGCACCGGCTCCTCGGCGTTCGGCGCGACGATGCGTACCAGCATCCACACCAGCGAAATGACCAGCGCGACGATCGCCGCGACCATCTGCGAGTCGGTCAGCGAGCTGATGAACATACCGATCGACATGCAGGTGGCTCCGAAGAGGAGCAAGGCGCCGTAGCCGAGCAGCACGGTGCTCCATTCGAGGGTGGGCTTGGCCTCCATTGTCGCGGGGTTCCACGAGGCGCCGAAGACGCTCAAGATGACCGGGTACACGATGGTGACGCCGATGGTCGCGGCGACGATGCCGATCGCCCCAAGGTATTTGCCGAGCACGATTTCGCTTGAGCGAACCGGAGTCGTCATCAACAGCTCGAACGTCTTCTGCCGCCGCTCTTCAGCGAACAAGCGCATCGACAAGAAGGGGCAGACGAAGAGGGTGACCACCAGCATCGAGCCCCAGAGGTTGACGATCACGCCCTCGGTCAGGTTGCGAAACGCCTGGTAGTCGGCAGGCACCTGGTCCCACGAGACCTGCATCATTCGCATTCGCTCGTGCACCTCTTTGAAGCCCATCAACAAGCCGATGAAGAACCACGAGGTCAGAAACGAGACGAAGGTGAACACGATCCACGCCATTGGCGTGGTCAGGTAAACGGTCAGCTCTTTCTTCGCGATGGCCAGAATGTTTCG
>JANLPS010000337.1:0-20223 GCA_031367385.1 Archangium sp. | reverse complement strand
CGTCACCCAGCTCGGCACGCAAAGCGCAGAAGTGGCCGAGCGCCTCTTCGCGCTCCTCGAAGGCCGGCCCGTCGAGACGCTCGCAGGCAAAGACACCTTGGTCGACGGAGTTGCAGAGGGCCCGCTGCTTGGCGGCAACCTCTCGGTGCTGACCCGGTTGTTGGGCACTCCCTACTTTCCCTCTCTGCGAGGCGCGGTGCTGTTGCTCGAAGACGTCGGCGAGCGACCCTATCGACTCGACCGCATGTGGACCCACCTCGCCCTCGCGGGGGCCTTCAAAGACCTTGCCGGCATCGTGCTGGGCGAGTTCACAGGCTGTGAAGAAAAAGACGCCGACTACTCGAGCGCTGACGTGCTGCGAGACCTGGCGCGCGAAACGGGGTTGCCCTGCGCCTCTGGCTTCACCATCGGTCACGGCACCATCAATCAGCCCGTCGTGTTGGGGGCCAGGGTTCGGCTCGACGCAACCAAGAAATCGCTCAGCCAGCTCGAGGGCCTCGTCGAGTGAGCCTCGACGCGATGATTCGCGAAGGGGCTCTCCAACGTGTTTTTCAACACGCGAACGCAGTCGTCATTCATCAGGGCAAGACGGTGTTCTCTGGGGGCACGGCACCGCCGATTGCGAGGTTCGATCTCGCCTCGCTCACCAAGGTGATTTCGACCACGGCGCTGTGTTGTCAGCTCGAGGTCTCCCCGACGCTGAAGGTTGGCGACGTTTTTTCACACGCTCAATCGGCGCGCGTCACCGTCGCAGATCTCCTCACCCATCGCTCGGGCCTGCCTGCCTTCAAACCCTTCTTCGCCACCTGCACGACGCGCGAGCAAGTCATCAGCGCGGCGCTCGCGACCAAGCCGCTCACAGACCCCGGCAAGGCTTCGATCTACAGCGACATCGGGTTCATCATTCTCGGTGAGCTGATCAGCACGCTCCACGGCGCCCCGCTTGATCAGCTCTTCACCAAGCACCTGGGGCTCGCCGAATCGGGCTACCGCCCCTCCCCCAAAGAGCTCACCATCTCGACCGGGGGTACCCGGCCGCGCGAGCCCGCTCCTGGCCAAGAGGGCATGTGGAGCCTGCCCGTCGGCCCCTCTCGCGATGGCGAGGTCGACGACGACAACGCGTGGCTGATGAACGGAGTCGCAGGCCACGCCGGCCTCTTCGGCAGCGCCCGCGACGTCGCCAAATTCGGTCAGGCCATTCTCGACGGCACCATCAGCTATGGCGGCTGGCCGAAAGACACGACGCCGAACAGCACGCGCACCTACGGGTTCGATACCCCGAGCGCCGAGAGCCCAAGCTGCGGTCACCGCTTCGGCCCCAACGCCATCGGTCATCTCGGCTTCACCGGCACCAGCCTCTGGCTCGACTTCGATCGCCAGCTCGTGGTGGCCCTGCTCACCAACCGGGTCATCTACGGCCGCGCCAATGTGCAGATTCGCCAGTTCAGGCCGCGCTTTCACGACGCGGTGCTCGACGAATTGGGGCTTTGACACTCCGGCCTCACTCGCGCTACGGCAGCAAATGTGAATATGAATTCACATTCACGTGCCCCCGCGAAGCGAGCTCCGGTGACCTCGCGAGGGCAGCGTACGCGTCAGTCGCTCCTCGACGGTGCCGAGAAGGTCTTCGGCAAAGTCGGGTTTGAGCACGCGTCAATCGCGCAGATCACCAAAGAAGCCGGAGTCGCGGTCGGCGCGTTCTACGTCTACTTTCCCAGCAAAGAAGCGGTGTTCACGGGGCTGGTTGACGAGCTGGGCACTCGCCTGCGCCGAGCCATCGCGAAGCGGGTGGGTGGCCACGACGACCGTCTGGTGATCGAGCGCGAAGGCCTGCGCGCCTTCTTCGATTTCGCCGCTGAGCACCGGCAGCTCTACCGCATCATTCGCCAGGCCGAGTTCGTCGATGAAGCGGCCTTTCGCCGGTACTACCGCTCGCTCGCCGCCGGGTACACCGAGGGGCTCCAGGCCGCGATGAACAAAGGCGAAGTTCGCTCGATGGACGCGGAGGTGCTCGCCTACGCCTTGATGGGCATCGCCGACTTCATCGGCATGCGCTTCGTGCTCTGGGGCGATCGCAAGCGGCGCGTTGATCAGGTCATCGAAGAAGTCACCGGGTTCCTCCTCGAGGGGCTCACCGTTCCTCCCAAACGCAGACCACGAAAGTAAGTCATGAGAAACGCCGTCATTCGCAGCACGGGCGCGTACATCCCCGAGACCAGCATCCCCAACTCCGAGTTCGACAAGCGCTTCGGTGAAGGCACCGGTAACCGCGTCGTCGAGAAGACCGGCATCAAGGCCCGCCGGCACATGCGCGCAGATCAGACCACCTCTGATCTGGTGGTCGAGGCAGCCAAAGAAGCGCTCACCCGCGCCAAGCTGACCGCAGCTGATCTCGACCTGATTCTCATCGCGACCGACACGCCTGATCAGCCCAGCCCTGCGACCGCGTCGGTGGTTCAGCACAAGCTCCAGGCCTCGAAGGCCGGCACCTTCGACCTCAACAGCGCCTGCGCGGGGTTCGTCGCAGGGCTCGACGTGGCCTCGAAGTTCATTCAGGCCGACCCGACCTATCAACACATTCTGGTCGTCGGCGCCTACGGCATGAGCCGCTTCTTGGACTGGACGGACAAGACCACCGCGACCCTCTTCGCCGACGGCGCCGGCGCGGCGATCGTCTCGGCGGTCGAAGGCCCGACCAAGACCGGGTACCTCGGTGGCGTGCTCGCCTCTGATGGCAGCTTTCACGACGCGCTGGGCATCTATGCGGGTGGCGCCTCGAAGCCCGCGGGCGGCGATGTGCATCAGTACGTGAAGTTCGTGCGCCGCTTTCCCCCCACCTTCAACGTCGAGCGCTGGCCGATGTTGCTCAAGAACGCCGCTGACAAGGCTGGCGAGAAGCTCGAAGACGTCGACTTGTTCATCTTCACCCAGCTCAACTTGCGCGTGATCGAGTCGGTGATGCAGGTGATGAAGTTCCCGATGAGCAAGACCCATTACACGATGGAGGAGTGGGGGTACCTGGGCTCAGGCGCCATCCCCTCCACGCTTCACGATGCGGTGCTCAAGGGCCGCGTGAAAAAGGGCGACCTCGTCGCGCTCTGCGCCAGCGGCGGCGGCATCTCGATGGGCGCTTCACTCTTCAGGTGGACGGCGGAGACCGTCGCGTAACGCACCTCGGCACACCCCTTGCTGACGGCAGGTCTTCAACCTCAACAAGGGAGACTTGCATGCGTAATTTCATCAGTGGTGCCGTTGCGGCCATGTCTTTTTGCCTCACTGTGGGCTGCGCGCACACCGAAGCGGGCAAAGAACGAACGGCTGACAGCAAAGGCGCCGTTCGGTTGGACCAGAAAATTCGCGAGTCGTGCGGCGACGCCGCGGGCGATGCATTCTTCGCGCTCGACTCGACCACGCTGACCAACACCACCTCGGAGCGCCTCGATTCGTTGGCCGTGTGCTTCACCACCGGCGCCCTCAAAGACCGCAGCATCAACGTGGTCGGGTACACCGACCCGAGCGGCAGCAAGA
This sequence comes from Archangium sp., assembly GCA_031367385.1. GTDB lineage: Bacteria > Myxococcota > Myxococcia > Myxococcales > Myxococcaceae > JAEUJT01. The sequence goes on along the minus strand of JANLPS010000337.1, from coordinate 16,695 downwards.
TGTACAACAAAGACCTGGGCAAGGCGCGCGCTGATCAGGTCGCCGCCTACCTGCAGAACAAGGGCGTGCCGGCGTCGCACTTGAACGTGTCGTCGCGCGGCGAAGAAGGCGCCTCGCCCGACCCCGAGAAGTGGCCGGCCGACCGCATGGTCGACGTCACCCTCGTGCCGTAACCCAAGCATTCTGTATCAAGTGGGCCCGGAGCGCTCTGGTGAGGCTCCGGGCTTCGCATCGTCTGGGCGCGTGATATGCGCCCGCCATGGCTGAGCTCGTATTCTTCCGTCGTGGAGAAGAGGTGCTGCGATTTTCGCTCGAACCCGACAAGCAGGTCGTCGTGGGGCGTGGTGAGAAGTGCGACGTCGTCGTGCCAGACCCCGAGGTCTCGCGAAACCAACTCTCGCTGCTGTTCACCGCGGGTACGTCTTGCCGCTTCGAAGATCTGTCGAAGAAGGGCACCGTCATCGGCGGCGAAAAGCTGACTGCCGGTGAGATGGCTGACGGTACCGACATCGTGCTGGGTCAGTGGCGAGCGGTCTTTCGCGCCCACAGCAGCTTCGACGGCAGCGAGACCACCGAGGTTGGCAACACCACCGAGCTGATCTCGTCGACCGCGCTGCACCAGGCGCCCCGGCTGGCCGCGCAAGTTCGGGTCAAGGGCCCCAACAAAGACGTCGTTCACAAGCTGCAGAGCGACAGCTTCACCATCGGCAAAGACGACAACAATGATCTGGTGCTCAACCAGAAATTCGTCTCGAGCCGACACCTCAAGGTCACGCGCGAGGGCAACCGATTTCACCTGGTCGATCAACAGTCGACCAACGGCACCTGGCTTGGGGCCGTGCGCGTGTACGAGGCCGAAGTGCCCCTCTACACGGGGCTGCGGTTGGGCGAAGCCGAGCTCACCATCGAGCCCCAGGCCACCAGCTCACGCGGCGTGGTCAACAACTACCAGGGCATCATCGGCAACGACCCCTCGGTCGCGCAGCTCGCCGAGCTCATCGAGCGGGTCGCCCCGTCGAACGCCGCGGTGGCCGTCTTCGGCGAATCGGGCACCGGCAAAGAGCTGGTGGCGCGCGCCATTCACGCTCGCTCTCGCAGAGCAGACAAGCCCTTCATCCCCGTCAATTGCGCGGCGATCTCGAGAGAGCTGATCGAGAGCGAGCTGTTCGGGCACGAAAAGGGCTCGTTCACCGGGGCCGCCTCGACGCACAAAGGCGCCTTCGAAGAAGCCGACGGCGGCACCATTTTTCTCGATGAGATCGGCGAGCTGCCGCTCGAAATGCAGGCCAAGCTGTTGCGCGCGCTCGAATCGGGCGAGATCAAGCGCGTGGGCTCTGCCAAGCCGATGAACGTCGATGTGCGCATCGTGGCCGCGACCAACCGCGACCTGATGGCACTGGCCCGTGCGGGCAAGTTTCGCGAAGACCTCTACTACCGCTTGTGCGTGATACCGCTGACCCTGGTGCCGTTGCGCAACCGCGTGTCAGACGTGCACCCACTGGCTGATCATTTCGTGAAGCTGTTCGCGCCTCGCGGGCAGACCATACGGCTCAGCGCCGACGCTGTGGAGCGGCTGCGCAGACACACCTGGCCCGGCAACATTCGAGAACTGCGCAACGTGATTCACCGGGGGCTGTTGCTGCGAAAGGGCGACGACCTCGAGGCCGGCGACATCACCTTCGACACTCCAAGCGCCCCCGACGCGGCGGGGGTATTGCGGCTCGATGGCCGCGTGCCCGAGGGGGTCTCGCTCGAGGCTCTCCTCGAAGACGCCGAGAAGTTGATCGTCGTCACCGTGCTCGACCACCATGCCGGCAATCGCGACCGGGCGGCCAAACAGCTCCAAATGTCACGCTCCCGGCTCTACAAGCGATTGAAAGAATGGGGTCTTGACGACGGTGCGTAAGCCATAAATCGCCGACTGGGGTGGCCCGTTGAAGAGCGCCCCATGAGTGCTCTCCCGCCCATCGCCGACCTGTACCGTGACCATCGAAGACGCGCCCTTGCCATCGCCCGCCGCATCTTGAGAGACGCCGACGAGGCTGAAGACGTGGTGCAAGAGGTCTTCGCCAAGCTCTCGACCCAAGACGTTCAATTCGACGGCAAGTCGCTCTGTAGCACCTGGTTGCACCGCATCATGGTCAACTCGTCGATCAACTCGCTGCGCGCCCGCCGCCGCCGCGACCGCCTCCAGAGCCCTGAATCGCACCCCGAAGACCCCGAGACCGCCGCCCTGGGCAGCGAGCGCCACCACCTGCTGCTCGAGGCGATGGAGGTGCTCAGCGAGCAGCACAAGATGGTCGTCACCCTGCGAGATTTGCGGGGGTATTCGTACCCCGACATCGCGCGAATGCTCGGGGTGCCCGAGGGTACGGTGAAGAGCTCGCTCAACCGCGGCCGCACCCGGTTGATGAAGGAGATGCAAGTCCGTTCTGCTGAGATTGACCCCGCGGCCGCCGCATGCAGCTGATTTACGAATCCAGATCCTTGAGGTCGCTGCAAAAGGCGGCTAAATCTGCACCCCTCCTTAGTTGTTTCGAGGGGATGCCACGCGTGGAACCCCGCGTGAAATGGGTTGTCCAGAGGACACAATGACCACGGCTGGTGTGAAGAATCTGCGCGTTGCTTTGATTCAAGGCAGCAAGATCACCGAAGACCGCACGCTGCGCCGCCGCATGAGCGTCACTGTGGGCCAAGACTCGCGCAACACCTTCGTGGTGCCGGTCTCGAACCTGCCGCCGTCGTTTCAGCTCTTCGAAGTCGACAGCAAGCAGCAGTACACCTTGATCTTTCGCGCAGGCATGGAGGGCAAGGTCAACGTCAACGGCGCCGAGCTCTCGTTGCAGCAGCTGCAGCAGCAGGGGCTGGCCAAGGCCCGCGGGTCTGACTTCGTTCTGACCCTGACCGACAACTCGAAGGGCCGCGTCTCGCTCGGTGAAGTGTCGTTGCTCTTTCAGTTCGTCACGCCGCCGCCCGAGCCTCCCAAGGTCGAGCTGCCCGCGAACGTGAAGGGCAATTTTCTCGCCCAAATCGACCAGTTCTTCTTCATGATTCTGGCCGCCTCGCTGTTCGTGCACTTCACCGGCGCGACCTACATCGCCTGCCAGCCAATGCCCGAAGACCGCGAGCTCTCGCTCGACGAGCTGCCTGACCGCTTCGTCAAGGCGATGATGCCGGTCGAGATCAAGAAGCCCGAGAAGAAGGCCGAAGTCGCCAAGACCAAAGAGAAGGTCGAAGAGAAAAAAGAAGAGGTCAAGACCGCCGAGGTCGAGAAGAAACCGGCCACCAGCAACGCGTCGGCGAAGGCCGAGCTGCAGCAGAAGGTCGCCTCGAAGGGCTTGCTCAAGATTCTCGGCAGCTCAGGCAGCGGGGGCGCGTTCGAAGACGTGCTGGGCAACTCGAATGGCGTCGGCAGCGTGGCTGATGCGCTCAATGGCGCCGGTGGTGTCGGGGTCGGCACCGAGGCCTCGTTGGCCGCCGGTGGCCCCAAGGGCGGCGGCGCGGGCAAAGCTGCCGGCATCGGCGACCTCGGTACCAGCGGTGGTGGCAACGTGGCGTTGGCTGAGAAGGGCCCGGCGCAGGTGCGCGGCAAGGTCGCCGACGCAGTGCCCGAGGTCGAGAGCGCCGAGATCGATCGCGGTAAGTTGACCGCTTACTTGAGGGCCCGCATGAGCGCGATTCAGGGCTGCTACGAGAAAGAGCTAAAGCGAAACCCGAGCCTCAAGGGCAAAGTGGTGGTGCGCTTCACCATCACGCCGCAGGGCCGCGCGTCAGACATCGAGATTGAAGAGAACACCCTGGGCAACGACGCGGTGCCGAGCTGCATCAAGACGGTCATTCGCGGCTGGGTCTTCCCCTTCAAGCCTGATGGTGAGGCGACCGTGGCGTACCCGTTCGTGTTCGCGCCAGCGTCGTAACTTTCAAAGCGAAGTCTTCGCGGCATGACCGCAGCCGTGGCATGGTTCGCCCCGAGCCAAGGTCATGCAAACAAAACGTCTGCCCGAGATTCGTGAGCTCGTCGCGTCTCCAGAGTTTCTGGAGTGGTGGAAAGACCTCGTCGCCGCGCGCACCGCGCTGGCCGATGCCGAGGCCCAACGTGATGAGCTGTTGGCGCAGCTGACGCTGATGGAGTTTCGCGCCGAGCTCACGCAAAAGAACGCGATCGACACGCTGTACCGAGCCGGAGAGCACGAAGACGGCGCGGCCCGCTCGCTCGCTGAATCGACCGCCCTCGAGAACCGCAGCTTCCCCGGGGTGGCGGCGTTCGAGGAACAGCGCTTCAAGGTGTCGGAGATTTGGTATCGCTTGGGCGCCGCTGAGAAGGCTCTCGACGACGCCAAAGAGCAGAACCGCCCGAAGAACGAGCTCGACCCGCTCGAACGCCGCTACCGAGCCCTCGCCGATGAGTACGAGCGTGAGATGGCACGGCGTAAGCGCCTCTGGGGCGAGGTCGAGCAGCTGTGGACGAGCAGCACCGAGATCAATCTCATCACCTGCGAAGAGCGGGTGCTCGCGCGCAAAGTTCGCAAAGAATCTGAAGCGCTGTTCGGCCTGGCCGAGGAGCGAAAGAAGAAGGCCCACGGGCTCAAGGCCGAGGCCGATGCGTCGGCCACCGCGGTCGAGGCCGCGCGCGCGAAGCTGACCGCCGTGCGCAAGAAGGCCCGCGACTTGTTCGGCGCCTCGGTGGGCACTGACTTCTTGTACTTTCGGCACCGCGAAGATCAGCGCCAGGCCTTTGCCGTGTGCCTGGTCGATGATCGCGAGGCGTACAACGTCGAGGTCAAAGCCCTGGCGATTTATTCGGTCGATCGCCAGCGCGGCGTCGGGTTTCTCGAGCCGGCCCGGGTCGCTCCGGCGTCGCTCGAAGAGGGCGATCGCCGTTTCGAAAATTACTTTTTGACGGGGCGCAAGGGTTCAACCGCGCCCTCGGCGTAGGGGGAGAGTTCGATGGATAAGCTCGGAGTTTTGTCTGGGTCGCCACTCTTTGAAATGCTCTCGAACCAAGAGCTCGAGTACGTCGCCGACCTGTCGCGCCCCCGGCGGTTCGACGCGACCCAGGTCGTCTTCGAAGAGGGCGAGCTGGGTGACAGCGTGTACATCATCGCCACCGGCGAGGTCGAAGTGCTGCGCCGAGACGCCACCGGGGCGCAAAAGGTGATCGCCGTGTTGGGGGCCCAGCAGTTCTTTGGCGAGATGAGCCTGATCGACAAGGAGTACCGATCGGCGACGATTCGCGCCCGCAGCGACTGTGAGTTGCTGCACCTGACCGCCGAGAACCTGACCTCGTTTCGCAAGCAGCACCGCGACGGCTTCACCTTCGTGATCATCAACATCGCGAGAATGCTGTCGGCCCGTCTGCGTGAAGCGAATACACGGCTCGCCGCCCGACTCTGATTTCAAGCGGTTGTTTTGAATGAATTGCTTGGCAGCGGCCGGGAACAGAGCCATATGTTGCCGCGTTGCGGAACCTGCATTGACTTACAGGGTTACCGCCTTTACGTTTTTGGTCTTTGCGTAGCTGAGGGGAGCTGTCCCAGTGAACCGACGATTCATGCTGCTGGTCGCCTTCTCGGCGGGAGTGGCGCTCGCTCAAAACGCAGCCGAGCCCAAGACCCCGGCGCCCGACGTCGACGCGTCGAAGGTCACCGACCCCGACAAGCTCAAAAACAGCGGTGAGGGCCTGGTTCGCATGCGCTCGGCGCTGAAAGACGTGCTCGGCAAGCTCGAAGAGGCCCGCAGCACCAAAGACGTGGTCAAGTTGACCTGCGTCAATGAAAAGCTGACGCAAATCAAGGGGTTGCTTCGCATTTCAGAGACCGCCGATGTGAACCTGCAAGAAGCCATCGCCCGTAAAGAGACCGCGACCTCGGAGCACGAGTACACCAAGGTCGCCATCGCCGGGTCGAAGGTGCAGCAGCTGCGTGCCGAGGCCGAGCAGTGCATGGGCCAGCTCGCGTTTCGGGTCGACGAGAACCTCAATGTCGAGGTCGAGACGCCCGAATATCTGCCGAAGGGTGATCCGACGTTGTTGCCGCCGAGCTTGACCCTGGTCAACGTTCGCCCGGTCCCCGCCAGCCCTACAACTGCGCCTTAAGCGGAGCCATTTTCGTGAGCCGAAAACTACTTGGAGTCGTTGCTCGCTGTGCTAGGTGCGACTGAGCGATGAGACAGGTGCGGGGATCTCGAACAGTGAGCCGATTCGCGGGGTTGATGACCGTGCTCCTGGCGACATGTGCGTTCGCGCAAAACCAGAACGGGGCGCTCGGTCTGAAGATCGGCGACGGTCGGCTGCACCCCTTTCTCGATGTCGGCGCGACGTACGATTCGGCGGTTGGGTACTTCAATCGCAACGCAGCTGGTGCCGCGATTCTCAGCCCCGAGCTGATCTTCGATTTTCGCGGCGGTACGCGCTTCGACCTGCAGACCAACTCGACCACCATCGGCTTCAACGGCGCACTTGAGTACTTGCTCTACTCAGGCCTGCTCTCGCCAGCGTCGCGGGCGCTGTCTCGCTTTCAAGCCAACGTTGGTCTTGAGACCGCGTTCAACAAAGATGGGGCCGTCGAGTTCGACCTGTGTGACACGTTCAACCGCTCTGACCGAACGCAGAACCCGGTCATCGGCGTCGGCGTGCTTTCGCTCTTCAACGAGGTGCATGTTCAGGCGCCGATTCACCCAGGAGGCCGAGCGCTCGAGGTGACTCCGCGGGTTGGGTGGGCGGTTGAATTCTTCGACCCGCTGCTGACGGGCAGTGTCGCTGGCTGTGCGGCCGGCGATGTCACCTGCAACCCCTCAACGCTGGGGCAGATGAATTACAGCAACCTGAATTTTGGCCTCAACGCTCGTTACAAATTTCTACCGAAGACGGCGTTCGTGCTCGACTCGACCTTCGATTACCGCACCTATTTCACGCCTGGCTCGATCAATCGGCCCGCGAATGTGCTCCATGTTCAAGCGGGTTTGATCGGGTTGATCTCGCCGCGAATTTCGCTGACGTTGACCGCCGGTGTCGTGCACGACTTCGGGCCCTCGAATGCGACCGCGCCGATGGGCCAGCTGCAGGTGTCTTACATTCCGACTGACTTGACCACGATTTCGATTGGTTACGTTCGAAACGTTCTCCCCACGCCGGTCTATGGGGTCTTCGCCGACGACCGCGGCTACATCAACGCGAAGATCGGCTTTCTCGACGGGCGCCTCACCCTCAACGCCGACGCCGCCGTTGATTACTTCTCGTTCTACGGAGCCCCCACGGGCACTGGCGCAACGACCGGTCGAAACGACTTCTTAATCGGAGGCCGGGTTGGCCCGACCTTCTCGATCACCAAGTGGTTCGATGTGTCGGCTGGGTATGGGTTGAGCTACCGCACCTCGAGCATCACTGTCTCGACGGTGAACTACATTCGCCACGAAGCGCTGCTGCGGCTGACCCTGCACTACTGAGATGGGCCCGTATCGAATCGCGGCACTGGCCCTTGTGCTGTGCGTTTCGGGCTGCAGATTTCCCTCGTCGCACAACGCTCTCGAAATGCCCTCAGACCTGGGCGTGCCCGACGGCGGTGGCAACGCCAACACCTTGGCTTCGGGAGACTTTCTCGACGTGCGCGTGTACCAGGAGCCTGACCTCTCGGGCCCGTTTCGCGTCTCGCCCGACGGCTTCATCGATTTTCCCCTGTGCGGCAAGGTTCGCGTCGCGGGGCTGACTCCGGGCGAATGCTCAACCGCGCTCACCGATTGCCTCAAGGGTGGTTTCTTGCGCCGGCCGCAGGTGGTTGTGCTGGTCAAGGAGTTCAACTCGAAGAAGATCTTCGTTTTCGGAGACGTCGCCAAGCCCGGCGCGTTCTCGTACGACGACGGCATGACCATCGTTCAGGCCTTGAGCCAGGCCGGTGGCTTCAACAAGACCGCCTCGAAGAACAGCGTGAACATCGTGCGCGTGGTCGAGGGCAAAGAAGTCAAAGTGCCGGTGAAGGTCGAAGACATCATTCAAGGCCGTGAGAAGAACTTCGCGTTGCTGCCGGGTGACATCGTCTTCGTGCCCGAGGGCTTCTTCTAGAGCCGCCTCAGTCGCCGAAGCGTCGCGGTTGCCACTTCAGGTCTTTCAAAAAAGCGCTGGTGGTCTGCGTCAACACCGGGGCGAGCGCGGCTGACGACGCGAGAATGTCCCCGTACCGCACGGCGAAGGGCTGACCGTCGATGCGTGAGACGGCGCCACCGGCTTCTTCGATGAGCAACGAACCGGCCGCGATGTCCCACGGTTGGAGCCCGAACTCGAAGTACCCATCGAAGCGGCCGCACGCCACGTAGGCCAGGTCGAGCGCGGCGCTGCCCATGCGGCGAATGCCCTGGGCCTGCACCACCAGCTTCGAGAACAACCCCAGGGGCACCTCAGGCTTGACCTGGAGATCGTAGGGAAACCCGGTGCACATCAGCGCGTTCTCGAGCCTGGCGGTGCTGCTGACGTGAATCGGTTTGCCGTTGAGCGTCGCGCCCTGGCCCCTCGCCGCGGCGAAGAGCTCGCCTCGGGTCGGGTCGTACACCACGCCGGCCAGCACCCTCGGGCCCTCGGCGGTGGGCCCCTCGACTCCCAGGGTGACGCAAAAGTGAGGCACCCCGTGCGCGTAGTTGGTGGTGCCATCGAGCGGGTCGATAATCCACGTCCACTCGCTGTTGCCAGCACCGCCGCCCTCTTCAGCTAAAATCGCATGCCCAGGAAAGGCGGAGGTGAGGTGCCGCACGATCGCCTCTTCGCTGGCACGGTCGGCGTCGGTCAACAGGTTGCTTCGCCCAGGGCCCTTGAACGAGACGGTGCGCACCGTCTCGAGGCGTTCGAGCAGCACCGCTCCACCGATCTTCGCTGCCGCGATGGCGCATGCGAGCAGCTCGGAGTGGGTCACTGGGCTGGAGCCTCGGCCAGCAACGCCTCGATCTCACTCTGGTACTTGGCCTTGGCGTCTTCGGTGAAGCCCTCATGCACCTCGCGAATGTGGCCGGTTCGGTCGATCAAAAACGCGGTCGGCATCAGCTTCACGTGCAGCTCACGCTCGGCGTTCATCGCTCCCGGGTCGATCAACACCGGCACGGTGACCTTCACCTCCGAGAGAAACTTGGCGATTTGCGAGCCGTCTTCATCGACGTTGATCGCAAAGACCTTGAGCCCGCGGTCTTTGAACTGCGCTTCGAGCTCGTTGTACACCGGCAGCGAGTCGCGGCAGGGCTCGCACCAGGTGGCCCACACGTCGAGCAACACCACGTGACCGCGCTCATCGCGAAGGCTCCAGACCGGCTCGGTGCCACCCAGGTGCTTGAGCGAGAGCTCGGGCGGCTTCACCGGTGCTTGGGCCGCGACGCCCGCCCGCGGGGCCTCGGCTGTGCCAGTGATGCACCCACCTAGAAGCAGCATCATCGGCCACGAGCGTCGCATGCTTCGGCTCTTACCCCCGCGACCCCAGGCGGGCGAGCAGGGAGTCGATGAAACCGCCGAAGCTGCCGTTGCTCATCACCAGAATCAGGTCGTTCGGCCTGGCTTGAGCGACCACTTCGTCGAGCGCCTCCTTCACGGTGGCCGGTGCGGTGGTGGCGATGCCAGTGGCGGTCAGAGTTCTGGCCAGCAACGGCACATCGAGCTCTTCACCGCTGGGTATCTTGTCGTGCTTCTCGGGCACCTTGATGGTGGCCCGATCGGCTCCGGTGAAGCTGTGGGCGTATTCGTCTTGGTGAATATTGCGCCGGCTGGTGTTGCTGCGCGGCTCGAAGACGGCCCAGAGCCGCCGGGTCGGGTAGCGGCTCTTCACCGCGGCGATGGTCTCGCGCACGGCGGTCGGGTGATGGGCGAAGTCGTCGATGACCAGCACGTCAGCGGGCGCTCCGCGCTCCTCTTGGCGACGCTTCACGCCTTCGAAGGTCGAGAACCCATGGGCGATTTCGTCGAAGCGCAGGCCCAGGCTGCGTGTCGCAGCGTAGACACCCAGCGCATTCTCGACGTTGTGCACTCCGGCCATCGGGAGCACGACCGTGCCCTGACTCACGCCGCGCTCGATCACGCTGAAGCGGGCGCCGTGGGGCCCAAGCTCGATGCCGCGTGGGTGAAAGTCGGCCGAGCTGTCTTCATGGCCGCTGTAGGTGATGACCTTGCCGCGAGAGGCTTTCGCCAGCGCGACCGCGTTCGGCCAGGAGGCGCTGACCGCGGTCACCGAATCGGCGGGCAGGGTCGAGATCAACTTCTCGAACGCTGACTCGTAGTGCGCCAGGTCGCGGTAGATGTCGGCGTGGTCGAACTCGACGCTGGTGAGAATGAGCGTCTTCGCCTGGTAGTGCAGAAACTTGGGGCCCTTGTCGAAGTAGGCGGTGTCGTATTCGTCGCCTTCGACGACGAAGTGGGGGCCTTTGCCGAGGCGGTAGTTGCCGGCGTAGTTGCGAGTGACTCCGCCGACCAGAAACGTGGGGTCTCGGCCGGCGTCGGCGAGCACGTGGCCCATCAACGACGAGGTGGTGGTCTTGCCGTGCGTGCCCGCGACCACGACGGAGTGCCGAGTCGACAAGAACAACGAGCCCAGCGCAGCGGGAAAGCTCATGTGCGCCAGGCCACGCTCGCGCACCTCGGTGGCTTCGACGTTCACCTTGCGAATGACGTTGCCGATGATCACCAGGTCAGGCTTGGCCAGATCGAGGTTCGCGGCAGAGTAGGGCGTCAGCGCTGCGATACCCCAGGTCTTGAGCATGTCGCTCATCGGCGGGTACACGTTCTCGTCGCTGCCGGTGACCTCGTAGCCCGCGGCCTTGAGCATGCCGGCGAAGCTGCCCATGCCAGTGCCGCCCACGCCGACCAGGTGAATGCGCTTGGGGGTCGCCGGGTCGATGGTCTGCAGTACGTTCTCGGTCACGAGGCCGCCTTGGTTTTGGCTCTCGCGAGCTTGAGCACGTGGCTGAACTGCCCGGCGGTCACCGGCTGCACCGAGAGACGCTGGCCTTTGGCGAGCAGCGGCATGCCTGCGAGCGCCTGGTCGGCCTTGAGCGCGTCGAGCGGCAGCACTTGTGTGAAGCGCTCGACGAAGGCCAGGTTCACCATCACCCACCGCGGCGCTTCGCGAGGGCTGGTGGCGTCGAAGTATTCGCTCTTGGGGTCGAACTGAGTCGGGTCTGGCACGGGGGCCCCCTTCACCTTCGCGATGCCGGCGATGCCCGAGGGCTTGGCGTTCGAATGGTAGAAGAGCACCAGCGCACCGGGCTTCATGTCGTCGCGCATCGAGTTGCGAGCCTGGAAATTGCGCACACCCTCCCACCCCGACGACTTCGCCTTGGCCAAGTCGTCGATGGAGAACACCTCGGGTTCGCTCTTCACCAACCAGAACCGCTCGCTCATGCGCTCTCGAATAGCCGAAGCGCGGGTCGTTTCAAGCAAGGGGCTCTAAAAATAACGACGGCGGCGGCGGCGGTGGCCCCCGCCGGGTTGTCGCTCGCTGACCTGCTCGGGCCGACCCTGGCCGAAGCTGGGCCCGCTCGACCGAGGGCCTGACTGCCCGCGGGGCTCGCCGCCCTGGCTCTGGTTGCCATTGCGGCCGTTCTGGGTGCCGCGGCCATTTTGACCGGGGTTGGGTGGGCCGACGCGGTACCCGGTGGGGTTCGAGCCTGGCGCGGAGCCGTCGCGGGCCCCGTTCTGGCCACGCTTGGGAGGTCTGCCGCCGGCCTGGCCGCGCCCCTGCGCTGGTGAGGAGCCTGGGCCGCTCGCGTTGCTCGATGCGCCGTCGCCGCGATTGTTCTGATTGCCGAGGCGCCCTTCATGACGCGGGCGCTGAGCGTTGTCGCCTCCCGGCGCGTGTGAGCCTCCTTGCGACGCAGCGACATCGCCACGCGCGTTGCCATTGGAGCGCTGAGCGCCGTCGCCTCCCGGCGCGCGTGAGTCTTCGTGCGACGCAGCGCCGCCACGCGTGTCGCCATGGCTGCCCTGCCCAGCGCCCTGATTCGAGCGCTGAGCGCTGTCGCCTCCCTGCCCGCGTGAGCCGTCTTGCGACGAAGCGTTCGGCTGCGAGTTGTTGCCTCCGTGCCCCTGATTGACGCGGTTGTTCTGGCCATGCGAGCGCGAAGAACTGTCACCGCTGTTGCGATTGCCGTTCTGGCCGGGCTGCTGCGCTCGCTGGGGGCCGTTGTTCTGCTCGCCGCGCTGAGCTCCCCGCCCGCCGCTCTGATTGGCCCTCGGGCCGCTGTCTGCCTGTGGGGGAGGCGCACCGCGAAAAGAGACCTGTGGCCCTCCTCGATTGGCGCTCGGCGGTCGGCGATCACCGCGCTGCTGCCCGTTCTGTTGCTGCTGCTGCGGAGGGGGAGGCGGTGGAGGCGCACGGCCCGATGGCACGAAGTCTGGCGACAGGTCGCGCTTCACGTAGGCGCGCCAAATCTCGTCGGCATCTCCTGCGCCCCGGCTGTTCAACGTCGGGTCGAGCGCGGCGAAAAAGCGGCGCACATTCTCGAGGTCGCGCTTGAAAAAGTGCTCCGACCGGCTGTTCGACGCCGCGGACACCACTTGGGGAAAATCGATGACCACCGGGCCGTCATGGGCCAGCAGCACATTGAACTCCGAGAGATCTCCGTGAATGAGGTCGGCGCAGAGCATCTTGATGGCCTGCTCGCGAACGACCTCGTACATCGCGCGCGCGGTCGTCGGCTCGATGATCGCATCGACCAGGCGCGGAGCCACCCGGCCCTCGGCGTCGATCACCACCTCCATCAACAGCACACCTTCGTAGAACAGCACCGGCTTCGGCACCCGGGCGCCCGACGCGTGCAGCTTGGCCAAGGTGTCGGCCTCCGACGCCTTCCACGCCTCTTCGGAGGCCTTTTGCCCGAAGCGGCTGCCGCTGTTCATCGCGCGTTGGGTGCGAGAGTTGCGGGTCTGACGGCCTTCTTTGTACTCGGCGTTGTTCTTGAAGCTTCGAAACTCGCGCTCTTTGTAGATCTTCGCCGCGACGGTTTCGCCGTTGTGCCGCACCAGCCAGACATCGGCCTCTTTCCCACTCTTGAGCTGGCCGAGAACCTCGTCGACGATTCCATCGGCAAGCAGCATTTGCAGCGCCTGCATCGTTACCTCGCGCTTCTCACGACGGCCCCTTTAGAACGCGTCTCGTTCGATGCTTTTCTCGATTTTGGGCACGAACGTCTCAGCCCGGTTCAGCTCGTCGAAGTTCAGGGTCGACCGCTGCAGAATGTAGAACGCTTGCGGCTTCTGAATGCGGCCCTCGACGGTGATGGCGTCGAGGCGAATGACCTTCTTCTTCTTCGCGGCAGGGGCCGGCGTCGCAGCGGGCGCTTGGGCGAGGGCCACCGAAGACATCACGACCAACGAGCTGAAGAGCAGTGCAAAGCGTTTCATTTTTCGTCCTCGCCGAGCTTACCCGAACCGGCCTTCTTCGCAGGCGTCGGTGAAGGTGTGCCTTTGTCGTCATCGCCCAGCTTCGCCGCAGGTTTAGCGGCGCTCCCGCCCTTTTTCTTCGCCGCGGCGTCGGCTTTCTTCTGTGCTTCAGCGTCTGCTTTGGCCTGTGCCGCCGCGGCCTTCGCCGCGTCAGCCTGACCCTTCTGCGCCGCTGCAGCGTCATCAGACTTCTTCTTCGCCGCTTCGGCCTCGGCCGCCTTGGCGTCATCGATCACCTTCTGCTTGGCGTCTGACTCGGCCTTCTTGGCTCCTTCGACTTTCTTGAGCTGGTCTTTCTTCTCGCGTTCGCGGCGGCGCTCTTCTTTGTCGATGCCCTTGGTGGCGTCTTTAACGTACTGGTCGACCCGTTCATCCCGGCCGCCCTTGTCTTTGTACTGATTGAAGTACGAAATCGCGGTGCGAAAGCGTTCGATCGGGTCCATGCCCTGAATGTCGGAGTCGAGGTGGGTGACCCCTAGGTTGAAGTACACGTCGACGTAGTCGGGGCGCGCCTTGAGCACGGTCTGGTACTCGGCGATGGCCTTGGCCAGCTGTTGCTGACCCCGGTACGCGTTGCCCAAGTTCAGGTGCGCGAGGGTGAACTCAGGCGCAGCAGCGACCGCGGCCTCGAATTCTTTGGCGGCGGCGTCGTAGTCTTGGGCGTCGTTGAGCATGGTACCGAAGTTGTTTCGCGCTTCGGCGTTGTCGGGCTTGAGCGACGCCGCGGTCTTGAACGACTCGAGTGCCTGCGGCTTCTGCTTGAGCTGCAACAGCACAAGGCCCATCAAGTTGTGCGTGGTGGCGTCATTCACGTCGATGGCGCGCGCGTTCTCGAGCACCAGGCGTGCGAGCTCGGCCTTCGACTCGCGGAGGTACACGTGCGCCAGCAGCTGCATCGCGCGCACATTGCGCTCATCGGCCTTGAGCACCTTCTTGGCCTCGGTCGCAGCGGGCTCGAGCTTGCTCTGTTGCATCAGCACGAAGACCAACGCGTTTCGAGGGCCAATCGCCGCCGGCTGCTGGTTGATGGCGCCGCGAATCTCGTTCTCGATTTGGGGGCAGCGCCGGGTTCGGCAGGCCAGCCGCGACAGGTTGTCCCATGCCGAATCTTGCGCCGGGTTCACTGACAGCGCGCGCCGGTAGAGCTTCTCGGCCTCGTTCAAGTCGCCTTTGCGCTCGGCGATCAGGCCCAGGTTGGTCCACGCGTAGTCGGCCTTGGGCGAGCGATCGAGCACGTCTTTGAAGCTGCGTTCGGCCGAGGCCAGGTCACCCTTCGAGAGCTGGTCAGCACCCTCTTTGAAGTGGCTCTGGGTGGCTCCGTCGAAGGTCGGTTTGGGCGGCTCGGCCGGGGCAGCGGCCGGCGCGGGGCCTCCGGCAGCCGGTTGGGTCGCGCCAGCGACGGGGGCCGGCCCAGCGCTCGAAGCCGCGGGTGCCTTCGGCTGATACGGAATGTCGGCGGTCTGCGGCGGGGGCGCGCCATACGCATCGGCGGGCTTGGTCGCGGGCGCCGGAGCGGCACAGGCGGCGACGAAAACGAACAGCGTGACGACGCGCTTCATTTGTCGTCTCCCTTGAGCTTCTGCGGAGCGTCTTGCACTCGCACGACACCCTCGACCGACGAGACCGCGCCGTCGGGGTAGACCATGTCAGACGAGATGACCTGCTTGGCCTCTTTGAGCATCGGGTACTCTTTGGGGCGGTAGCGGTTGAGCGACTCGAGGGTCTTCTTCGTCCACTCGTTGCTGACGCGAAACTGCTTCGCGGCCTGAAAGGCCTGCGTGTAGGTCTCGACGGCCTTGTCTTCGAGGGCGACCGTCAACCCCGAGAGCTGATCTTGATACGAGGCGACGGCTTCTTCACCCAGGCGCTTCACTTCAGGCGGCACCGGCGTCGCGAGAATCGTCTCAGCGAAGCGCTCGAGAATGTAGCCCTTGCGATAGAAGGCGGCGAGCGTCCACTCCGCGCGCTTGTAGGAGACGACGCGGTCATAGGCGGCGTTCACCTTCTTCACCGCTTCACGCTTCGAGTTGAAGCTGTTCACCAGCGCCTTGCCGGTGCCTCCGATGTGAACGCGATCGAACTCGGCGAACACGTTCTCGGCGAGCTCGAAGCGGCTGTAGGCGGCTGCCTCTGAGGCGATGGGCGCGGCGTCAGGCTTGAGCCCACGGCGGTCGAAGTCATCGGCTGCTGCTTCGAACGACTTGCGGGCCTCGACGTCGCGCTTGAGCTTCAAGTTCGCGTCGCCGATGCGCTTCTTCGCGTCGATGACCAGTTCGGCCTGCGCGTTGTCACGCGAGAACTTCTGAATGAACTCGTTGAGCGCGCCGATTTCTTTGTTGTAGTCGTTTTGCTTTTCGTAAATCAGCGCCGCGCGAAACTGGTTCTTCGGAGCGTCTTCGCTCTTCGGGTACAAATCGGCGTAGCGAAGAAACGCGGTCGCGGCCTCGGTGTAGCGCTGCAAGCCCTCGAGCAGGCGCGCGGTGTTGAAGAGCGCCGACTCGCGGTCTTTCGACTGCGGGTAGTCTTTGACGAGCTTTTGATACCGGTCGATGGCCTTGTCGTAGTCGTACGACTTCTCGGCGTTCACCGCGACGCGAAAGAGGGCGGCGTCGGCGAGCTTCGAGCCCGGGTAATCGGTGACGATGCGCTCGTAGAGCCGCAGCGCTGAGTCGAACCGCTGCACGTTCTCGTAGCAAACCGCGGCGTTGTTGAGCGCCTTGTCAGCGAACTCGTGCTTGGGCTCTTCGTCGACCAGCTCGATGTATTTCTTGGCCGCCTCGTCGTACTGACCCTTGGCCATCAGCTCTTCGGCGAGCTTGAACCGGCCACCCAGCTTGAACTTGGTGAGCTCTTTGTAGAGGTCAGACTTGGGGTCGATGACGTCTTTGTTCTTCGCCAGCCGGGCCGCGACCTCTTCGACCTTCGCCCAGTTTTTGTCGATGAGGTAGGTCTCGACGATGAGGTTGGTGGCGTACTTGGCCACTTCGCTCTTCGGGTACGTGTTGATGATCAGCTCGAAGCGGCGGCGCGCCTCTTCGAATTGATTGTGGGTGTAGAAGACCTCGGCGGCCTTGTAGGCGAGCTGAGGTGAGCGATCGTCACCCGGCTTGACCATGGTGATGAACTTGTCTGACGCGGCGACCAGCTGCACCTCGCTGGGCACCAACTGCACCACCACAATCTTCTCGCCCTCGGCGCGGTCTTTCGACGTCAGCACCTTGTAGGTCGCGGTGGTACCCGCGCGTTGCTCGAGCTCGAGCAGCTTTTGGTACGCGAGCACCGCGGTGTACGCG
>JANLPS010000330.1:0-12723 GCA_031367385.1 Archangium sp. | reverse complement strand
TCCGTCGAAGGTGGCGGCCGCGAAGTCGATTCGGCCGGGCGAGTCATGCACGACGCCTGAATCTCGTGGGCCCGCATCGGGCAGCGGCAGCTCGCAGTACCTCGTCACGCACACGCCTTCGATCGTCTCGACGCAGTCTGGAGCGACTCCCGCGGAGAGGGTCGTGGTGGTGAACGACACTCGGTACCTCGCCTTCGGCACTCGCGCGAATGGGTCGATGCCGAGCCCGGTGACCTCAACCAGGCCCTCTTTCGTGACCTTTTCTGTGTCGAGCGGCACGCGCGTCTTCCACGCGGTGCTGCTGCAGGCCACGATCGCCACCATCAGCAACGAGGTCTTCATCGGCCGCACCCTCGGTTGTTTAGTACAGCCAACGGCTTCGTCGATCCCCTTGTAATCAGACACGCTTCTTTCTCTGGTCGTGCCCCGGGCATCGTCGCGATTCATTCGAGATGTCAGTGCCGTGTGGTACTCGAGAAGTCGTGACGAACCTGCGCTGGGTCATGCCGAAGGCGAATGAGGTGCTCGATGCCGAGCACGAGTTGGCGCGTGCGCTCGAGCTTCACCCCGTGGCCGCGCGGGTGCTGATCAACCGGGGGTACGCCACCGAAGAGTCGGCGCGGGCGTTCTTGTCTGAGGCGCTGACCGACCTGCCAGACCCGTTTCGCATGAAGGGCATGCCGGCTGCCGTCGAGCGAATTGCCCGGGCCATTCTCGAGCAGCACTCCGTCACGCTGTACGGCGATTACGACGTCGATGGCGTGTCGTCGACCGCGCTGCTCACGACCTTCTTGCGCGACGTGGGGTTAGAGGTTCGCACCTACATTCCCCACCGGTTGGGCGAGGGGTATGGGCTGAACCTGCCGGCCATTGAACGGTTGGCAGCCGAGGGTACGAAGCTGCTGATCACCCTCGATTGCGGCATCACCTCGCACGCCGAGGTCGCGCGCGCGGGGGCGTTGGGGCTCGATGTCATCGTGGTCGATCACCACGCGGTACCCGAGACGATGCCGCCGGCCTTGGCCGTGCTCAACCCGCTGCAACCCGGCTGTGATTACCCGACCAAGTGGCTCTGCGCGGGCGGGGTGACCTTCAATCTGTGCATGGGGCTGCGAAAGACGCTGCGGGAGCGCGGGTTTTTCTCGAAGCGGCCCGAGCCGAACTTGAAACAATTGATGGATCTGGTGGCACTGGCCACCGTCGCAGACGTGGTGCCGCTGGTGGGGGCCAACCGAATTCTGGTCACCCACGGGCTGCGTGAATTGACCAACTCGCGGCGGCCGGGGGTTCGGGCGCTCAAAGACGTCGCCGATCTGACCGGCATCGAGATCACCGCAGGCCAGGTGGGCTTTCGTCTCGGGCCTCGCATCAACGCCGCCGGCCGGCTCGACGACGCGTCGGTCGGGCTGCAGTTGTTGCTCGCGAAGACCTACGAAGAGGCGCTGCCCCTGGCGAAGGTGCTCGATTCGGCCAACGCCGAGCGGCAGCAAATCGAGCGAAGCATGGTCTCGGCGGCGATTGAGCAAGCCGAGGCGGCGGTGGCCCGAGGGGTGCGCGGGCTGGTGCTGTCAGACGAGAGCTGGCACCCCGGCGTGGTCGGCATCGTCGCCTCGCGCATCGTCGAGCGGTTTCACCGGCCGACGGTGGTGATTGGCTCGTACCAGGGCACCTGGCGTGGGTCGGGGCGCAGCGTCGAGGGGTTTCACCTGTACGACGCGCTCAAGGGCTGCGAGCACCACCTCTCGAAGTTCGGAGGGCACAAGGCCGCCGCGGGGTTGTCGATCAACCCCGAGCTGATCTCCGCGTTTCGCGCTGAGTTCGAACGGGTGACCGCAGAACGGCTCGCCGCTGATGAGCTCTCGCCGCGCTGCCGCATCGACGCGGTGGTGACGACCAAAGAGCTGACCCATGACACCGTGAATTCACTGCAGAAATTGGCGCCCTTCGGCATGGGCAACCCTGAGCCGGTGCTGGCGGCCCGGCAGCAGGTGGCGAACCCACGGGTGCTCCAGAACAAGACCGTGGGTGAGCCTGGGCACTTGAAGCTGTCACTCGAGACGGCGCCGATGCTCGACATCATCGGGTTTCGGTTCGCCGAGAAGGCGCCACTCACCGAGGGGCCAGTCGACCTGGCGTTTCAGATTTCGATCGACGTGTTTCGCGGGGTGTCGCGGCTGAGCCTCAAGCTGAAAGACGTGAGGGTCTCGTAACGGTCAGAACACGACGCCGACGCTGCCGCCGATGAAGGTGTCGCTCATGTACCCGCGCAGGTACCGGGTGACCTCGAAGCGAAACGAGATTCGCAGTGCGCCGTCGTCGACGATGGCCGGGCGCCCTCGCAGGCCGATACCGTACTGAAACAAGAACTTGGTGCCGGTAATCGGAGTCTCGGTCTTGTCGATGATAAGCGACGTGAAGTTCGCGTTGAGACCGCCGCCCAGCTGGCCGTAGACCGAGATGGGTGACTTGTCTCCCAGGGGTATCGCGAAGGCTGGGGCGACCGTGAAGTAGTGCTGGGTCGAGGTCGAGTGCACCTCGGTGGTGCCGTCGGTCGACTGGGCGAACTGCCATTGCAGGTCGGCGAAGAACATCTCGCGCAGATACTCGTCGGGGATGAGGCGACCGAACTCCCAGGTCGCGCGGGCTCCGAAGGAGAAGAGCGGGGCGACGCCGGCACCGCGAGAAGACTCGAGGAGCATCACTCCGGCGAACAGCTCGGCGCCCAGGCCGACGTTGGGGTCATCGAGGTGGGTCAACGTCTCGTCGCGGGTCTTGGCGTCTTCGTCGTCTTCGCGAACGCGCTCGTCACGGCGAATTTTCTTCTTCTTTTTCGGCCCCACCTCGAGGTCGGGGTCGCCCTTGTTGTCGTCGTAGGGGATGGCCTCGTCGGTCTCGGCAAACGCCGGCACCGCCACCAGGGTCAAGCACAGCCAGATCAGAGCGCGCCGCATCACTTGTTACACGCGGCGACCGTGCCGCGGCTCGAGGTCGTGGGGCAGGCCGGCAGCACCGTCGGGCAGGGAAAGGGGAGACAGGTGGTCATGTCCATTCGGTCGGAGATCTCGTTGCACCAGAGCTTGCGCAGCGTCGCGTCTGAGATGTGGGCCGCGATCGAGTTCGCCACCGCCTCGGGCGTGAACGCCGCCGGCGTCGCGATGTTCTGATTGAGCAGCTGGCTCAGCCCCAGCGCGCCGGGGGTCGGGTCGTTGTACGAGGCCAGCAGGGCGTGCTCCATCTGGGTGACGCCCGCGAGCCCGGCGTACTGGTTGCCAGCCTGGTACAGCGCGGCCGCGAAGATGTTGCCCACCTGGTACAGGTCTGGAGACCGTATCCACGTCGCCGAATTCGAGTTGGTGAACGAGCTCTTCAGCGACTCGGTCAGACACGCGTTCGGGTTCGAGAGGTCTCGAATCGAGGTCGATCGGGTGTCTGCAATCGACACGTTCAAGAACTGTGGCCGGCAGCCGGTGTCGCTGGCGCAGGTGACGCCGTAGCCGTGAAAGTCGGCGAAGCCCTCGTCGATCGACTTGAGCAAATTGAACGGGGCCAACGACCAATTGACCAGTGCGGGGTGAATGCCTTCATCGTTCATCACCCGGTGGTTGAAGACCTTGTGCGCGGTCTCATGGCCGATGACGCCCAGGTTCATCGCCAGGGGTATGGTCTGCTCGGTGCCCTGCGGCACGATGATGAACGACTTGATCACCGAGAGAAACAGCGCATTGTCAGTCGTCGCGCTGGAGCTGTCGAAGTGCACGTCGGGCCAGTAATACACCCGCATCTTCTGAAGCTCGGGCAGATCGACGCCGGTGTTGACGGCCTGCCAGTACGCGTACGACTGCTCGAAGTTGTAATACGTGGTCACCATGTTCCAGGTGTCGAAGTCGGCGGGCCAGAGCACTCCGGCGCGCTCGATGTAGTTGCCGCGCACGTCGAGGCCCTTGTCTTTGACGGTGCTCTGAAAGCGCTGGTCTTCGCTCTGCCCGACCAGGCCCCCGTTGATCTGCTGCAGGGGGTCATTGCCGTCGAAGACGATGCGGGCGCCCCCGGTGAATTCGGCGATCGAGCCCTTGAGCGCGGTCATCGAGGTGATGGTGCGAAGGGTGACCTGTCGGGTCGAATACGCTCCGGTCTGGGTCGGAGCGACGGCCATCACCTGCACCGGGGCGGGAGGGTTCGGGCCACAGCCGCTGCCCAACAGAACCACTGCGACGACGAACGAGGCGTGCTTCATGCCCGGGCAGTTGTAGCACGCTTCGTCATCTTCATTGATGCGCGGGGGGCGCGACTGTACGGTCGGCCGCTCAATGGCTACTCAGTTCATCAGTGAAGTGAAGCGAACCCACTCCTGCGGCGCCCTGCGGGCCAGCGACATCGGCAGCGACGTGGTGCTCTTCGGGTGGGTGCAGTTTCGACGTGACCACGGCGGTCTCATCTTCATCGACCTGCGCGACCGCGATGGCCTGACCCAGGTAGTCTTCGACCCCGACATTTCGAAAGACGCCCACGCCCTGGCTGAGTCATTTCGCAGTGAATGGGTGATCGGCCTGCGAGGCAAGGTGCGCTCGCGTGGTGAACAGTTCTCGAAGAAAGAGAACAAGATGGTCTCGGCCTCGAACCCGAACCTCGCGACCGGTGCGGTCGAGGTCTACGTGAGCGAAGCGACCATCTTCAACAAGTCAGAGACGCCTCCGTTCGAGATCTCGGAGCACTCGACGACCAGCGAAGAGAAGCGCCTCGAGCACCGCTACCTCGACCTGCGCCGCTCGAACCTGCAGAAGACGATCATCACCCGCTCGAAGATGAACGCGGCGACCCGCAGCTACTTCGTCGAGAACGGGTTTCTCGAGCTCGAGACGCCGTTCATGGGCCGCTATACGCCCGGTGGTGCCCGCAACTTCCTCGTGCCGTCGCGGCTCAACCCCGGCAAGTTCTACGCGTTGGCCGAGTCGCCGCAGCTGTACAAGCAGCTGTTCATGGTGGCCGGGTTCGACCGGTACTTTCAGATCGTGAAGTGCTTTCGCGACGAAGATCTTCGCCTCGACCGCCAGCCCGAGTTCACCCAGATCGACGTCGAGATGAGCTTCGTCGCGCAAGACGACATCTTCGCGACCATCGAAGGGCTGCTCAAGAAGCTGTGGAAGGAAGTGCACAACCTCGACCTGCCGACGCCTTTTCCCCGCATGGAGTTCGATCAGTCGATGGCGAAGTACGGCAACGACAAGCCCGACCTGCGCTTCGGGTTCGAGCACGTCGTTCTCAACCCGATCATCGAGAAGTTCGGCGCTGACGGCGGCGTCGGGCCGATGTGGGAGACGTTGCTGCAGAAGGGCCTCATCAAAGCGATGGTGGTCTCGCCGGTAAAGGCGGGGCAGCACGACCCGACGGTGGTGAAGTCGAAAGAAGAGGCGTTTCGGCGCGCGAACCCGAACCCGACCTCGAAGGTGCCGCCGCCGCCGACCGAGCTCTCGCGCAAAGACATCGACGAGACCGAGGCTTACGTGGTCGGTATGGGCGCCAAGGGGTTGGCTCGGGCGAAGATCGCCGAAAACGGAGACTGGACCCAGGCCCCGCTCTTCAAGACCGCCAAGCCAGAGCTCAAAGCGGCGATCATCGAAGCGACCGGCGCGAAACCGGGCGACTTGATTCTGTTTCAGTTCGGCCCCGAGTCGAAGGTTCAGACCGTGATGGCGAACCTGCGCGTGTATCTCGCGAAACGGCTCTGGCTGATTCCCGACTACGGGTCGGGCGGCAAGTGGAACTTCTTGTGGGTCGTGAACCCGCCGCTGTTCGAGTACGACGACGAGACCAAGACCTACGCGGCGGCGCACCACGCGTTCACGCGGCCGATCGACGAGTGTCTGCAGTACCTCGAGGGTGACAAGAAAGACCTCTCGAAGGTCTACTGCTACCGCTACGACGTGGTGCTCAACGGGTTCGAGATCGGCGGTGGTTCGATTCGCCTGCATGACCCGGTCGTGCAGGCCAAGGTCTTCAAGGCGCTCGGCATCTCAGACGAAGACGCGCGCTCGAAGTTCGGTTTCTTGCTCGACGCGCTCAAGTACGGAGCGCCTCCGCACGGCGGCATCGCCCTGGGGATGGACCGGTTGGCGTTCTTGATCACCGGCACCGAGTCGCTGCGCGACGTGATCCCCTTCCCCAAGACGCAGAAGGGCACCGACGTGATGACGCAGGCGCCTGGCGACGTTGATGAGAAGCAGCTGCGCGAGCTGTTCGTGAAGTCGACTCCGCCGGTGAAGGCGTAGGCGAGCCCGCCCGTGTCAGTGAGACCTTTCAGCACGCGATGTCTCGGGTTGCTTCTCTGCGGGTGCGGCGCGATGGCGCCAAGTGCCTCGCAAGACGCAGGTCAACTCGACGCAGGAAACGGCGCTCCCCAGATGAACAGACGGCTGTTTCTGTCGGCGAAGGTTTCAGGCGCTTTCGGAGGCGCGAGCGCAGCAGACTCGACATGTCAGTCAACGGCCGCGAACGCGGGCCTGACCGGCACCTGGCTTGCCGTCATCGGAGCCAATGCGCTCACGCGATTCTCGGGCCCGGGCCCATTCATGAGCATCAACGCAGTCGTCATTTTTGCAAATCGAGCAGGGCTCTCGAAGGCTCCGTTGGCGGCGCTGGTCTACGACGTCGCCGGTACGAGCGTCAGCGGCACCTCGGTGTGGACGGGCGCTCGAGCCGACTGCACGGGGTGGACCACCGACGTCTCAACGCAGAGCGGGACCATCGGCGATGTCGTGCCGAGCGGCGGCGACGGCTGGCTCGACGAAGGAACATACCCCTGCGCGACCAAGCTTCGCCTGCTCTGCGCCGAGCAGTAGTCGGGTCACCTGAGCGGCGAGGCCTCGTGGTTCGTGGTTCGTGGTTCGTGGTTCGACAGGCTCACCATGAGAGTTGACGGGCTTGAATTTGGCGAGACGGTATTGGCTATTGATACGAAAGCTCAGAGAGCTTCGACGCTTGGCAAAGGCCGCCCCGTGGCGAAAGCTGGGTAGTCTCGGTCGTCAATCAAGAGAAGAGAGAGACTCACCGTGAAAAAGCGATCATGGCTCCTCGGCGTGTTGGCCCTCACGGGTGTGATGGCGATCGTCTGGCTTAACCGATTCGGTCAACCTGAAGACTTTGCGTCGATCGAGTCACAATTCAAATATGGCTCGATCGGGGCCGACCACCCGCTCGCGGCGGCTCCTATTCCGTACTGGATGTGGAAGGTGTTGCCTGAGCTTTTTCCACCTGCACAGACCATGGATCCGCGAGTCGCGCCTCGGTCTCAACAGAGTGGCTTTGGGGCATTTGGTCTGGTGACCGAAGACGTCATGCCGACTCCAATGAACGCCGCCGCTGGAGTGACGGCCCTTGAGCGGCCAATCGGGTTTTCGACGCGAAAGGTCTTTGGAGTCAGCTTCGTGGGGCCGAATTGCGCGTTTTGCCACGTGACGACGTTGCGCCGCAGCCCCGGTCAGAAAGTCGAGCTCGTTCTCGGTGGCACGGGCAACAGCATCAACATCGAGCAGTACTTCTTGTTCATGTTTGCTGCTTTCGAAAGCGAGCGATTCACCCCTGACATCGTGATGGAGGCGATCATCAATGAAGCTCGGAGACAGAACAAACAACTCACGTTCGCAGAGCGCATGCTTTACCGATACGTCTTCATCCCCGCGTTTCCTGGGCTCTTGCGTGAGGTGAAGAAGAATTTCGATTTTATCGCGGTCAACAGCCCCACCCGCCTCACTGACTTCGGGCCGGGCCGCGTTGACACCTGGGCGTTGTACAAGCGGGTTTTCGTCAGCCCTCCGCAGCGCGAAGCTGTAGCGGGCATCGCCGACTTCCCCCCGATCTTCAATCAGAAGCCGCGTGTGGGCATGCGCATGCACTGGGACGGCAACACGGAGGTCCTCGAGGAGCGAAACCTGGTTTCGGCGCTTGCGCTCATCGGACCAAAGCTTGAGTTCGTCGATTTCGAGCGGATGAAACGACTGACAGAGTGGACGATGACACTCCAAGCTCCGCGCTACGAAGACCGCGTGCCACCAGAGTACGTGGCTGGTGCGAGTGAGCAAGCTCGCGCAGCACTCCGTGACAAGGGAGAAACGCTCTTCGAGCGTGAGTGCGCGCAATGCCACGCCGCGACTGGCAGCCGCATCGGCAAAGTCGAGACTCAGGAGGACTTGGGAACCGACCCCGGGAGAATGAAGGACTTCACGCCCGAGCTGGCCGCCGCCCTCAATCGACTTGGGACTGGGGAGTGGCAGCTCCGCAATTTCAGCCCGCAAAGGGGGTACGTCAATACCATGCTCGACGGTGTCTGGTTGCGCGCGCCCTATCTGCACAACGGGTCAGTGCCTTCGCTGCGGGAGCTCCTGAACGAGCCCGAAAGGAGACCACAAAAGTTCTGTCGCGGAGACCCTCTCTTCGACTGGGAAAAAGTTGGTTTCGTTTCAGAGCTCGCGAACAGCGACAACGGATGTGGTGAGTACTCTTTGTACGACACCGCCCTGCCTGGCAACGGCAACGCCGGTCACCGCTACGGGACCACGCTCAAAGATGATGAAAAAGAGGCGCTGGTCGAGTTCTTGAAACGCATGCAGTGATGCGTCATCACCTCGAGACGGCACCGCGATATCTTGGGCGCACCATGCGAGGCGCCGGTGCACGCTACGGCATCGCTTCGAAGATGCCTTCGCTCGACCACTGCACCGCCCGACGAACCAGCTCGAGCAGCTCGGGCGCGAATTCTTTCGCGGTCATCGGCTTCGTGTACGTTCGCTCGACGGCGAGCAGCAGGCTGTCGGCGTCGTACACCAGCTTGCCTCGCCCATCTGACAACCCGTGAGTCAGGTCGTAAGCCATCAACTGATCGAGCACCTGCGGGGTCGCCGGCTCGCGAAAGCGAAAGACCACCGCCATGCACCGCAGCACCTCGGCTTCGAACTTGAACGCGACCGGGGTGGCGTCGACCGCGGCGCCTCCCAGGCCCCTGGGGGTCAGCCCGGGAGAGCTGATGCCCAACGCACCGAAGAACCCGCGCACCATGTCTTGCGCGTCGACGAGGGTCATGGCCTGTCGTCTGCGATGAGGTGCTTCAGGTACACATCTTGCGGGCCGTGGCTCGTTCGGTCGACGAAGCGCGCGAGGTAGTTGACCAGCCCGTCGGTGGTGTCAGGCATGTGCGACGGCGCGTTGAGCTCTTTGAACTGGCGAATCACGGCACCCTTGCCGGGCTGCGAGAGGGGCGCTGCCACGCCCGACGACACTGGCACCGTGTCGTACGCGTTGACCCAGTGCGTATACCGCGGCCCATCGGGCCAGCGTGCCGCGGCACCGCCGAGCGTGGTGACCTTGATGTTGCTCAACGTGGCCTCGGCCGTCGCGGCGTTCATGCCGCCCTCGAGCATCAGCGAATTGCGCACCTCGAACAGCGCCCGCGAGAGAATGAGCGCCCCCTGGCTGTGGCCGATCAGGTGCAACGGCTGGTTCGCCTTGATGGCGTCGAGAATGGCTCGCTTGGTGGTGTCGACGGCGGGGTTTTGGCCCAGGTCGAGCTTGTCGAGAATGCACTGGCTCAGGTCTCGAAACATGCCGCGGGTGGCGTTGCGAACCCCGACCACCTCACGCCCGGTGTTGGCCAGCGCCTGCATGTCTTGTTGATGCAATGGCGTGGGCGTCATGATGCCGTTGACCCACATCACGCGCTCGCGAATGGGCCGGCCATCGACCGGCATGAGGCCTGGCACGTCGGCCGAGAAGGTCTGTGGCGGGTAGAGCTTGCCACCGGCCCCCAACAGCCACCCATCGTGCGACACGTCACTCGCCATCGCCGCGGTGAAGCTGGCAACTCCAGGCACTGCTGGCTTGGTTCGAACTGGCTGCGCCGCCCGCCACACCGGCACGAGCTGGGTGAGCGTCTCGAGGGTCTTGGCCAGCACTCCGGGCTCGCTGACCGGCTCTCTTTTGACCTCCGGGGTCGTCGAAGAAGGGGGCACAACAACCGGTTTTCCCGAAGCGCGAACAGCCATGCCCCGATATCTACAGAGACTCTTTTTCAACGTCGAGGGGTGGTCTTCAAATCGTGAATTTCTCAAAACGCAGCACTTTGCCGGTCTCGCCGTCAGCCCTCTTTGCCTGGCATGAGCGCCCGGGTGCCTTCGAGCGGCTCAACCCGCCCTTCGACCCCGTTGAAATCGTTGAGCGAACCGGGGGGCTCGATGTCGGCGCCAAAACCGTGCTGCGAATGCACATCGGGCCGGTACCCCAGACCTGGTCGGCGGTGCACACCGCCTACGAGCCGGGAGTGCTCTTTCGCGACGAGCAACAGGGGGGCCCCTTTCGCAAATGGGAGCACACCCACCGCACCCTCCCTGGCCCGACGGCCGACCAGAGCGTGCTCGAAGACTCCATCGACTACGAATTGCCGCTGGGGTCGTTGGGCGAGCTCTTCGGAGGCCACTTCGCCAAGCACAAGCTCGACACGGTCTTCGCCTACCGGCACGCCATCACGCGGGCCGACCTCGAGCGGCACGCCCGGTTCGCGAAAGCGCCTCGAATGACCATCGCCATCACCGGGGCCAGCGGGTTGATTGGCTCAGCCCTGGTGCCCTTTTTGACCACCGGTGGCCACACGGTGCGCGCGGTGAAGCGGGCGGCAGACCATGGGTTCGACGCCAGCGCGCTCGAAGGGGCCGATGCCGTGATTCACCTGGCCGGGGCAGGCGTCGCCGACGAGCGGTGGACCGACGCTCGCAAGAAAGAGCTCGTCGAGAGCCGTACGGTGATGACCGCCAAGCTCGCCGACGCCATCAAGGCCCTCAAAGTGCCTCCGAAGGTGCTGCTCAGTGGCTCGGCCATCGGCATCTACGGCGACCGGCACGACGAGCTGCTCGACGAGGCCAGCCCGGTGGGCGTTCGGTCACCCCGCGGCGCGGCGTTCTTGGCCGGCCTCTGCCAAGACTGGGAGGCGGCCGCCCAGAGCGTGGTCTCGGTCGGCACCCGGGTGGCCTGCCTTCGAACCGGCTTGGTGCTCTCGCCCCGCGGAGGGGCGCTGGCAAAGCTGTTGACCCCGTTCAACGCAGGGGTGGGGGGCCCGACCGGCCCCGGCACCCAGTGGATGAGCTGGATCGGCCTCGAAGACATGCTCGGAGCGATGAACCACGCGCTGTTCACCGAGTCGGTGAAGGGGCCGGTGAACCTGGTCGCTCCCAACCCGGTGACGAGCCACGACTTCGCCAAGACGCTGGGCCGGGTGCTGGCCCGCCCGGCGATCGCGCCGATACCCTCATTTGCGCTCAAGGCCCTCTTCGGAGAAATGGCTGAGGGCACGATTTTGGCGGGTCAGCGGGTCTCGCCCAAGGCGCTGCACGACTCGGGGTTCTCGTTTCTGCACGAGACCCTCGAAGTTGCGCTGCGATTCGCGTTGGGGCGCTAGAGTGGCTGAGTGCCAGTCACCCTGCTTCAAGAATTGCCGCAGTGCCGATTGGGGCACGTTGGGTCTGTCTATGTCTCGGTGTGGTTCAATGAGCTGACGCTCGAAGCCCTCGACGCACTCGACAAGCATCACCGGGCGATTGCCGCGGCCAACGGAGGCCAGGTCACCTTCATCTCGGTGGCGGCCTCCGCGAACAAGGTGCCCGACAAAGACGTGCGCGAGCGCCTGGCTCGAGAGGCGCCTGCATTGGCAAAGTTGCGACGCGCGAACATCGTGGTGGTGACCGCCAGAGGGCTCGGGGCGATCATCACTCGAACGTTCTTGGCGGGGCTCAACCTCGTCAGCTCCGAGAAGATGGTCATCGTCAAGACGTTCGAAGAGGCCGCCGCCGAGGCCCGCGCGCTGCCTGACCAAGACAATTTCACCAAGACGAACACCAGGCTCGCCGCCGACCTCGAAGCCTTCGCGAACCTGCCCCGAACAGCCTGTCCCCTTTATTGACGCCGAGTGGTCACAGTGAGCGCCAGCGCACAGGGGCTTGCCTGAGAGAGTGCGCGCTTGCCCGAAGGCCCTGATCTTGCTGGAAGGCGCGTATGTTCTACACCCTCGGCAAATTTATCTTTCGGCACCGCTGGCCGACATTGATCACCGCGGGCGTGCTGCTGGCGCTGGCCCTGGTCGCGCTCTCGCTTGGGGGCAAGCTCACCGGAGGCACGGTCAAGGGCCTCGAGGCCGAGCGGGCCGACCAGCTGGTCGCGACCGTGGCGGGTCGCAGCGCCGATAACACCTTCGTCGCGCTCTTTCGCTCGCAGACCCTCGCCCCTGGCACGCCCGACTTCGACCAGGCGATGGAGGCCGCGCTGGCTCCGCTGCGGTCTGACCCCACGGTCGCCTCGGTTCAGAGCACCGCCGATGTCGACGCAGAGACCGCTGGGCAGCGACGAAACGCCGCCGACAAGGTCGCCTTCGCGCTGGTGACCATCAAGGGCGAGCTCAAAGAGGCGCTGGCCGCGTACCCCGCGATTCGCGCCGAGCTCAAGGCCGACACGCTCGACATCACGACGACCGGCCGAATTCCGTTCATGGAGAACCTGAACTCGACGCTCGAGGTCGACCTCCAGCGCGCTGAGCTCATCTCACTGCCGTTGGCGTTGATCGTGCTGCTGCTGGTCTTTCGCACCCTGGTTGCGGCCTCGCTGCCCGTCGGCGTGGGAGCGCTCGCGGTGCTCGGAGGCGTGGCGATCTTGATGGCCGTTTCGCATGGCGTCGACATCTCTCAGTACGCG
>JANLPS010000430.1:0-35450 GCA_031367385.1 Archangium sp. | reverse complement strand
CCGCGCGCCGCCCAGATGCCGTTGCTGTGGTGCTCTGCGCAGCGGGGCTCAACGCGGCCATCCACCACCCGGTGGAGCCGCTCGGCATCGCTCTGGCGGTCACGACCTCGGCCGGGGTCGCCCTGTTTCTCATGGGGCAGGCGGTCTTCCGCGCGACGCTCGGCCTGGGCTCGTACCGGCCGCACCTGGTGGCGGGGGGGCTGGTGCTCGTCGCCGCAGTGGTGGGCGTGGTGGGGCCCGCCGTGGTGTTGCTCTGTGCGCTCGTGCTCGTGCTGCTGGGCTTGTCGTGGCGGCTCAGCCAATGAAGTGCTGCTGGGCCTCGAGCTCGCGCACCTCGGTGACTGCATCGAGGTTCAGCTCGCCATACAGGTGTGGAAAGTGGTCACCATCGGCCGGCTCCGACCGCACCTCGGCCCGAAGCAGGCTCGACTCGAGCACCAGCAGCACCAGCCCCTGCTGCCCCGAATAAAACCGCCTCAACGTGAGCGGCCACTGCCGGTCTTCAGAGAGGTGAATGAACCCCTGCGTCGACAGCGAAGGGGCGCGGTAAACCCCTTCGGCCTTCGCCGCCTGCCACGCGTCACGACTCGTGATGTGAAACAGCTTCACCGCGACACCAACTTGGCCAGCGCCGCGCCGAGGTCAGGCTTGAGTACGAGCACCTCGGCCATCGGGTCTCCATGCTTCTCGAGGCGCGAAATCGCGTCGCGAATGGTGAACGTCGTGGGGGTGAGGTCAGCGGTCAGCTCGCTCCAATGAAGGCTCATCGAGACCGGTGCTCTGGCCTTCGCCCGCACCGAGAACGGAGCCGCCACGACCTTGCCGTGCCCGTTCTGCAGGGTATCGATGTACACGCGGCCCTTTCGCTTGTTCATCGACCGCTCATTGGTCGCCAGGTCTGGGTGCTGGGCGATCAGCAGTACCGAGAGCAGCTCAGACAGTTGCTTCGCGCCGGCGTGATCGAGCTGGCCTCCGAGGGGCACGAGCACGTGCAGACCCGATGACCCGGTCGTCTTCACGAACGACGGCAGCCCCGCCGAATCGCAGATCGCCCTGAGCGTGCGAGCCAACGTCAGCACGTGCGCGAACGGGGCCTCTTTGGGGTCGAAGTCGATCACGCACCAATCGGCCCGATCGAGCGCCGCCACCCGCGCATACGGTATGTGCAGCACCAGCGTGCCCATCGCCGCGCACCACTCGAGCGTCTTCAAATCATCGCAGACGATCTGATCGAGCTCGCGGTTGTTCTCGTCGCTGTGCACCCGCACCGTTCGAATGAAGCTGGGCGCTTTATCGGGCTTGGCCTTCTGAAAGAAATTCTTGCCTGCGATGCCGTCGGGGTACCGGGTGAGCATCAGCGGCCTGTCGATGAGGTAGGGCAACAGCCACTTCGAGACCGCCCGGTAGTACTCGACCACCTCACTCTTGGTGATGCCGTCATCGGGGAAATAGACCTTCGTCGGGTTGCTCAGCGCCTTGACCACCGGAGGCGGTGCGCTGGGCGCGAAGTCTCGAGGCGACGGGCATTCGCGCACGTCTTTGTCGTCGCGAAAGCGCAGAAACACCGGCTCGCGAATGCTCAGGCCCTCAGGCCAATTCTTGTAGCGAACCTCGCAGACCAGCGTCGGCTCGACCCAAACGGCCTCTTTCTCGGCCTTCAAGTCTCCCACGCAGTTGGGGGCGCGGCGGGCAGTTCGCTCGAGCTGCGCATGCACCAGCTTGGCGATCTTCGGAGTGAACCCCGACCCCACCTTGCCCGAGAAGACGAACTGCGAGCCATTCCACGTGGCGAGGTAGAGCGCTCCCCAGTCATCAGCGTACCCGACCACCGCGAAGTCTCCGGTGACCTTGAGCGCGATCTTGAGCCACGAATCGCTGCGGCCGCCGCGGTACGGAGCGTCGGCCTTCTTCGCCATCACCCCCTCGAGCCCCTGTCGGCGAACCAAGTCGAGCAAAGCCTCGCCCTCGGCCTCGACGTGATCGACCGAGAGCACCCGTTGGTCGATGCCCTTGGGCAGCAGGCCGAAGAGCAGCCGCTTTCGCTCACGCAAGGGCAGCTCACGCAGGTCTTGCCCATCGAGCATCAACAGGTCGAACCCGAAGAACACCGCCGGGTCGGCCCTCGCCCCTGCGTCGATGTCTTCCTGATTCGCCAGCGTCGAGCGCTTGAGCAGCCGCTGAAAGATGGGCCGGCCGTCGGCGTCTTGAATGACCAGCTCTCCGTCGATGACGAAGTCGGGGCCCGGCAGGCGCCCCAAAGCCACCGCGATTTCAGGGAAAAGGTGCCCTGCCTGTCGACCCCGGCGCAGCAGCAAGCGCACCTCGCCGGCAATTCGCTCGGCGAGTAACCGAAACCCGTCGAGCTTGAGCTCGAACAGCCAGCCGGGCGCGCTGAAAGCGGCAGATCGCGGTTCGGCGAGCTGTAGCACCATGTCATCAGCTGAAACGGGGGGTATTCTGGCCGCCATCAGAAAGTGATCTACGGTACTCCGACATGAGCGCACGTGCGATGGGGACAGCCACCATAAGCTTCGGCCTGGTCAACATACCGGTGAAGGTTTTCTCGTCGAACGACTCGTCGGGAAAGATCTCGTTCAACCAGCTGCACGCCGAGAAAAAGATTCGGCTCAAACAGCAGATGTACGACCCCGAGACCAACGAGCCGGTCGGCCGCGACAACATCGTCAAGGGCTACGAGTTCGCCAAAGATCAGTACATCATCGTCTCAGACGATGAGCTCGAGAAGCTCGAGCTGGCGACCTCCCGCTCGATGGACATCACCGAGTTCGTGCCGCTCGAGACCGTCGACCCGCTGTACTTCGAGAGCGGGTACTACCTGGGCCCCGACAAGGGCGCCGAGCGCGCGTACAAGCTGCTCGCCGCCGCGCTGGCCGACATGAAGCACGCGGCGGTCGCGAAGTACGTCAGCCGGGGCAAGCAAAACCTGATCGTGCTTCGCCCGCTCAACGGGGCGCTGGTGATGCAGCAACTGCGCTTCGCCGACGAAGTGAAGCCCATGGGTGAAGTACCGATACCCGACGCGACCATCAGCGACGCCGAGCTGAGTCTGGCGCGCCAATTCGTCAGCCAATTGGCCAAGCCCAAGTTCGAGATCAACCAATACAAAGACGAGTACCGCGAAAAATTGCGCGACCTGCTCGACCGCAAGATCAACGGTGAAACCGTGGTGCTCAGGCCGGTCGCCGCGCCGCAAGCCAAGGTGGTCGACCTGATGGAGGCCCTCAAGGCCTCACTCGCGCGCTCCGGGGCGAGCCCTGCGACAACCGCTGCCAGCAGCGACGCGCCCGCCGAGACTGAACGAAAAGGCCCGCATCGCGCACCACGGTCAGAAGAAAAGGCCGCGGCGCCGAAGAAGAAAAAAGCGAAGAGCTGACCTACTTCTTGCCCAGCGCCGCCTGAACCGCCTTCAGCTCGGCGACGCCCAGGTTGGTGCTGTTGAGACCGTTGGCGGTGATGTACGCGTTGACCGCTTGAACGCGATCGGCGCTCGCCGGGTGGGTCGAGATCCACACGAGAATACCCGGGTTGCCCTCCTTGGCCGCGAGCTTTTGAAAGAACGACGAGAGCCCGTGTGGGTCATACCCGGCCGCGTTCGAGTAGCGGGCTCCGTAGGTGTCGGCCTCGCTCTCGTGTTCGCGGCTGTAGGCCAGCATCGCGCCCTTGCCGGTCAGCGCGGCGACGAGTGACCCGATTTGCCCGGGCTCTTTGCCAAGCGCCATGCTGCTGACCACCTCGAGGCCCTTGGTGGCGACGAGCTGCCGCGCCGAGTGCCGGGCGACGACGTGGCCGATTTCATGACCGAGCACTCCGGCGACTTCGGCCTCGTTCTCGGCCGCGAGCAACAACCCGGTGTACACGTAGATGCGCCCACCCGGAGTCGCGAACGCATTGACCGTTTTCGGGTCGTCGATGACGAAGTACTGCCACGACACGCCCGGGCGGTCTTTGTCAGCCGAGGTGAGCAGCTTCTTCGCGAGGTTCTCGACGTAGATGCCGACCGTCTGGTTCTCGTTGAACTTGGTGTTCTCTTTCTTCAGCTCTTCATGCACCTGCAAACCGAGCTGAAACTCCTGATCGTCTGAGACGAGGGCCGAGGCCACGGTTCGCTCTGCGTCGTTTCGAGTGAAGGTCGCGCACGCCGAAACCAACACGATCATTGCCGTCAGAAGAGCTCTTTTCATACGCGGCAACTAACACCTCGAACGCAACAACGCCCTTTCGTTTCTCACTGAAACGAAAGGGCGGAATTTCTGGTCGTGCTGACGTGTCGAAGACGGTTTAGTTCGTCGGCCAGACAGCGCCGAAGGTCTTCGCATCGAGGCCGCGTGAGGCGAGCGCGCGCTTCCACTGCTCGGGGGAGTAGGCGTTGGCGACGTTGCCGTACTTCTTCGCCAGCTCTCCGGCCTTGATTGCGTCGACATCGCCAGCAGGCAGCGCGGCGAGGTCTTTTTCGAACGCGGTGCGGGTGGTGGCAGGCACGCCGTTCTTGAGCACGGTGCCAACGAAGAACTTGAACTCTTTGCCGTGCGCGTCGAAGTCGACGGTGTTGTTCTGGCGGCCCTCGAGGGTGTCGTTGAGCGCCTCCAACGTCGGCTTCCAGAAGTACTCGGGGATGTCGTCGCTGCTCTGGGTGGGCAGGCCGGTCATCGCCTTGAGCTTCTCGTCATCGGCCATGTAGGCGGTGAGCGATTTGCCCTGCGCGTCGGT
Organism: Archangium sp.; assembly: GCA_031367385.1. Classification (GTDB taxonomy): domain Bacteria; phylum Myxococcota; class Myxococcia; order Myxococcales; family Myxococcaceae; genus JAEUJT01. The sequence goes on along the minus strand of JANLPS010000430.1, from coordinate 30,722 downwards.
GACGACGTACATGTTCCACGTCTTCGAGGTGGTGCCCGGGTCGCCTTCGTGCGCGTCGCTCTGCTCGACGCCGTAGGTGCCTTCGACGCTGACCTGCTTGACCTGCGTGCCGTCGACGCCTTCGCTCTTCGCCAGCGCCAGAATCTCTTTGGCCTTCGCGGCGCTCAAGGTGTTGGTGTCGATCTTCGCGCTCACGAAGGGCTGGTTCCACACCTCGTTCTTGCCCTTCTTCTTGTCGTTGAACACGTCGGCCACCACGCCGCCGCCGTTGTTCATCATGTACTGGGTCGTGCCCTTGAGCAGGTCGAGCGCCGAGAGGTTGCTCTCGAACAGCTCATTGCCGTCGTTGACCGAGATGGTGTCAGCGGTCGCCATCATCCAGTTGCCCAGGTCGGCGCGGCTCATGAATTGACCCGCGATCCACAGACCGCGTTCGCCTTCGGGGCCGGGCACGTCGACCAGCTTGTCGATGGTCTTCGAGAGTGAAGACCAGGTCCACGCGTGGCACTTGCCCCACCAGTAGTCGGCGTCGGCGTTGAAGAAGTCTTTCGAGTTGGCCATCTTCTCGAAGCCATTGACCTTCACGCCGAAGACCTTGGCAGCCTCATCGAGCGAGGCGCCGGGGGTGATGGTCTTCAGGGCGGCCAATTCGTTGGGCGCCACGAGGGTCGAGGGAGGCGCTTCGCTGCCGTGACGAAAGCGCAAGGGGCCTTCTTTGGTCGCGTCGTACGAGCGGGTGAATGCCGGCACGCTCGACTCACCCTTGACCGAGCCATCGCGGCTCAAGAACACGACGTCGTCAGCGAAGCTCGACTTGTCGGGCCCGGGTATCGACTTGACCACGTCGCCGCTCGGCGCCGGGGGCAGCCCGACGAACTTGGTGAGAATGTCTTTGGCCGCGGGGTCCATCTTCGAGGCGTTGGTCGCCAAGAACGCCGCGATCTCGGCCTTCTCAGCGGCGGTGATGCTGCCGCCGTCTCTAGCCGATTTGATCAGCGCGGTCGCTTCGTCGCCCGTGATCTTGTTGTCAGAAAGAATCTTGGTCTCGAGTTTTTTCAGCGCAGCGATGCTCATAAGTGTGGTGTCCCCTGGTTCGAAATGTGCCGAGCGAAACGCCGCACCGTAGCGGAAAGGCGTCGCAGTCTGAGACAGTTATCGACGGCGGGTGTCATGAGTTGTGGGCAAAAGACACACCCCGCCAAATGGCTCGATTTTCTTCATGAAATCGACCCTTTCCGTTTTCAAGAAGGGCTGTGTCTAGAGCGAAACCGAAGCAACGAAAGGTTCGCGAAATGAAACAACTCTTCTCAGCGGTGGTGGTGATGGCGGTCTGTGGGTGCGGCGGGCTGCATGCCGATGGCGCCGACGAATTTCGAAATGGCGTGCCCGCGTCGGGCGCGGTCGAGATGAAAGTACCCGGAGCGGCCCAACAGCCGCTGACCGGTGAAGGCACCAAGCGCGATGGCCTCGAGGGCGACACGGCGGCGTTCTATGGCTTTACCCGTGGCGTCACCGTGCTGGTGAACACCGGCGTGGCCGCGACGCTGGTGCTGGTCGAGAAGATCACCGAGTACCCGCCGACCACCACCACCGCCACGTCGGCCACCTGGGGCCCCCACACCGACGCGCTCTCACCCAATACGTGGAAGATGACGGTCACCCAGGTCGAGAAAGACGTCTATTCGTATTCGCTGGTCGGCAAGGGCAAAAACGAGCCCGACTCGGCGTTTCGGGTCATTCTCTCTGGCACACACCATTCGACGGGGGCCAAGATCGGCAGCGGAGACTTTCTGATCGATTGGGATCAGGCGCAGCAGTTGCCCGAGCACGACCAGAACGTAGGCACTGCGAAGGTGACGTATTCGAAGGTCTCGGCGAGCGCGAACGTGACCGTCGACGCGCTGTTCACCAACGTGCGCGATGGTGACAGCGGCAAGCTGATTTCGTCGAAGTACAAGTACACCGAGCAGCCGGGCAACGGCGGCTCCCTCGAGTTCTCGGCGAACAAAGACTTCTACGGCGCGGCGAAGATCGAGCAGCTCGACGTGCGCAGCCGCTGGCAGCAAACCGGCGCGGGCCGGGCCGACGTGAAGGTGTCGCAGGGAGACCTCGAGACCGCCGCCACCATCACCGAGTGCTGGGACACGAACTTCGCCTCGCGCTACCTGTTGGCGAGCTACCAGACCACCGGCAACTACGGGGCGGCCAGCGTGTGTGCATTTTCTTCTGCTGAGTACGCGACGCCGTAAAGTCGGCTCATGCCCCCAAGCGCGCTCGGCGTCATCGACGGTGGTCAACGTTCGGGCCGAGCGTGGCTCGAGGAGCTGTACGCGAAATATGGCGGCGCGGTGTTTGGGAGGTGCCGCTTCTTGTTGAAAAACGGGCACGCGGCGGAGGACGCCATGCAAGACGTATTCGCGAAGGCGATCATCAATGAGCGGCGCTTTCGCGGTGAATCGTCTCCGCTGACCTGGCTGCTGAAGATTGCCACGCACCACTGCCTCAACGTGCTGCGCGGTGAAAAAGCAGCCTGGCACGATCAGTACGAGCAGGCCCAGGTGGTGCGTGGTGAAGGGCACGGCGGCACAGAGATGCTCGAGGCGAGAGACGTGGTGCAGCGCTCGCTCAAGGCCTTCGACCTCGAGACCCAATCGGCGGTGGTGCACTACTACCTCGATGAAATGACGTTGGAAGAAGTCGCCGCCCTGCTCGAGCGCTCGGTGCCGACGATTCGCAAGCGCCTGCGAGCGTTCGCAGACCAGACCTCGATTTCGCTGCGCGATGATGTGGGAGCCGAACCATGAGCGAACACCCTTCGATGTTGACGCTGCGCCGGCTGCACGCGGGTGAAGCGGTCGGTGACGAGGTGCAGGCGCACGTGGCGCTTTGCCCGGCGTGCGCGGCGAAGGTGCATTCGTTCGTCGCCGAGCAAGGCGAGCTCGAGCAGGCGCTGCCCTTCGAGCGCTTCGCCGCCGGAGTGAAGCAGCGCACGGCCAGGCCCGTACGCCGCGCGGTGACGGTGGGGCTGGCGCTGGCTGCGACGCTGGCCTTGGTCTTCGCGGTGTCGCGCTCGTCAGAGACGACCACCAACCGGGTCAAAGGCGGCGCCTCGGTAGACCTGGTGGTGGCGGGTGGTGGTGGTCAGCGGCAGGCGGCGGGCGAGCCCGAGGCGCTGGCTCCGGGAGAACGGGTCAGGGTTGGCCTGACGGCGGGCGTGTGGCGGTACGCGATGGTGGTGAGCATCGATGAGCGGGGCATGGTGACCCCGATTTACCTCGAGAACGGGCGCAGCCTGAGCGTCAACGGCACCGCCTGGTTGCCCGACAGCCTCGAATTCACGGGGCAAGGCCTCGAGCGACTGGTGGTCGTGCTGAGCCAATCACCGCTCACGCTCGACACCGTTTCGCAGGCCGCGAAAACCGCGTACGACGCCGCCCACGGAGACGTGGCGCGAATGACCGACCTCGAGCTTCCCGGAGAGCAATTTCAGCGCACGTTTCTCAAGCCGTGATCAAAATTCTCCCACTGGTGTTGGCCGCTTCGGTGGCCGCGGGTGAGACGCCCGTCGGCCCGGTGCATCGTTTCGCGCTCTTCGTCGGCAACAACGAGGGCGGAGAAGGCACGCGCACGCTCCTCTATTCGCGCGACGACGCGACCCGGCTGCACGACGTGCTGGTGCGCCTCGGAGGCGTGAGGGCTGAAGACGCGATGCTGCTGCTCGATGATTCTGCCGACGACGTGTTGACCGCGCTCGGTGAGCTCGAGCGAATGTCGCGTGACGCGCGGGCCCGGGGCGAGCGAACCGCGTTCTTCTTCTACTATTCAGGTCACGCCAAAGAGGGCTCGCTGCGACTGGGCGGCTCGAAGTTGCCGATGGAGTCGGTCAAGGCCCGGCTCGCGCAAGGCCCGGCCGACATTCGGGTGGCGGTGTTCGATGCCTGCCGCTCGGGGGCGATGACCCGAACCAAGGGGGTGCGAAAAGCGCCAGCGTTCGAGGTCGAGACCGATGCGACCCGCGCCGCGAAGGGGTTGGTGATTCTCACGTCGAGCGCGAGCGATGAAGACTCGCAGGAGTCAGACCTGATCGGTGCTTCGTACTTCTCGTACCACCTCGCCACCGGGCTCATTGGGAGCGCTGACCAGAACGTCGATGGCCGCGTCTCGTTGTCAGAGGCCTATGCCTACGCCTACGAGCGCACGGTCGCCTCGACGGCCGACAGCTCGGGTGGCCCACAGCACCCCACCTTCAGCTTCGACCTCGCCGGTAACGGAGACCTCGTGCTCACCGACGTGGTGCAACGCAAAGAGGGCCTGCGCGTGCCAGCGACCGCCCCCAAGGGCACGTACTTTTTGATCGACCCTCGCGGAGTGGTGGTCGCCGAGCTGATCAAAGGTGACGCGGAGCGCATCATCGCGCTGCCTCCGGGCGCCTACGTGGTGAAACGCCGCTTGCCCGACCGCTTGCGAATCGGAGGTTTCGCGGTGCGCGACGGCGAAGTGACCGTGCTCAACGAGGCCGCCTTTCGCGACGCGAAGTTCAGCGACGACCCGGTCAAGGGCACCGGCATCAGCTCGTCGTTCAGCCGGCACTGGAGCGTCTCGGCCTCGGGCGCGTACCAGGCGGTGTTCGACCGGCCAACCACGGCGGGGGGGTACTTTCCTTCCGCTCCGTTGGTGGGCGGCGAGATCTCGATGCACAACTTCTTCGGCAAGGGCTTCGGGCTGAGCGGCGACGTGCTCTACGGGTGGTCGAGCGGCAGCGTGAACACCGCGTACCAGACCGGGCTTGCCTACACGTATTCGATACTCAGCCTCGGGGCAGCGCTCTTCTACGAGTGGAATTCGCAGGGCAGGTGGATACCGTTCGTCGGCTTTCACCTCGCGATCAACGTGATGTCGCGCACCTTTACGGGGTCGACCGTGGCGGCGCAGACCTTCACCACGATGAGCCCCGGGCTGTCGGGGGGCCTCAAGTACCGCATCAGCACCAGCTTTTCGGCCGTGGCGCGGGCGCGGGTTCACTACCTCTTGTACAACGTCGATGAGACGCGAAACCTGGGGTACGCCGAAGTTGGCTTGCTGCTCGATTACGAGTTTCGGGAGTGATGACGATGCGAGCTCTGATTTTCAGCGCAGTGGTGTTGGCGACGGCCTGTGGCGGCAATTGGTCGAATCGAGACCTCGACTTCGCGAACGCCCTGCCCGACCGCGACCTGCTCAAATCGAAGTTGCCGACCAGCACCACCTCGAGCGCCCCGCTGACTGGGGTCGAGACGCGCCGTGACGGGCTCTCGGTCGGTGACCCCTCGACGGCCTATGCCGACGCCAAGAAGGCGAAGAGCGACTTCAACGGCATGATCGACAACATTCTCGGGGCGGTCGATGCGATTCGAAAATACCCTCCGACGACACGCGCGACGAGCTCGAGAATTTGGGGGCCGTACGCCGACACGAACAACCCGGGCTTCGAGTTTCGGCTCGTCATCACCCAGACCGACGACGCGTCATTCACCTGGTCGCTCGACTCGCACAAGATTGGTGAAGACTTCTTCTCGATTGTCTCTGGAGCGTTCAACCCGACGATGAGCCTGACGCGCGGGCAAGGCTCGTTCGCCGTGCACATCAAAGACTTCAAGTCGAAGATCAAGATCGACGCGGGCCTCGAGGCGCTCGACGAGATCTCGGTGTCGTACGCGACCGACGTCTTCCCCAACACGGTGGCGATGCTGTTCACGTTCAGCTCGGGCAACGCGTCGGGGCTCTCGAAGATCGGGTACACCTCGCGTGAATTGGCCGACGCGTCGGGGGCGCTGCAGTTTCTAATCTCGACTCCCGACAATGCGCAGATCTCATCGAGCAAGATCAACGCGATGTGGTTGCCCAGCGGCGCGGGCCGGTCGGTCGGGTCGATTCAAACGGGTACGCTGGCCGGCGCAAGCCAAACCGAGTGCTGGGACGCAGCGTTCACCGTGACCTACTTCAAGCAAGACTGGCTGGGTGGCATGACCTCGGGCAACGCGAGCGACTGCGTCGATGTGCCGGGGCTGTAGCCAGGTGCAGTAACCCGAGCCCGCGCTGCCAATTGACGTGGGCAATAGAAAACCCCCCGGCTCCCAAGAGAGCCAGGGGTTGTCTCGATTGTCTAAGTGCTCGGCTTACGCGCCGCAGCAGGACCCGGTAGCTACGCCCCCAACGACGTTCTTGAGCTCGCCGTTGTTGAGGGTTTTGATCAGTTTCAGATTCAGGGGCTTAAGTTTCATCAAAATTCTCCTTGGGTTGGGCTGCGATAAGAATGGAGCAGTATTTGGGCCAAAGACAGCGGGCCTTCGCGTCAATTAATTCAATTGCTTACAAATCAACGATACTCGCAAGTACTCAATTCGGTATTCTTAGTGAGCTGATCGCCTTCGAGTACGTACGTAGGTGCGCAAGTTGGGAAGTCTGTGGGCACCCACGCGGGCACACTCACCAACTGACGTTTCTGTGTCGCCGCGAAGAACAAAGAATGATCGGGCGAAGCGGCGACGCTTGCGAAGTCAAATGGGTACGTGAACCGTGACTGCACGACGCTCGAGGTGCGGTGAACAACCACCCACTCCCCACTGCTGAAATAGACAGACAGCAGTTCGCCTTTGGCTACGACGTTGCTAACGCCTATGCGCTTGGCCTTGAGACCGCTCACCACCCCGACTTGAGTCATTGCCTCCAGATCCCACTCGATGATCGCGCCGTCGAAACCGACTGAAAACACTGTCCCTGTATCGCTGGGAAATCGAATCTCCGAGGTCCCATTGTGCGCGGGGGTCTCCTTCTCAAACGCCAATGACGGGTACCCGTAAGTAAGCAGGGTGCCTCGATCGGTGCCTACGACCAGATGGCTTGAGTCCTTGGTGAAGACTCCCCCGGTGAGTTGACGTTTCGGGTCTCTCAAGTACCGCGGTTGTGGTCGAGCAAGTTCAAAGACCACTATGCGGCCATCATAGGTATCACCGGCGACAACTCGCGTCGCCGGATCGAACCAAAGGGTATTGAGGGCCACCTCGAGGTTGGCAGTGAAGAGAACTTTCCGAGTACCGCGATCAACGAGGGAGAGCGTGTCAGCGTCTGCGACGGCAATGACTCGTGTGGTCACCGCGGCTGCGAGTGTGGATCCATGCGGAGTCAGCCCGTCGGCAATGCGCTCGTGCGAAGCCAACTCGAACCACCCATCGGCGGTCGCGTACACAGTCGAATCTCCGCTGGAGCTGCTCCAGGCACCGAGAACCCCTGTCGGTACCAGGGTCTTCGCGGTACCGTTCGTCTTGCCATCAAAGATCGAAAGCGTTCCGTCCCTGGTCACAGTGGCGAAACGATCTTGCCGTGGCAGCACGACCAGATCACTCGCCGGATCTGTCGAGCCGTAATACGTCCATACGACTCGACCCAGATCGGCATCGACACGTTGAATCTCACCGCTCTTTAGCCCGACCAGGACCTCGTCGTTACTCGACCATCGAACTGCGACCAAGGTCTCGGTAGACAATGAAACCGTTTGGGTCACCCTGCCTGTCTTCGCATCAAGAATAAGAACATCGCCGCCAGAGCGGACTGCCAGCCGCGAGCCCGCGGGGTTCGGGAGCAACTGTTGCGTCGGTTTGAGAATCGCTGTTTCCCAAAGCAGTTTACCCGTCGAACGCAACCTGCGAATAACGCCAGCATAACTTGCCACCCAGAGGTCCTCATTTTCGGCAAAGCTGACTGAGTTGATGACCTCGCTGCCGAATAGCGTGGTTCTCTTCTCGGGCTTCTTGCCGCGGTCTACAATCGTGAGACCACGAAAAGAGGCGTCGTCGGCCGGCTGCTTACCAGCGAATGCGACGATAAGCCCCTTCGCAGAGCAGAGAGTTGTAATGACCGGTGATTTGGAATTGGGAATGACAACCAGAGGGGCGTCGTCCACCAGAGCAACCCCCTTCGTCCCGATGGCGGTCGCAATGCCAACGCACCCAGAAGCGCCAGGGAAGACCTCCCACATGGGCTGACCGACCTCGATCTGTCGTGAGCCGCCGTCGACCATTTCGGTGAGAAACGTGTCTCGCGTCGCAAAGAGCAGACGGTTTTCGCTGAGATAGGCTCCATTTCCTGCAGGCAGGTCGGTCGTCATCCCGTTCGTTAGATCGACGAGCAAGCCTCCCCCAATGCCCATGGCCGCGACGGCCGCCTGACTGGGGGCAGCAGCTAGGCGCGTCAGACCAGTTTTCTTTTGTTTGATGCCGAGCCGACCTCGACCAACCCAATCAGCGAAGTTCTTCATGTGGAGGTACGACTGTGAGGGTACGGGCGTGCTCCCCGCGGCTAAGTAGGCTGCGGCCTCGAGCGGTTTTTGATCGAGCAGCGCCAGTCGACCTTGCTCCATTCGTAGAGTGAGCAACCGATTCTTCGCCTCGTGAGCGCTCGCATCGGCACTGCGGTAGGCGCGAAAAACCAGTACCAGGCCCACCGCCAAGCTGATGAATGCGGCCAGTGCAAGGGCGCGGCGTACGGTCTGTGCACGCGCCGCATCTCCGAGTGAAGCCGAAGCGAACTCTTCTTCAAGCCGCGTCAGCCGGCCCCCGAAGCGGGCTCGCCACACACGGTACTCGGCGAGCGTTTCTTTTCTCCACAGCAGACCCGAGGGCTTGTTTCGCTCGGCCCATTGTTTGGCAGACGTTCTGAGCGAATCTCGAAGCCGCGCGGTTTCGGCATCTTCACGGAGCCAACCGACGAGCCTGGGCCATGAGACGATTAACGCCTCGTGAATGATTTCGACCCGGTCCTCGCCGCTCGCGTCCTCCGAGGTGACCAGCAGTCGGGCGAGTACCAGTTTCTCAAGAACCGATTTGCTGGCGGGGCTGTCGCCTAGAATGTCGAGCATTTCTTTTCGTGAAAGAACCGCTCGTGTCATCTGGCTTGTAACCAATTGCCGAAAGGCCTCGCGCACGAGCTTGGCTTCATCGACAGACATTTGCGCCAGCGTCATCTCAGCGTGATGACCCAGAGCACCACCGACACCGCCGAGGGCCTCGTACGTCTTCGCTCGCATTTGATGCAGGTGCCGGTCGCGGAGCTCCCACAGTTGGCTGGCGGTGAACGAGAGCAAAGCCAAGGCCCCCGGGTACTCGGCCACTTCGTCGACCATCTTCTTGGCCAGGTTTTGATCGTCAAACCCGTAACCGAGCCGCGCAGCAGGTTCGGTGACGACGCGAAGCAGCTCTTCTTTGGCCGGGGTGCCAAGGAGCTGCAACACCGATGACAGCCGGTCGCGCAGCGCCGCCAGCTGCTGAATTTGTATGAGAAAATCGTCTCGGCACGTCAGCACGACCCGCAGCCGACCGCTCTGATGCTCAGCCATCTTGACCAGCATCGAGGCGAAGGCCTGTCGTACCTCGAGGTCTCCGCAGAGGGTCACGAGCTCTTCGAACTGATCGACGACCACCAGCAATGACTCGCCTCCTCTGAGCGACGCCACCACGACCTCAGGAGTAACGCCCCCGGCAAGCAGCCCCAACTTTTGAGCGAGCGCCTCGAAAGGAGTTGCCCCCGGTCGGGTCACGATCGCGCGCCACCCTTGAGGGAGCAGCGGCAAAACGCCTGCGAGCACGAATGACGATTTGCCCGAGCCCGAGGGCCCGATGACGGCGAGCAGCGGAGAGAGCCGGAGTCGATTGGCAAACGACTCGGCTTCTCGCTCGCGGCCGAAGTAGTTGTCGGCGTCATCTGGGCTGAACGTCGAGAGGCCCTTGTACGGAGGCTTGTCGAGCTCGGCCAGGGCCTCAGGCGAACGACTGACATCAATGCCGGCCTGCGAGAACCAAGCCCAGAGATCTCGGCTCTGGCCTTCGAATGGGCCTGGCAGTGCGACGAACCGCGCGCCGTGCCGCCCGTCTCCGTCGAGAAAAAAAAGCTCATCGGCCAAGCCCGAACCAGGTGAAAACACCTGAAGTAATGGCCCGAGCAGCAACGCCGGCAGCCCCACCGAGTCGACCAGAAATGGCACTCCGACCGGAGGCATGGTTGCCGCAAGGAGATCTTGTCGAACGCGCCGAGCCCGACGAGCCCCCATCCACCGCTCGGTGTCTTCGTGTTTGACCACCAAGACATAGTCGAAGATGAAGGCCATGCTCTGCAGCACCGTGCCGACCGCAGGCACGAGCTTGAGCAGCGCGGCATGTACGACGTCGTCGGGCGCGTCTTTGGCGGGCAGGTCGAGGGCGTCCATCGCGCTGATGGCTGCGAAACCCGCTCCGACCTCTGCGTCAGAATCACCGGCAAAGAAGAGCTCAACCAACTCTGGCAAGGGGTATGCGCCCTTCCGAAAGGCAAACGGTCGGCAAAGCTCCTTTGCGAGAGACAACCACGCCTCATCGGTCAGCTTGCCTGACGCGAGCGCTCGCAGCGGCCTGACGACCGACTCCGCATCGCCGGTCGACCCAGGGCCCACGCGCCCGCGACACGCCAGGGCCAAGACGGCCAGGTACCGAATGATGACTCGCCGAAGCATCAGCACCGCTTCGAGCTGCTGCTTGGGTGTTCTGGCGCTCTCGAGGAGCGCAGCCGCTTCTGCGATGGGCTGCGGCGCTTCGCCTAGGACATTTTCTCGCAGGCCCTCGTCGAGCTGCGGCAGAGCGAACGCCTCGACCCCGAGACCAGAAGCGGCCCGCAGAGCGGCCCCCAGCTCGATCGCGGTCGCGAATCGATCTTCGGGGAGCTTCGCCGCACCTTGGGCGAGCACGTCATACACCTCGGAGGGCAACCCCTCGGGCAGCGCCGGGAGTGGCTTGGCCGCGTGGGCCATGGCCAACTGACGCAGCGAACTCCCCCCGAACGCGGTTTTGCCGGTGATCGCCTGATAGGCGAGCAACGAGAGGCTGTAGATGTCAGACCGAGCGTCCGCCGAGGAAGCATCGGACCACTGCTCGGGCGACATGTACTGTGGGGTGCCGACGAGCATGCCCTCCTGCGTGATGTTGAGCGTCTCTGAGTCGGCGAGCATGGTCGAGAGCGTCTGGGAGGGGCTGCTCTTGAACGGCCCCGTTTCAGTGCCGGAGCGCGTGTCGGCGCCCGACATCGCCCTCGACTGCTCGGTGATTTCAGGGCCCCTGCGCGCAATGCCCAGGTCGAGTAACTTCGGCATCAAGCGGCCCGCGCGGCTGATCACCATGACGTTGGCCGGCTTCACGTCGCGATGCACGATGCCCTGCTCGTGTGCCGCGTGGAGCACCTCACACAGACGCTCGAAGAAAGGCACGAACCGCGCGAGGGGAATCTTGCCTTGCTCCCGAATGACCGTGTTCAGGGCAGTACCGCGCACCAACTCCATCGCAATCCACAGCACGCCGTCGGGCTCGGTGCCGAACCCGTAGACGTGCGCAGCAAACGGGTGATCGAGCTGTGACGCCAAGCGCGCTTCTCGCAAGAACCGCTCGGCGCCGTTGCCGCTCGACTGGGCGCTGCGGTTCATCACTTTGATCACGGCCTCGCGGCCAAGCGTGACCTGCTCCGCACGGTACACATCGCCTCCGCCGCCTTCTCCGAGGCGTTGCGTGACGACGAAATCGCCGAGCGTGCGCCCAAGCATCAGGTCGATACCGACGGGTCAGTGCTGGGTGGGGAGTGCACGTGGAGAGACAGGGTCTCCAGATATTCGATTTCCTCGGGCTGGAGCGGGCCTTTTTCGAGGGCGCCGGCGATCTGATGAAGATGCTCGACCTGCGTCGGCGAAAACAGAATGCCGTCGAGCTTCTCTTCAGTGAGCGCATACCGGTAGAAATCTGACCGCGAGGGCAACCAATGGTCGTCCTCCAGGCCGAGCTGCTTCAACACTTCTGGGGCCACGTACCCGTCGGAGGTCTTGAAAGCGAAGAGGGGCGCCGCATCACTCGGGAGAAGCGGAAACAGGTCAGCACGCCCGCCATGGTGAAGGGGATTGTATCGAACAAAAGCCGCATCGACCGAGTGCGTGACCAGTGCAGTGCGCGCCGCCTCGCGCTCGTGATAGCTGGCCGCGAGGGCCCGGCTCCCAAACGTTTTTTGCTCGAGAAATTGCTCCAAGATGGGCATGCGGCGCGCGGTGTCTTGGGAGTACATGCCTCCGGCGCAGACGATGTCGATGTGCCCGAGCCCTGGAATCGCCTCAACCGTTTCGCGAAACGCGCCGTGGGTAAAGGTCGCGGCAATCATGTAGGAGCTCGCACACACGACGACCTGATCTCGCGCTCCCGGGCGTTTAAAGAGATTCTTCAGACCGACCCTGTTCGACTCGTACTGACCCCAATGAAGGTCAGTACTGAGAAAGAAGAAATTAATGCCGAGGTCAAAAGCAGCCTCAATGACGTTCGAGTCACGGGTCATGCCGATGCAAAACGGGCTGACTTGCAGCTTCGCCTTACCGAGAGCGACACGATCGCCATACCGCGGGAGTTTGCCAGAACGCATGCGAGAGGCGCCGAAGTTAGCGCCCTTCACCCGATGTTGAGAAGGACTCGCGTTCAGACGCGAGAAGCGCGGCAATGGCGTCGTCGAGCATCGAGTCGAAGTAGCCCGGCTGCGAGCTCGTCTTCAGTGCGTTGAGCAACGGGAGCAGCGACCCGTCGCCTAGCAACCCGGCGGCTTCGACCGCGAACGCACGCGGCGCCTCGGCTGAGAGCTCGCGTCGAATCGGCTCGAGCGCGGTCGGGTCTCGCCGCGAGGCCAGGCCGGTCATCGCCTCGCCTTGAATCTCTGAATTCGAATCGCTCAGCCGCTCGCGAAGCACCTCGCGCACCTCGGGCGTATCGACCATCGCGAGCGACGTGCCCAACCCGAAGGTCGCCCAATTGCGCACATCGTCATCAGGGTCGCGCGCGAGGGCAATCAGCGTCGAGACCGAGAGATCGCTGTCATGGTTGAGCAGCGCCATCACCACGCCGAATCTCGCGTCTGACGACGGGTTCTTCGCGTGCGGCGCCATCGCGTCGGGGGCTCGCGGGTCTTGCAAGTGCCCCAGGCTCACCCCGATCGACAGCAGCACGGTCTCATCGGTCTCACTCGCGACTCGCTCGAGCAGGCAATCGGCGCAGCGCGCTTCGAGGGCGCGGCTCGGGTTGGGAGACCCCAGCTGACCCAAAATATCGGCTCCGCGGGCTCGCTGCTTGGCCTCGGGCGACTGCAGCAGCAACCGCGCCGCGTCGAACACGTCGTCGGTGCCCAGCGCCTGAAGTGACCGCACGGCCTCCCAGGCCACCGCGTCGTCTTCGGCACCTTGAAGGGCCTGGGCGACCAACGCCCCGATGGAAGTCTCATTCATGTCTGCCCAAATAATGCTAGCTCAGCGGGCCACATGAACGTGCGCTTTCAGCAGCATTTGCAGTCGCAGCTCGACTCGATTCGCGACCAGGGTTTGCAGAAGAACGAGCGGGTCATCACGTCACCGCAGCGTGCCCACATCACCGTCACCGGTGGTGCCCAGGTGCTCAATTTCTGCGCGAACAACTATTTGGGGCTCGCTGACTCAGAAGAGCTGGTGACCGCCGCGAAAGAAGGCCTCGACCGCTTCGGGTACGGCATGGCCTCGGTGCGGTTCATCTGCGGTACGCAAGCTCCCCACAAGGCGCTCGAGGAGCGGTTGACCGCGTTTCTGGGCACCGAAGACACGATTCTCTTCTCGTCATGCTGGGACGCGAACGGCGGCGTCTTCGAGATTGTGCTGGGTGAAGAAGACGCGGTCATCTCAGACGCGCTCAACCACGCCTCGATCATCGACGGCATTCGGCTCTGCAAGGCCAAGCGCTTTCGCTACGCCAACAACGACCTCGGCGACCTCGAGGCCAAGCTCAAAGAAGCCAAAGCCGGTGGCGCCCGCTTCACCCTCGTGGTCACCGATGGCGTCTTCTCGATGGACGGCATCATCGCCAACCTCAAGGGGGTCTGCGACCTGGCCCAGAAGTACGACGCGCTGGTGATGGTCGACGACTCGCATGCGGTCGGGTTCACGGGCGAAAAAGGCCGTGGGTCGCACGAGCTTCGCGGCGTGATGGGCCGCATCGACATTCTGACCGGCACGCTCGGCAAGGCGCTGGGCGGAGCCTCGGGTGGCTACGTCTCTGGCCGCAAGGAGATCGTCGCGCTGCTGCGACAACGTGCCCGCCCCTACCTGTTCTCGAACACCCTGATGCCCGCCATCGCCCATGCCTCACTCAAGTGCCTCGACCTGCTCGAGAAGAGCGACGACCGAAGGGTGAAGCTGCGTGAGAACGCGGCCCACTTTCGCGCCAAGATGACCGCGGCCGGGTTCAAGCTCGCCGGTGAGGGGCACCCAATCATCCCCGTGATGCTGGGAGACGCCAAGCTCGCCGGCCAATTCGCCGAAGCGATGCTCGCCGAGGGCATCTACGTCATCGGCTTCAGCTTCCCCGTGGTGCCGAACGGGGCGGCTCGCATTCGTACGCAAATGTCGGCGGCGCACTCGCGTGATGACATCGATCGCGCCATCGCCGCGTTCATCAAAGTGGGCAAAACCTTGGGAGTCATTCAATGAGAGCGCTCGTCAAAGCCAAAAAAGAACCAGGTCTGTGGATGGAAGAGGTGCCGGTGCCGAGGGTCGGCCCGAACGACGTGCTGATCAAGGTGCGCAAGACCGGCATCTGCGGCACCGACGTACACATCTACAACTGGGACGAGTGGAGCCAGCGCAACGTCGCGGTACCGATGCACATCGGCCACGAGTTCATGGGCGAAATCGCCGAGCTGGGCAGCGAAGTGACCGGGTTCAAGGTCGGTGAGCGCGTCTCGGGCGAGGGTCACATCACCTGCGGCGCCTGCCGAAACTGCCGCGCGGGCAAGCGACACCTGTGCCGCAATACCGTCGGTCTCGGCGTCGGCCGACCCGGCTGCTTCGCCGAGTTCGTCGCGATACCCGCGTTCAACGTGTTTCGCATACCCAAAGAGATCACCGACGAGGTGGCCTCGTTCTTCGACCCGCTCGGTAACGCGGTGCACACCGCGCTCTCGTTCGACCTGGTCGGCGAAGACGTGTTGATCACCGGAGCGGGCCCGATCGGGGTGATGGCGGCGGCGATCTGCCGGCACGTCGGCGCGCGGCACGTGGTCGTCACCGACGTGAACGAGTACCGGCTCGACCTCGCCACGAAGATGGGTGCCACCAAAGTGGTCAACGTGTCGAAAGCCTCACTCGAAGACACGATGAAGTCGCTCGGCATGACCGAGGGCTTCGACGTCGGCCTCGAGATGTCGGGCAACGGCTCGGCCTTTCGCCAGATGTTCAAGACGATGAACCACGGCGGGCGCGTGGCGATTCTCGGCATACCCGTGGGTGAAATCGCGATCGACTGGAGCCAGGTCATCTTCAAGGGTCTGGTGCTCAAGGGCGTGTACGGCCGCGAGATGTTCGAGACCTGGTACAAAATGACCGCGATGTTGCAGAGCGGGCTCGACATCACTCCGGCGGTGACGCACCGCTACCCTGCGGCCGAGTTCAAGGCCGGCTTCGAGGTGATGCGCACGGGCCAAAGCGGCAAGGTCGTTCTCGACTGGGCGGCGTGAGCGCACGAATGGCCACCAAGAAAAAGAAGGGCCCAGCGCAGAAGCACTTCATCGCGATGGCCGGCAACATCGGCGCCGGCAAAACAACCGCGGCGAAGATGTTAAGCCAGAAGTTCGGCTACGAGCTGTTCGACGAGCCGGTCATCGATAACCGATTCTTGAAAGACTACTACCGCGACATGAAGCGCTGGAGCTTCACGTTGCAGCTCGAGTTCTTGATCAAGCGCGTCGAGCACCATGAGCTGATTCACAACGTGCCGAAGTCGTGCATTCAAGACCGCACGCTGTACGAAGACCCCGAGATCTTCGCCAAGTACCTGCACGGCCTCGGCTTCATGACCGATACCGAGCTCGACCTGTACTTCGAGTACTTCAAGCGAACGGCGAAGAGCGTGGCTCACCCGAACAAGGTGATCTGCTTCGACGTGCCGAAGGTCGAGGTGCTGCTCGAGCGCATCAAGAAGCGCGGGCGCGAAGAAGAAAAAGGCATCGCCTCGTCGTTCTTGCGCGGCCTCAACGGGTACTACGCCACCTTCCCGATGGTGTTGGCGGGCAAGTACGGCATCGACGTGCTCACCTTCGACGTGACCTCGCTCGACATTCGCGCTGGCCGTGGCCGTGACGAGTTTCTCGACAAGGTCAGCACATTCTTGGCGAAGTGAAGAAGGCACACACATGACGACCACCCGACGAGCAGCTGATTCGGCGACTGAAATGGTGCAGCTGGTGTTGCCGTCGAACGCCAACGCCCTCAACGCGGCCTTCGGAGGCAGCGTGATGGGGTGGATCGACATCTGCGCGGCCATTTGTGCCCAGCGGCATTGCCGGCAGACCGTGGTGACCGCCTCGATGGACGATTTGCACTTTCATGCACCGATCAAGGTGGGCTGGGCGGTGACGCTCAAGGCCCGGGTGATCGCGACCTTCAACACCTCGATGGAGATCGGCGTCTCGGTGCATTCAGAAGAACCGCTTACCGGGGCCAAGCAGCTCACTACGAGCGCCCTGCTGACGTTCGTCGCCCTCGACAAAGAGGGCCGCCGGCTGCCGGTGCCAGCCCTTGAAATCACGAATGAAAACGAGCGCCACGCGGCCGAGGAGGCCCGGGCTCGCCGCGCCGAGCGCCTCGCTCGAAAGACGCAGGGGCAACGGTGGCTTTCGCTGGCGTGAATTGACCGGTCACAGGGCACGAGTGACCGGCAGGTCAAGGGTACAGGCGGGGCATGCCAGTCATCATCAATGGGCAGGTCATCGACCTCGAGACACAGACGCTGATTCCGCTGACGCCTCCGCGGGCGTGGGCCAAGGCCCGTGAGGGGCTCGAGCGCGCGAAGTGGCCGTTGCGAGAGTGCATCAGGGTCGTTCGCAGCGCGGAGCCCGAGATGCTGGTCGAAGCGGTGCGCGACTGCTTCGTGCAGAAGGCTCCCGCCGCGGCGGTGGTCGCGTGCATTCACACGCTGCGGCAGTTCACCAAGAATGACGCGGCGTGGGTGTTCAACCTGGCGAACGCTCCGGCTGACACGCGGGCCGCGTTGCTTCAGGCCTGGAGCTTCGAGCCCAATGGCATCGGTACCGCGATGACCGTGCTGATTGAAAAACGGGAGTGGAAGCAGTCGATTGAGCAGGTGCTCTCGCTGGTCACCAACGGCAGCGCGCTTGGGCGGTTGGCAGACGATGCGGTGTTCGTCGAGGCGATCGAGGGTGCTTCATCGTTCGGCCCGAAGGTGCCGCTGCGATTCATCGAGCTGCTGATTCTCGTCTCTGGGCCTGAGCCACGAGGGGCGTTGAGGGCCTGGTTCGAGGCGGCAAAGACCGACCGACCCGTCGAGCGAAAGCTGCTGCGAATGTGTGCGAGCACCGGTCGTCGCGACCTGCTGCCGAAGCGTATGCCGAGCGTGGTGCCGCGTGACGGCTCGGTGGTTCGCCCTGCGTTCGAGACGCTGCTCGATGCGATGGCTGCCGGGGCCTCAAGTACGACGAAGACGCTGCGCGGGCCGGCGTCACCCAAGGTGATTGACGAGGTCGAGGCGGCGATGAACCTCACCCTGCCTCCCGAGGTGAAGGCGCTGTGGTCGCTGGCCGATGGGCAGAAGAAGCCGCAAGACCGATTCTTCGGGTTTCTCGAGTTTTTGGGCGCGAAGCGCAGCCTCGAAGCCAGAAAGTGGATGCTCGGCGCGGTGCGGTGGCTCAGAGAGTACGACGCGCTGTGGGACGACGCTGGCGTGTACGACGAGGAGATTCTGTCGGACGAGTGGGTCACGGTAGCGATGCAAGAGCATGAGCTCATCATCGTGAGCGCGGTGACGGGGCGGGTGTTCAAGGTCGAGCAAGAGGCTCCGCCGATTACCTTGGCGCATAGCACGGTTGCGGAGTGGCTTGGACATGAGGCCACGATGTTGCTGTGCGGTGAGTGACCTTTGCTTACGGTTTCGAACGCACGCCGATGACGTTCGGTATTTCCCACTGATGGGTCTTGCCGAGCGCGGTCTCGCCGTCGAGGTCGACGGTCATGACCGGCGTGTGAATCGAGAGGCTGCCCTCGGGGCCCCCTTCGACGTGCATCGCTCGCACGATGTTGAGCGGCAGCGCCAGAATGCGGTCGTTGAGCTCTGACTGGTTGAACCTCGTACCGGTGAACAAGAACAAGATTCGACCTTCGCGATCTTGCGCGACGGAGGCCTCGGTCCACATGCGGTCGTTGGGCTCCCAGACATTGGTGCCGGGCGCTTTGACCGTGCGCAGGTTCTGCACCAGCGTGTCATACCCGGCTGACTCGGCGGCGAAGGTGGGCGCATCACGGTCGAGCAGCGCGATACCGCCGTCGGCCCCGTCGAGCGCCAACACTGCCTCGAAGTTCACCTTCCACCTCGGGTTGTTGAGGTGCCCGCGGTGCCGCAAGTACCCGACGTTGGTACGCAAATCGGTCTCGTACATGCCGGCGTTGAAGACAACCGACCACCCCTGGCGCGATGCCCAGTCGGCGGCCGTGCGGAGCGACCCGTCTTCTGAGCGCAGCCCGAGCTCGAAGCTCACCCGCGCCGGGTCGAGCCGAACCACGTGCAGCAGCCCATCGCCGGTCAGCGGCACCAGCGCGAGCCGAAACACCCGGTATTCGATGCCGCGATCGAGCTGCCGCCAGTCGTGCACCTTGGTCGCGTTGAACGAAACGAAGAGCCCGAACGCCAGCCCAGCCGCCGCCCCGAGCACGCCGAGCAGCCGCTTCACTGGGCCCCTGAACAAATCCAATTCTTGAGGGAGGCCTTCTTCGCCGCGGTCAAAGTGGTCCCCAGCGGCATCGCCCCGTAGACTTTTTCTCCACCCGGGCCTTTCTTGCCGGTGGCGTCGCCGCCGAGCACCTTGAGCCACAGAATGCTGTTGGCCAGGTTCTTCGGGTCGACCACCTTCAGAGCGCCGGTGCCCGCGAATTGCGATTTGCGATTGACCGTCCACTCCCGGGTTTTTTCGACGGTCGAGAAGTCACCGCTGCTGACGTCTTGGGGGTTGTGACAGGTCTTGCAGTCGGCATCGAACACCTCGCGCTGCAACCCCGAGCTGAGCGTCACCTCGGAGGGGCTCGAAGGGCACACCAAGTCATCATCGGCCGGGCCTGGGCAGGCCGCGAGCAGCAACGCGAAGAGACAGAAGCGAGGCAGACCAAACATTCGCCGGCACCATACCGTACGAGCCTGAAAACGCCCCGACTCCTACTTCGTCTGAGACAGCACGGCGCTTAACTGTTCAGCAGTGGATATCCAAATTTGAGGGCTGCGCCCGTGAGGGCCCATGCCGCCCCCGTACGATCGCTCCCGATCGGGTGCAATCTTGTCGAGCGCCGCGGTCACCTGCTGCTCGACCTGGTACTGCTTGCCGAGCTCTTTTTGCAAGGCCGCGTCGGCCGGCGCCAAGCGGGCCTGCAGAGTGGCGATCTCTTTCTTGAGCGCCGGGCTTTTAGGCGTGTAGACCCCCGGCTTGTTTATCGCGCCGAGCTCCGCGTAGATCATGTCTCGAACCTCCCTCGCCCGGGCGGTACCGGCCATCGCCCCATCGAGACGCTTTGAAAGCGTTTCGAGCTCTTTACGAGTGGGGATTGCACCGGCTCCGGAAGCATCGGCACGACGGGCTTGAATTGCAGGAGTTTGGGCCACAGGAGGTCTCGGGTCAGAGAAGGGAGCGAAATTCTAACCCCTGGCAGAGACTCGTGCGCAATTCGGAGGCTCAAAATGCGGAAACGCCCCGATTCTCATCTTTCGAGAATCGAGGCGCCTTCTCTGCAACTCACCGAAAATCAGTGAATCACATGTCCATGTCGTCGCCACCGTAGTCGGGCATCGACCCGCCGCCGGCCTTCTTCGACTTCTTGGGCTTGTCGGCGATGATCGCCTCGGTGGTCAGCAGGAGCGAGGCAACCGATGCCGCGTTCTGCAGGGCCGAGCGAGACACCTTGGCCGGGTCGATGACGCCGGCCTTCTCGAGGTCTTCGTAGACATCGGTGCGGGCGTTGAAGCCAAACGCGCCAGTGCCTTCTTTGACCTTGTTGATCACCACGGCGCCTTCGTGGCCGGCGTTGGTCGCGATCTTCCACAACGGCTGCACGATCGCCTTCTTCACGATCTCGACGCCAAAGGCCTGCTCACCTTCGAGCTTCATCGCATCGAGGGCCTTGAGCGCGCGCACGTACGCCACGCCGCCGCCAGGCACGATGCCTTCTTCAACCGCCGCACGGGTCGCGTGCATGGCGTCTTCAACGCGAGCCTTCTTCTCTTTGAGCTCGGTCTCGGTCGCCGCGCCGACGTGAATCACCGCAACGCCGCCGACCAGCTTCGCCAAGCGTTCTTGGAGCTTCTCTTTGTCGTAGTCGCTGGTGGTCTCGGCCGCCTGCGCGCGAATCAGCTTGATGCGACCTTCGATGTCGGCCTTCTTGCCGTTGCCGTCGATGATCGTGGTGTTGTCTTTGTCGATGCTGACCTTCTTCGAGCGGCCGAGGTCGGCCAGGGTCAGGTTCTCGAACTTGATGCCGAGCTCTTCGCTGACGACGTTGCCACCGGTGAGGGTCGCGATGTCTTTGAGCATGTCTTTTCGGCGATCGCCGAAGCCGGGCGCCTTGACCGCGCACACGTTGAGCACGCCGCGAATCTTGTTCACCACCAGGGTGGCGAGCGCTTCGCCTTCGACTTCTTCAGCCAAGATCAGCAACGGCTTGCCCGAGCGCGCGACCTGCTCGAGCAGGGGCACCAGGTCGGCCATCGTCGAGATCTTCTTCTCGGAGATGAGGATGTACGGGTCTTCGAGCTCGACCGTCATGCGCTCGCGGTTGGTGACGAAGTACGGCGAGATGTAGCCGCGGTCGAACTGCATGCCCTCGACGACCTCGAGCTCGGTCTCCAAGCCCTTCGAGTCTTCGACGGTGATGACGCCTTCTTTGCCGACCTTCTCCATCGCCTCGGCGATGATGTTGCCGATGGTCTCGTCGCCGTTGGCCGAAATGGTGCCGACCTGGGCGATGTCTTTCTTGCCGTTGACCGGCTTGGCGAGCTTCTTGAGCTCAGCGGTGACGACCGCGACGGCCGCGTCGATGCCACGCTTCAGATCCATCGGGTTGTTGCCGGCGGCGACCAGCTTGAGGCCTTCTTCGTAGATTGACCTCGCCAACACGGTCGCGGTGGTGGTGCCATCGCCCGCGGTGTCAGAGGTCTTCGACGCGACTTCTTTCACCATCTGCGCGCCCATGTTTTCGAACTTGTTCTCGAGCTCGATCTCTTTGGCGACGGTCACGCCGTCTTTGGTGATGGTGGGCGACCCGAAGGCCTTCTCGATCACGACGTTGCGGCCCTTGGGGCCAAGCGTCACGGCAACGGCATCGGCAAGCACTCGAACGCCGCGCAGAATCGCGTCACGCGCGCTCTGATTGAAATGAATTTCTTTGGCTGACATGTACAACCTCCCGAGATTACTGGTTTTTCACCGGCGAGCCGATTGGCACTCGCCATGTGCGAGCGCCAAATTAAGGATTACGGCTCGAATGTCAACCACGTATGGCGGGGCTCGCATCGAAACGGCGAAATCCGTTGGTCAGAAAGCCGAGCAGCGTCTGCACCGGAGCGCGGGTGCCATCGATGGCGGCTCCGCAGACCTGGAGCTCGTCGTTGATGCTGAAGGCGACGGTGGGCCCGGCCCTCTGCGCGTAGAAGATGCAGTCGATGGGGGCCTGCGGCGAGTACTCGGCCGTCAGGTGCCGCTCGTAGAAGCCCCAATGCATGTCGATGGCCTGCTTCGAGATGCGAATGGTGACCGGGTAGCGGTAATCGAGCCCGAGGGTGCCGTCGTAGACCGTCACATCACCCTCGCGCCGGGCGACGAATTCACCGTGGGTGTAGCCGTTGTCGACCACGATGGTGTTGCCGCTCAGGGTGGCTCTGAAGTCGACGTTGCTCCACACGCCGTAGCTTTGCTTTCGCACTTCGAGGCCACTGGCCCCCAACTGCGAGACGATGCGGTCGCTGAACCAGATCTCACCGACTCGGCCCATGGCGACGTCATCGAGGGGGTCTGCGGTGGGGTGGGCTTTGTCGGGAGCAGCAGCCAATGCGCTCACCGCGACGAGACAAAAAACAGGTGTGAATCGGTTCATGGGCGTGGTCTCCGGAGGGGCGAGAACAGCCTCGCCTTCACCAGAACAACGCACAGCCCCACAAGTCATACCGGGAGCGCCAGAAACCGATGGCCTTTGGCGCCCCTCGAAACCAGCGGTGCTTAGTACTTGCCCTTGGCCTTGCGGGCACGAACGCGACGGCGCTTGAGCACGAGCTTCTTGGTCTTCGCGCGATTCTTGAGCTTCTTCTTCGAACGGTTCGACTTCACTGCCGCCATGGGTGACTCCGGGTGTAAAAATTCGGTGCGAAGCGCCCTTGTACGCAACGCAGGGCACCCCTTCAACCGGTTTCGTCTCTGACCGAAACGTGCGATGAGCGCGCGCCATGCGTGGGAGCCCCTTGTGATCGACAAGCTCGAAGACGTCGAACGCAAGTTCGAGCGGCTCACCGCCGACCTGTCGAACCCCTCGATCATCTCTGATTCGATGAAGCTGCAGAAGCTCTCGCGCGAGCGCTCGGGGCTCGAGAAGCTGGTCGACACCTACCGCACCTACAAGAAGGTCGCGACCGAGGTGAAAGACAACGAAGAGCTGCTCGCGTCGAGCGAGGCTGATTTTCGGGCAATGGCGAAAGAAGAGCTGCCGGGCCTGCGAGCCAAAAAAGAGGCGCTCGAAGAAGAGCTGAAGGTCTTGCTGCTGCCCAAAGACCCGAACGACGACAAAGACGTGCTGATCGAAATTCGCGCCGCCGCTGGGGGTGACGAGGCCGCGTTGTTCGCCGAAGAAGTGATGCAGATGTACCTGCGCTTCGCCCTTCGCCGCGGGTGGAAGGCCGACATCGTCGACATCTCGCCCGGCAACGTCGGAGGCATTCGCGACGCCACGCTGACGCTGGCGGGAGACGCGGTGTACTCGTCGATGAAGTACGAGTCGGGCGTGCATCGCGTGCAGCGGGTGCCGGCGACCGAGACCCAGGGGCGCATTCATACCTCGACCATCTCGGTGGCGGTGATGCCAGAGGCCGAAGACGTCGACGTGCAGCTCAAAGAGTCAGACATTCAGATGGACGTGATGCGTTCGACCGGCGCGGGCGGGCAGAGCGTGAACACCACTGACTCGGCAGTGCGGCTGACTCACAAGCCGACCGGCATCGTCGTGAAGTGCCAGCAAGAGAAGTCGCAGACCAAGAACCGGGCGATGGCGATGAAGATCTTGCGCACCCGCCTGTACGAGGCCGAGCAGGAGAAGATTCGCTCCGAGCGCGAGGCGTTGCGAAAGGGCCAGGTCGGCACTGGAGATCGCTCCGAGAAGATTCGCACCTACAACTTTCCCCAAGATCGATTGACCGATCATCGCATTGGGCTGACCCGTCACAACCTGCCAGCGGTGATGTCGGGTGACATCGACGACCTGATGGGCGCGCTGCGAACGCACTTTCGAGCCGAGGCGCTCAAGGCCTCGCAGTCGGGCGGCCCTTCGTGAGCGAGGAGTGGACGGTACGAAAAGTGCTCGATTGGACGCGCGGGCACTTCGAGAAGCAGGAGATCGACGCGCCTCGACTGACCGCCGAATTGCTGCTCGCGCACCTGCTCAAGGTGACCCGGGTCAAGCTGTACGTCGACCTCGATCGCCCGCTGCAAAAAGAAGAGCTCGCGCAGTACAAGGCGATGATTCAGCGGCGGCTGGCGCACGAACCGACCCAGTATTTGATGGGCACGCGCGAGTTCTACGGGCGGCAGTTCGCGGTCGACAAGCGGGTGCTGATACCTCGCAACGAGACGGAGCTGCTGGTCGAGGCGGTCTTGAGGGCGCTGCCCAAAGAGAATCCCACGCGGGTGCTCGATGTGTGTACGGGCTCGGGCTGTATCGCGTTGAGCATCGCGGCCGAGCGGCCACAGGCGTCGGTGTGGGCCACCGACCTCATGGAGAACGCACTCGAGGTCGCTCGCAGCAACGCCGAAGCCCTCGGCACGGGTGCGCGGGTGACCTTCATGCAGGGTGATCTGTTCGCGGCGGTGCCGGTGGGTCCCACGTTCGACGTGATCGTCTCGAACCCTCCGTACGTGAAGACCTCAGAGCTCGCGACGCTGCAGAAAGAAGTGCGGCAAGAGCCCCGGGTCGCGCTCGACGGAGGCGCCGATGGCCTCGACCTGATTCGCCGAATCGCGACCGACGCCATGCCGAGATTGAAGCCTGGCGGCTTGCTTGCACTCGAGGTGGGCGAAGACCAGGGGCCCGCCACGTCGGAGCTCTTGACGCGGGCGGGCTACCACGAGGTTCGCGTGGAGCTCGATCTCGAACGGCGCGACCGCATGGTCTTTGGTCGCGCAGCGAAAGGCATCTGATGGACGCGATTGTGGTCGAGGGCAATGGGCCGTTGAAGGGCGAGACATTCGCGTCGGGGGCGAAGAACGCGGCGCTGCCGATCATCGCGTCGGCGTTGCTGGCCCCGGGAGATCACGTCTTTCGCAACGTGCCCGGCCTGGTCGACGTGAACACCATGTTCAAGGTGCTCAACGCGATGGGCTGCGAAGCCGAGCGCCTGACCGGTAAGAAAAAAGACGTGGTGCACATTCGGGTGCCGACCAAGGTCAACCCCGAGGCGCCGTACGAGCTGGTCAAGACGATGCGGGCCTCGGTGCTGGTGTTGGGGCCGCTGGTCGCTCGCTACGGCCGCGCCCGCGTGTCGATGCCCGGCGGCTGCGCGATTGGTGCCCGGCCGATTGATCAGCACCTCAAGGGGCTCGAGGCGCTCGGCGCCGAAATTGAGCTCAGCGAAGGCTACGTGGAGGCGCGGGCCAAGCGGTTGCGCGGAGGCACGGTCACTTTCGATTTGATCACCGTCACCGGCACCGAGAACGTGCTGATGGCCGCGGTGCTCGCCAAGGGCCGCACGATCATCGAGAACGCCGCGCGCGAGCCCGAGGTCGAAGAGCTGGCCAACGTGCTCAACAAAATGGGCGCGCAGATTTCAGGCGCGGGCAGCGACCTCATCACCGTCGACGGCGTCGATGATCTCCGGCCGGTCGATCACGCGATCATCCCCGACCGAATCGAGACGGGCACCCTGCTCGTCGCGGCGGCGATCACCGGCGGCGATGTGTTGGTCCGTCACGCGGTGCCAGAGCACCTCGAGGCGGTGATCGCCAAGCTGCGCGCGACCGGGTGCGTGGTGACCAGCGAGGGTGACGGCATTCGGCTGGTGGCTCCGTCGCGGGTCAAGCCGGTCGACATCAAGACCCAGGAGCACCCCGGTTTTCCCACCGACATGCAGGCGCAGCTGATGGCGTTGCTCGCGACCGCCGAAGGCACCAGCGTGATCACCGAGAACATCTTCGAGAACCGGTACATGCACGTGGCCGAGCTGCGCCGAATGGGCGCCGACATCACCGTCGACGGGCACACCGCCGTCATTCGCGGAGTGCCTCGGCTCTCAGGCGCCCCCGTGATGGCCACAGACCTGCGCGCCTCCGCGTCACTGGTGCTGGCCGGGCTCCACGCGAAGGGTACGACAACAGTTTCGAGGGTTTACCACCTCGATCGCGGGTACGACCGGCTCGAAAAGAAGCTGCGAGCGCTGGGCGGCGACGTGAAGCGGGTCAAAGAACGCTGAACATCGAGCCGAAACTTCTGGCTGGCCGCGACGATACCTACATTGACGCACCCCACTTTTCGCGTCGAAAGAGGCCCTCCGTGAAGACCATCGAAATCAGCCGAGCCGTCGTTGCCGGTCGTGCGCTCGTGGCCGCCGCCCGTCGCGCCGACACCAACAAGAATGGCCTGACCACGGCCGAGATTCACCAGGCTTCGGCCGATGGCGTGATCACGCGGCGCGAGACCGGCGCCTTGCTGCGCGAGCACCTCAACCACCGCATTTCGGTGAACAACGACCCCGAGATTCCCGCGAGTGAAAAAGACCGGGCGCGCGCATTCATGGACGTCGACGAGGTGAAGTTCGCGATGTCGATGGCGGTCGACCAGCTGAAAAAAATCGACGAGTACAAAGGCACCAAGCGCCCGGCTCGCCCCGCCAATGAGCCTGATGGGTTCGTCACCGAGGCCGAGGTCAAGAATTACGGGCCTTCACGTGGCGACTTCCAAAAAGAGGCCGGCCGCCTGGTCGACTTCATGCTCGGTCATTCAGCTCCCTGACACCTACACTTCAGTGTGTGGCTTGCGCGAAACGAAGCGCGAGCCCTACTCTTGAAGACCCTCTTTCAAAGGTTGATGGCCACAATGGATTGCCCAGGCTGCGGCGTCGAAATGGTCGATTTGGTTGGGAACGATCAGACGCTGCGCAAATGTGGGGAGTGTGGAGGCCTCTGGGTCGATGTCTCTGACCTCAATCGCATCTTGCTGCACAACAACCTGCCCGGCCTCGAGACGCTGGGCGGTCGCTTGAACCCCGATGCACTCAGTGGCCAGTGCCCCGATTGCCAGGTCGACCTGGTGCAAGTCGAGGGCGGCGAGCGCAGCCACCCGCTCGACTACGACTCCTGCGAATCATGCGGCGGTGTGTTTCTCGAATCTGAGTTCGAGAACGTGACCGACTTCGCGTCGGCCCAGACCGAGATCATCGACTTCTTCACCCACTTCGCGAGCCGCCTGCTCGGCGTTCGCAAAGTCGCTCACGCGTAAGTTTCACGGCGTGCTGCGAAATGGCCCCTTGAGGTCATCAGGCGGGTCACCCTCGAAGCTCAGCACCGAACCGGGCCCCTTCTTCGCGGGGTCTTTCGAGTACTTGAGCACGTACCGCTTGCCGCCCGTCTGCAGCACCAGCCGTGACGAGGTCACGTCGTAGGTGCCCTCAATCGTCTTCGGCGTCGCCCGGTTGGTCTCGAACGGCTCGTAGCTGTACCGAAATGTGCCATCGAAGTTGAAGGCCAAGAATCGGTCGGGCGTGTTCGCGAACCCAGCGAACCAGACCCCCAGAATGCCGGCGATTGACTTGTCGTACTTGAGCTTCGAGGTCAGGTAGGGCCCGTTGAGCGTCTTGCCGTCTGACACGAAGACCACGTCGGTCAAGCAGGTCGGCGCCTCGGGGTCATCGGCCGGGTATTGATCGAGCACCTCGATGGTGAAGCGCGTGCCTGACATCGGCGGGTCGAGTGAAATCGTCTGAGGCCCCCGCTTGTCTTCGAGCTCGATGGTCTTCGATTGCTTGCCGCTCTTGATCACGACCTTGCGGGCGCGGGCGAACTGCTCCCAGGTGTGCTGGTCGAAGCCGTTGCCGCTCGAGATGCGCAGCTCTTCTAACTTGGTCACTCCGTTGAACCCCACGGTGAGCTGATCATTGAGCGGGTCTGAGGTGGTGCTGCACCAGGCCGTCGCATCGCGCGCGTCGAGCAGGTTGAGGGGCTGGTAGAGGGTCGGCCGGGTGTCTTTTTTGTAGTACCCGGTGGCCTGCGCGAACCCCACGGTGCCCGCGAATGACGGCAGCGACGTGACGCAGACCAGCACTGACAGCGTTCGCGAGGTAACCATGTCGGCACTATCTCTTGCTCTGAAGGCACGCGAAAGAATTCACTTCTTGCGAGGTGGCGCGCGCGTGGCATGACACCTCGCATGCGATTGGTTTTGACGACTTTGATGGTCTGCGCGCTCGCCGCCTGTGACCGCTGTGGCGCAGGCCAAGCTGCTGACGCCGGAGCGGTGGATGCCGGGCCTCCGATTCTGGCCGAGAAGGAGCCCAACGACGGCCCGTCGAACGCGCTGAGCCTCGAGCGCTCGTCAATCGTCGAGGGCAACCTGAGCGCCGACCCCGCCAAGCCCGATGAAGACTGGTACCTGCTCAAGGCCAGCCTGCCGAAGACGGTCGACTTGACGGTCACCTGCCCTCCCGGCACCGACGTGGCCCTCGAGATCGTCGATGAGACCCGCGCAGTATTGACGAGCGTCAACGCGGCCGGCGTCGGAGCCTCTGAGCGCTACCCGAACCTCGACGTCTCGGGCCGCGCGTTCGTGCGGGTGGTGGGCCTCAAGAAGGGCGCCGGCGGGGCGTATGTACTCACCGCGACCTTTCACGATCGAAGCCCCGGGTTCGAGCTCGAGCCCAACGATCGCAAGGTCGACGCGACGGCGGTTCAGCTGGGCCAGGCGGTCTCGGGCTTCATCGCCCACGGCGCCGACCAAGACTGGTTTCGCTACGAGCTGACCTCGCCTGACGCGTTCGATGCAGGCGCTTCACCGATGCCCGACGAGCTCGATTCGGGGCCCGCTGCGCCAATTGAAGACGCTGGAGCGCCAGTGGCGGTGGTCGAGAAGAAGCTCGCGCTGCGAATCGACGTGTCTCCGATCGACGGGGTCGCTTTCGAGCTGCAGCTCCTCACCGAGGCCGAGGCGGTGCTGTTCTCGGCGAAGTCGGCAGAAGGCGCGGGGCTCTCGCTTCGCAACGTCGGCGTTCGCGCGAATGATCACGTGCTCTACGTGGTGCTCAAATCGGCCGGCAAGAAAGGCTTCAGCGCGAGCACCTACTACACCCTCACCGTCTCGCCTGAAGAGGCCAGCGGCACGACCGAGTTCGAGCCCAATGACGAAGCCGCGAAAGCGACTGACCTGCCGGCGAACAGCTCGCGTGAAGGGTTCATCTCTCCGCGCGGAGACGTCGACTACTTTCGCCTGGTCACCGACGGCCCCTCGGTCGCTCGGTTGCAACTGACCGGCGTCGAGAAGCTCGACCTGGTGCTCTCGGTGGTGAAGCCCGTCGATGGCAAACCCGAAGAGACCGTGCTGCGCGCGAACGAGGGCGGCGTCAAAGAGCCTGAGCAGCTCAATGACGTGTACTGCAACGGCAGCTGCCTGATTCGCATCGACACGCCGGCGAAGAAGGTCGATGGCAAGTGGGTGCGCGACGACGAGAATGGTGACCAGGCCTACAAGCTCTCGGCGGTGGTGAGCCCCGATGACGGCAGCGAAGAGCACGAGCCCAACAATGCGTCGGCGCAGGCGACTCCGATTGCGCTGGGTAAGCCGATTCGCGGCACGGTGTACCCGAAGAAAGACGTCGACTACTTCGCGCTCGACCTGCGCGAGAAGCCAGTGAAGACGGCCATCACCGCCACCCTGCTCGGCATCTTGAAGGTCGATGTAGGTCTGTACCTTCACCGCGTCGAGGCTGACGGCAAGCTGACCCTGGTGCAGACCAGCGACAGCGCGAAGGGCGAGAAGGCCGAAAACATTCGGTATTCAGCCGACCCCGGGCTCTACGTGCTCGAGGTGCGCGACGCGAAGAACCGCGAGGCCAACTTTCAAGACAGCTACCAGCTGCTGGTCGAAGAAACGGCCGAGTGAGTTTCGGGCGATTTCGCCGCCGAAGCGCGTTAGACCGCAGCCCATGGATTTCGAGCAGGAAATCGTTCGGCTGAAGAAGGAGCTGAACGCCGTCATTCTCGCGCACTATTACCAGGAGAGTGAGATTCAAGACGTCGCCGACTTCGTGGGCGACTCACTCGCGCTGGCCCAGCAGGCCGAGAAGACCAAGGCCGATGTGATCGTCTTCTGCGGCGTTCACTTCATGGCCGAGACCGCGAAGATCTTGAACCCCGGCAAGCTCGTGTTGTTGCCCGACTTGAAGGCGGGGTGCTCGCTCTCAGACCGCTGCCCGCCCGACCGCTTCAAAGAATTCGTCGGCAAGTACCCGAACCACTTCGTCGTCACCTACGTGAACTCATCGGCGGCGGTCAAAGCGGTAAGCGACGTGATCGTGACCAGCTCGAACGCGGTGAAGATCGTCAGCAAGATACCCGCAGACCGGCCGATTCTCTTCGCCCCCGACCAGCACCTGGGCCGCTACGTGAGCAAGCAGACCGGCCGAGAGATGGTGTTGTGGCCGGGCAGCTGCATGGTGCACGAGATCTTCAGCGAGAAAAAATTGGTACAGCTGAAAGTTGAGCACCCCGACGCGGCAGTGATCGCGCACCCCGAATGCGAAGCAGCGGTGCTGGCCCATGCTGACTTCATCGGCTCGACCAAGGGCCTGCTCGAATTCACCAAGACCAGCCCGAAACAGAAGTTCATCGTGGTGACCGAAGCGGGCATCTTGCATCAGATGCAGCTGGCCTCGCCGGGCAAGACGTTCATCCCCGCTCCGCCAGACAATGGGTGCGCGTGCAACGAATGCCCTCACATGCGCCTGAATACGCTGGAGAAACTGTACCGCTGCATGCGAGACAAGACGCCAAAGCTCGAGATGCCGCCCGGTCTCGGTGAAGCCGCGTTGAAACCGTTAAAGCTGATGCTCGAGTGGAGCTGACCCATGTTTCGTTTTTATTCAGTGCCCGGTTGGCAGTTGCTCGAGCCCAAGAAGGGCGAGACCCAGGTCGCGGTCGAGCCGCTGCGGCCCGAGGCCGAACCACACGGCGACATGCTCGACCGGGCGTTGGCGGGCGTCGAATACCGCGGCTACAAGACCCTCGAACGCGCGCGCGACATGCTGGGCGACAAGGCTTTGGCGGTGTTCGCACAGCCTCCGACCGACCTCCCGGCATTGCTTCGCACGGCTGATCAGCTGCTGCTCGTCGCGACCCAAGAGGCCGGGGAGCGGGCCAAAGTGTGGCGCTGCGAATGTGGCACCCGG
>JANLPS010000241.1:0-3879 GCA_031367385.1 Archangium sp. | reverse complement strand
CCATCGCCTTGCCGACGCGCGATGGCGGAGACTCGGCCAGCACCCCCTCGAGCTGCGGGCGGGTCACGTAGCCCATTCGAATCATCACCTCTCCGATGCGGTCAGCCGGAGAGTCAGAGGCCGCCGAGCGCACTTCTCCCTCTTTGAGCGTCAGCGTGCGCTCGCCCGAGGTCGAGAGCACGCGCAGCACGCCTGTCCACCGCGATTGGCCCAAGAAGGCGATCTGGTCTTGCAGCGAGAAGGTGCCGATGTCACCGGCCAGCACGACGCGAGGCCGCTTCTCTTGAATGCCACCCTGCGCCGGCACTCGCAGCAACACGACCCAGTCGGGCGAGGTCGAAACGGCTTTGTAATACCCGGTGCGCCCCGCGAGCGGAGACGGTGCGTGGCTGTCGACCAGGTTCGGCAACCCGCGCTGGTCGAAGACGAAGCGGTCGTCCACGGTCAGTTGCTCGGCCAGGCGTTGTTGCCGGTGACCCACTCGAGCTCGTCGTCGATGGCGAGCCCCAGATTTTCAGCCGTGGGTATCAAGCTCATCTTGCGGCCATTGACGAAGACCGTCGGGGTCGAGTCGACTTGCGCGGTGTGCCCGACCTCTTTCGAGGCATTGAGCTCTTCGAGGTACTTGTTCGCCGCCACCGCCTTGCTGAAGGCCGCCACGTCGAGGCCCAGCTTCTTCATCAGGTCTTTGATGGTCTCGTCAGACAAGATGGCCTGGTTCTCGAACAGCGCGTCGTGCATCGGCCAGAACTTGCCGTTGTCTCGCGCGAACAGCGCGGCCTGCCCGGCGATGACTGCATGCGTGTGCATCGGGAGCGGGTAGGGCGCCCAGCACAGCCGGGTGTTCGCCTTGCTCTTCACAATGCCTTCGATGATCGGCCTGACCGCGCCGCACCCCGGGCACTCGAAGTCGCTGAACTCGGTCATCGTCACCTTCGCGTCTTTGGGGCCCATGCACAGGCGCTCATCGACGATGAGCTTGGCGCGTTTGGTGATGAAGGTCTGGTTGTATCTGCTCAAGGCCACCAAGATTTCGCCCGCGGGGGCTCCGTCATTCGCCATCGCTGCGGCGAGACCGACCAGGCGCTTGGTGTGCTTGCAGGCATCGCCTTTTTTGAGCGACGCGAGCAACGTCAGCGGCCGGCCGCAATAATCGAACTCGTCGGTCAGCACCGAGGCGAGCTCTTTCTTCGCTGGCGCGCTCAAGCGTGAAAAATCAAACCCGGGCAAGTCGGCCAAGGCGCGCGAGGCGTCTTGAGCGAAGGCCGGAGCGCCGACGAGAAGCAGCGCGAGCAGCGAGAATTTTCCCAATGACTTCGGCACGATGGCGAGCGTTGTACCGACCCGATTCTCGCTTGTAAAGCAACGCGAACCCTGCGTGAACGGTGATGGCATGAAGCGAATTCTCCTGGTGCATACGGGTGGGACGTTGGGAATGACGGGTCACCGCCCCGACGCCCTGCGCCCCGGTTCATTCTTCAAGGTGGTTCGAAATCGCGTACCCGAGCTGTCGGAGCTCGCGCACATCGAGCTCGAGCTGTTCGCCAACGTCGACTCATGTGAGATGCAGCCCGAGCTGTGGGCCCGCCTCGCCGAGCTGCTCTACCGGCGCCTGCCCGACTTCGATGGAGCGGTCGTCACCCATGGCACCGACACCCTCGCCGAGACCGCCTGCGCCCTGAGCTTCATGCTGCCGGGGCTTCGAAAACCGGTGGTCTTGACCGGCGCCCAGCGCCCGCTGGGTGAGATTCGCACCGACGCCAGGCTCAACCTGATCGACGCGGTGACCTCGGCCATTTCAGGCCCGGCTGAAGTAACCGTTTGTTTCGACTCGCATTTGTACCGCGGCAACCGGGTGCGAAAGGTGAGCATCAGCGAGTACGACGCCTTCGATTCGCCCAACCATGGGGTGCTGGGCACGCTGGGGGTGAACACGGCCTTCGAGCGGGGGCTGGCGCCCAAGGGGCGTTTTCGGCTCGAAAATGAAATCACCCCGAAGGTTTTTTTGCTGCGCGTCTTCCCCGGGCTAGACCCACAGATCCCGATGTCGGTGTTACCGAAGGTCGAGGGGTTGGTTCTCGAAGCATATGGGGCGGGCAATTTTCCAATCTCGAGTGAATACGGTCGCTCCCTGCGGCCACTCTTTGCTGAGGCCAAGCGCCTTGAGGTGCCAGTGGTGGTCGTGAGTCAGGCGCATCGCAATGGGGTCGACCTGTCGCTCTATGAAGCAGGTGCGGCCGCGCTCGAAGCCGGAGCCATCAGCGGGGGCGACATGACCGTCTCGGCGGCGGTGGTGAAGCTGATGCACGGGCTGGCCCGCTTTCGCGGCGCCTCTTTGAGGGAGTACCTGCAACGATCTGTAGCCGGCGAACGAAGCGCAGTGGTACGTTCTGAGGTGAAGCGCCCGAAAAGACTGAGGAACCGGCAGCGGCATGTCTGAGGACAAAACAGCAGTCCACAGCATCAATGATCTCTTGGGGACGGGCTCGAAGTCCAAGAGCTCCGCATACCTGATCGTGATCAGCGCGAAGACCGCGGCGCTCGTCGGCAAGATGATCAAGCTCGACAAGGCCGAGATGGTGATGGGCCGGGCCCCTGACGTGCCACTGCAGGTCGAAGACGACGGCGTTTCGCGCAAGCACTGCAAGATCGCGATGTCGAGCAGCGGGCATTTTCAGCTCGTCGACCTGGGCTCGACGAACGGCACGTTTCTCAACGGCGTGAAGGTGAACGTCGCGACGTTGCAAGACGGCGACAAGGTGCAAATCGGCGCCAACACGGTGCTCAAGTTCTCGATTCAGGATCAGCTCGAAGAGCAGTACCAGCGCTCGATCTACGAGAGCGCCACCCGCGACGGGCTGACGCGCATCTTCAACAAGAAGTACTTCAACGACACCCTGCGCAAGGAGTTCGCGTACTGCTTGCGACACCACGTGCCGATGTCGCTGGTGATGCTCGACATCGATCACTTCAAGAAGATCAACGACACATATGGCCACCCGGCTGGCGACTTCGTGCTGCAGAAGGTGGCGGCGAAGATCGGTGAGACGGTGCGGCAAGAAGACTTGTTCGCGCGGTATGGCGGCGAGGAGTTCGCGTTGCTGCTGCGTGAGTCGCAGTCAGACTCGGCGCTGCGCTGTGCAGAGCGCTGCCGACGCGCGGTCGATACGGCCGACATCGTGTTCAACGGCACGCCGATCAAGGTGACCGTGAGCCTGGGGGTCGCGACGCTGCTCGACTCTGATTTTTCGCAGCCTGAAGAGCTCATCGCCGCGGCCGACCGGTACCTGTACCGGGCCAAAGAAGGCGGCCGCAATCGCGTCGATGCCCGTGAGATTTCGGGCGCTTGAGCGGTCGCGGAGGCTTGTGGTTCGACGGGCTCACCATGAGAGGTTTGTGCCGCGCGTTTGCTCTGCACACGGCCGCCCGGCCCCGCTAGGCCCCACTCTCATGGTGAGCCTGTCGAACCACGAACCACGAACCACGAAGCTACGCAGTCGGCGGCGGCATCACCGGCGGTATGTGCGGTATGCCCGCGTCGGTCACCGAGGTCTTGATGTCGAGCGAGTCGGTGAACTCGACCCGATTGCCACCGCGTGACATCGCCTCGTTGAGCCCATCTTGCGCCTGGCGCACCAGGTCTGAGAACCCGTAATCACGGCCAGGCTCACCCGCGGCGACACCCACTGAGATGGTCGGCCGAATCGAAGTGTCTTCGTGGCTCAGCGTGGCCCGCGCGACCCGCTCGCAAATGCGTCGCGCGACAATCAGCGACCCCGCCAGGTCAGTGTGAGGCATCAACAGCAGCACGCGATCGGCCGAGTACTGCACCGGGTAATCGGTGTCTCGCAGCGAGCGGCGCATCGCCAGGGCGAGGCC
>JANLPS010000168.1:0-6911 GCA_031367385.1 Archangium sp. | reverse complement strand
CGTCAGCTCGAGGCGGCGCAGCTTGTTCTTGCGGGTGACGAAATAGAACGGCGTGGCGCCGGGCTCGACGGGCACCGTGTTCGCCAGCACCAGCTCACGCAGCTGGCGATCGAGCTCGACCTGCTTTCGGGCCTGCAGCCGGTGCGCTTCCTTGCTGCCCTGAAGGGGAGGCAGCTTGGGCAACCGCGACTCCATCTCGCGGCGCGGCGGAGGCGGACGATCTTCGCGGCGCGGCGGAGGCGGGCGATCATCACGGCGCGGCGGGGGCGGGCGATCATCGCGGCGGGGCGGCGGCCGATCCTCCCTGCGCGGGCGGGAATCGCGATCACCCGGGGGGGGGCGCGCGGCGGCCGCGGGTTTGGCGGCTTTTTCGAGTTCGGCTTTCTTGGCTGACTCTTCAGTGACCAGACCGGCCTTGAGGAGCTTGTCGCGGAGGCTCTGCATGCGCGGGCCTATAGCAGCGCGCGGCCTCCAATCCACACTGGCAGCGACGGGAGGCCATGTGTAGGGTGCCCGCCTTCGTGAAGCGGCTCCTCCTCATCGCTGTCTGCGTGCTCGGCGCATGCAAGGATCCGGTCGATCAAGCGGCCAAGAAGCGCATTTTCTCGCCCGAAGATCCGCCCCAGGCCGTGGCGGCCGCCAGCCAGAAGCTCCCTCCCGAAGAGGCGGCTGACAGCCCAGCATCTCCCGGCGGATTCTGGGCATGGGCGCTGCCGAAACCACGGAACGCATCGGGCCGCACACCTACGCGGCCAGCATCAACTGGGAATGGAGCACCGGCGGCAAGAACGTGCGCCTCAAGGAATCGCGCGAGCTGCTCTCCGGCCCCGGCGGCGTCTCGGGTGACTTCATCGCCCGCATGACGAACACCAACGAGCAGGGCCTCGAGGTGCTGCGCGTCGGCGGCAAGGTCTACGCCCGCACCACCTACGGCAAGGACGGCGCGGGCAAGCTGCGTGAACGCCGCCGCGATCGCGGCATGGCCGAGCGCATTCGCGACGAGGCCTCGGGCGCGCTGCGTGACTTCGATCAGATCTTCGGCGGCCGCCTCAAGCTCAACGCCCAGGGCACCTCGAGCCTCGAGGGGCGCACCGCCTGGAAGTACGCCGTCACCCTCGCCGACGTGGTGCCCGAAACCGGCGCGAAGCTGCCTCCGCTCGCGATGCCCAAGAACGGCGAAGACGAGACCACCAGGCGCCGCCAGCTCTTCTACGACTCGCGCCAGCCGCGCTCGCTGCAGGGCGAGGTCTACGTCGATGCCGCCACCAGCGTGGTGCTCAAGGCCCGCCTCGATGGCCGCGTGGGCGTGAAGACCAAGGACACCGACTCCGAGATGCACCTCGTGATCGAGTCGTCGGTGACGGGCATCGGCAAGGCGCCGCTCATCGAGCCTCCCAAAGACTTCCTCGCCGACGAGGACAAGCCCGACGGCATCGCCGCCGCGCTGCTGCGAATGGGCATTCAGCGGAAGACCGCCGACGCCGGGGTCGCAGGTGGACCGGGCGAGCCGGAAGACGACGCCGAGTAAGTCTTCCACCTACCTCGCAAACGTTTGAAAGCTGGACGGTTTTTGCCCTGTTGGGGCGACCTGTCCGCGCGCCGGAAATCTCAGTCCGAAAATTTGCGGGGTGCAGGTCGATCGCTACACTGCCCAACAGTTGCGGTTTGGCCGCATCGTACATGGCCGGTTGTTCAGGTCTGACTGACGAGGAAGACATCATGGAGCGCAAGTCTGGAAGCACGGCGGTTGTCACCACTGAAGAAGTCGTGGCCGGTCTCAAGCACGCGAGCACCACGTCGACCGAAGAGAAGGCGTTGCGCATGCGGTACGGCGCAAAGGTCGAGCTCGAAGCGCCGCTGCCGCGAGCCGCGGCTGGCAACGAGGAGCTCGAAGACGAGCTGATGCTGATCGAAATGCACTTGCTGCGTGCGCTCAAGCATCGCAAGGCGATGGCCACCAAGGCCGCCGCGCCGGTGCTGACGCTGGCGTCACCTCGCAACGCCGCCAAAGACAAGATCGTCTCGAAGCTCAAAGCCAAGAAGAAGTAGTCGCCCCTTCTTGTTGCAGTGACCCACTGAGTGCCCGCTGGCGTCTCCTCCCGCTTGGGTGGAGCGCCAATCAGGCGCCCATCACGGCGATTCGTCGCGCGGCCGCGGCCCTCACGTCGAGTGACGGAGCCCCCAGCGTCTTCGCCACCACCACCGCCTCGTCGCGTTGCCCCTTCGCCGCGAAGTCGCTCAACCAGCGGCCGGCGGCGGGGTTTCTCCAAAAATCTTCGTTGAACCGCGCGGTCAGCGTCGTGTGCAAGACCTGCTCGAGCGACCACGCGTCGAGGGTCAGGGCGTCGCTGGCGAAGACGTCGGTGTCGAGAAGAAAGCGACTCTTCGGTACCTCGACGTACAAGGCCGCGCTCAGGCGTTGCTCGAAGTCATCGGCCAGTGGCAGCACCGGCCCTCGGCGCAACAGCTCAATCGACATGAGGGTGTTTGCCGCCGCGCGGCGCTGGGCGGTGAGCTGGCGAAAGGCGAAGAGGCGGGCGGCTTCGCGGGCCGGCGCGCTGGGTACGCGCAGGTAACGCTTCAAGAAAGCCTCGTCACCCAAGAGCGACTCGAAGACCAGGGCCATCGCCTGCGGCACGGCGGGGTCTCCCAAGCGGCGCTCGACGAAGTGCATGTTCTTGGCGACCAGGGCGCGGTGCATGGCGAGGCCCCAGGCTGAGAACGACGTCGCGTACGGCTCGAAGCCCATGCCCGCGATGAACAGCAGCCTGATCTCGTCGGGCACGCGGAGCTCGAACGCCTGGGCTTCGGGCGAGCGACCCGGCCGTGGCTCGGAGTCGATGCCGATTCGCCCATTGGCGTTCGGGTGCAGCCCGAGGTCGGTGAGACAGCGGGTGATGGCGTGCAGCAGCTCTTCGCGGCGAAAGTGCTCGAAGAGCCACGGGGCATGGAGAGCACGCTCGAGATCGTGCAACCGCGCGTGACCGGGCTTGAGCGCGGGGTCGACGCGCTTGAGGGCGAAGGTGAGCACGTCGCGGTAGGCGTCGCCGGTGTCGCGCAAGAAGGCGTCGAGGGCGTCGATGCGGCCCACAAGTGGGCGGCCGTGAATCAGCTCGATGAATTTTTCGGCGCTGGTGGCTTTGACCTCGGCGGTCGCTGCGAGCACCACGTCGACGCGGCGAGACAATGGGGTGCGCAAGTCGGTCAGGCAGAGGGCGATGTCTCGTTCGAGCTCGTTGCGCTCCTGGCGGCTGGTTTGGGTGGGCAGTGCCCGCAGGGCTTCGGCGAGCTGCCAGTGCTTCGAGGCCGAGGCGACGCGGGTGGTCTCGAGCGCGGTATGCACGGCGTCGGTGAGCTCAGCCGCGCGTGCCTCGAGAAGGGTACGGCGCAGAAATGCTTGGAGCACCTTGAGGCGAGGCTTGCGGGCCTCTTCGGTGCGCGGGCTGTCGATGAGCTCAGTGACCTCTTGGAGCGCCTCGGCTCGGCCGAATTCGGGGTACTCGGTGAAGCACTTCTGCTCGGCGGCATCGGTCGAGAGGCCCGCCGCGTGGCGAAAGCGGAGCGCGTTTCGTTCGAAGAGAAAATCGTCGATGCGCTCGAGCAGGGCTGGGAGTGAGAGTTCCACGGCGCGATGTGGCGTCAATCCGGTGAAGACGTCAAGGCTGATGAGAGGCACTGGCCATTCGTGGTGAGCAGAACGCTCCGTTCGTGGTGAGCAGAACGCTCCGTTCGTGGTGAGGGACTCGAACCACCCGGCTTCGTTGAGAGATTCTCGTTCCTGATGGGTTCTTCGAGTCCCTCAGAACGAACGGAGGTATGCAGCGAGTGTGAAGCGAAAGACCGTCGTCGCCCCGCGCGGTGAAGCGCTCAAGTCACTGCTGATTCGCGAGCTGGGCATTGCTCCAAGCGGCGCTGACCGGTTGCTCACCCGTGGCGCGGTGTACGTCGACGGCAAGCGCGTTCACGAAGGCCGGGTGCTCAACAACGGCGAGCGCGTCACCATCGTGCTCGAAGAGAGCGGCGCGTCAACCGACTCCGCGGCGAGCTCTGCGTTGGTGGTGACGACGCTGTTCGAAGACGCCGACGTCATCGTGGTCGACAAGCCCGCCGGGTTGCCCGCGCAACCCACGCCGGGAGGCGCCGAGAGCCTGCTCGACGTCGTCTCGAAGCGTCTCGGTTTCGACGCCGGCCTCGTTCACCGGCTCGATCGCGAGACCTCGGGCGTCACCATCTTCGGCAAGCACCCGCAGGCCACTTCGGCCCTCGCGGCCGCCTTTCGCGACGGGCTCGCCCACAAGCGCTACCTCGCGGCGACCTCGCCTGGCCTGCCCGAGCGCGGTTCGATCACCCTGCCGCTCTCGAAAGACCCGTCGCGGCCCGGCCGCTGGCGCGCGTCGGCGCAAGCCAATGGCATCACCGCGAGCACCAACTACGAGCGGCTGTTCTCGGGCGACGAGTTCGCTCTGGTGGCGTTGATGCCGCTGACCGGGCGTACCCATCAACTGCGCGCGCACCTCGCGGGCGTCGGCTGGCCCATCATCGGCGACACGCTGTACGGAGGTCTCGAATCGGCGCCTCGCTGTCTGCTGCACGCGCAGCGGCTCGAGATCAGCGGAGAAGCCTTCGAAGCCCCGATACCCGCCGACCTGCGCGCGTATTTCGACCGAGCGGGGCTGGCTTAGAGCTTCTTCGGTGTCGGCAGCAGGTCGCCGGTGAACTGAAAGCCGATTGCCAGCATCGGAAACGCCTGGCTCGAGACTGCGCCCGTGCGGTAGCGGTGCATCAGCCACCACTGCACGAGCACGAAGACCGTCGGGTTGTTGAAGACCGCACCGTCATCGACCTTGAAGGTGTAGGCCGCGAAGGGCCCGACCCGATGCAGCGCGTTGAGGTTCTTCTGCTCTTCACCGGCGAGGTACTGGCGGCCGTCGTAAAAAGCGGTGGTGCCCGTGTAGCGCGCGCCGATCATCAGCTTCAAGTCTGCGCGCTGCCACAACACGTCGACGTCGTCGGTGAAGAACCAGCCGTGGTTGGGCGCCAACACGTCGTAGATCTGGTCGTAGTAGACGGTGTCGCCTGCGCGCAGGGTGTAGTCCGAGCGAATCAGGCGCGCTTTGTTGCGAATCACGATCTGCCAAACCTTCACCTGAAAATCTGACCCGATCAGCAGCTGCGTGCCGTCGGTCTGGTAGTTCGAGAGCGGGTCGGTGCGAGGCAACGCGGCGCGACGGCTATTCTCGACGTCAGAGAAATTCGAGCTCTCTGCCGAGGGGTACGATTGAAACAGGCCGAACGTTCGAAAGTACCGCGAGTACTGGTACGTGGCCCAGAAGCCCAACACGCTCAGCGGTTGAAACTCGATGTACGGGCCAACGTTGACGAAGGCGGGGCTCGCGGTGATGGCCAGGCCTGCGCCGATGAAGTTGTCACGAAGCGCGAGGTTCGACGACTCGAAGAGCCTGAAGCGGTACATCAAGCGCCCGTCGTATGAGGCCCCCAGCGGGTTGATGCGGCCGGCGAGCGTATTTCGGTACACGATGCGGTGCAGTGGCGGGGGGCCGTCGACGTACGCTTGGGCCAACACACTGGTCGAGAACAATGCGGCAAGAAAAACGACAGTCGGTCGCATGGGCCCGAACGCTGCGGGTTCCCTTACGAACACGCAATGAAGTCGTGCGACCGCGCGCGCTATTTACGTTGCCGTACATGTAGGAGCCTAAGCCACGCACGTGAAATGGAGACCTTCGAACCACCCACGTGAGCCCAGGTACGCACGAATTTCGGCCCGGGCGCCCTTCGCCCCGACCGCGCTCAGCAGGTGCTCGCGGCCTGGCTCACCCAGGTCGTCGGGCAAGACGACGCGCGCACCATGAATGCGCTGGCCGATTTTTCTTGGGTTCACGTCGATGAGGCGGGTGACGGTGAGCCCGCGGTCGACCAGCGCGCGGGTGAGCTTGACGCCGATCTCTCCAGCGCCCCAGAGGCTGAGCGGCTGGCCTTCGAAGCGGCGCGCGAGAAAGTCGGCTTTGAGGGTGAGGTGGCTGGCGGTGCCGTAGCGGTCGTCGGTGCGGGTCAGGCGGTGATCGTGATCGAACCAGCGATGGAGTCTCTCACCCAGGCACTCAAGGTGGTGCCCGCCCTCGAGCAGTCGCAGCCAGAGCTCCCAGTCTTCGGGGAAGGGGCCGTCATGCCAGCCGCCGAATGCCCGCAGCGGCTCGGTGCGCAGCATCACGCTGGGGTGACAGAGCGGTGATTCGACGAAGCGGTCGGCGAAGAGCTTTTCGCGCGAGGTCAAAGAGCTGAGCCAGGCGCCGTATGCGACGAGGTTGGGGCTCGCGGGCCGGTCGTCGCGGGCGATTTCGACACCGGTACCGACCCCGGTCAGGGTGAGATCGCCCAGGGCCTGGTGGCTGCGCTCGAAGCGAAGCGGCAGGCTCTCATCGTCGGCGTCCATTCGGGCGATGAGCG
Source organism: Archangium sp. (assembly GCA_031367385.1). Lineage (GTDB taxonomy): Bacteria > Myxococcota > Myxococcia > Myxococcales > Myxococcaceae > JAEUJT01. The sequence continues at coordinate 443 of JANLPS010000168.1, read as the reverse complement.
GGGCGCGGGCGCTTGCCAGACCGAGGTTCAAGGCGCCCACCAGGCCGACTCCGCTGGTGCGCAGCACGTGAATTCGAGGGTCACTGCGCGCGGCGTCGGCGAGCTGGGTTGGGGTGTCGTCGGTCGACCCGTCGTCGATGGCGAGCAGCTCGAAGTCGCCGAAGCTCTGGGCGCGAATGCTGTTGATGGCCCGGGCAATGGTGGCCGAGGCATTTCGCGCGGGCAGCAACACCGAAATCGCCGGAGATGAAGACACGGTGAGCGGGCATACACCGGGCCCCCCCGCTCGTCCTGAGGGACTCGCAGGGCGATCGCATCTAAATCACCGACTCATTGAATGATTGCGATCGCTTGGGCGGTGTGATCGACGGTGGCAATGAAGAAGCCCGCGCGGGTCACGGCCACGCTGATTGAAAGGTTTGCAACGCTGAGCGACCCGCGAA
>JANLPS010000155.1:0-1771 GCA_031367385.1 Archangium sp. | reverse complement strand
CCATCGACCGAATTCTGCGCGGGGCCCAGCGGGCTGACCGGCTCATTCGCGACCTGCTCGAGGTCAACGCGATCGAGACCGGCCGCTTCACCCTGGCCAAACGCCGCGTCGAGCCCGCTGACCTGATTCTCACCGCCCTCGAGTCGCAGCAGAGCCTCGCCGCCGAGGCCTCGGTGATCATCGCAACCGACCTCTCACCTGAGCTGCCCCCCTTCGAGGCCGATGAAGAGCGCCTGCTCGAGGTGCTCGAGAACCTGATTGGCAACGCGGTCAAGTTCACCAGCGCCGGAGGCACGGTGACCGTCGGTGCTACACTCGCGGCCAACGCCATTTGCATCTCGGTCAAAGACAGCGGGTCGGGCATCTCGCCTGAAGAGCTGCCGCACATCTTCGATCGGTTCTGGCAGGCCAAGAAGACCGAGCGTCGCGGTACTGGCCTCGGGCTGACCATCTGCAAGGGCATCGTCGAAGCGCACGGAGGCCGCATCTGGGCCGAGAGCACCCTCGGCGTCGGCACCACCGTCTCGTTCACCATTCTCTCGAGCGCCCAGGGCACCGAAGCCAGCCCGGTGCCAGAGATCGCAAATATTCTGCTGGTCGATGACCGCCCTGAAAACCTGCTGGCGCTCAAGGCCATTCTCGAGCGGCCAGACTACCGCCTGGTGACCGCCACTTCTGGTGAAGAGGCCCTGGGGCACGCGCTGCGCGAGCAATTCTCGGTCGCGCTGATCGACGTCGCGATGCCCGGCATGAACGGCCTCGAGATCGCCGTGCACCTCAAAGAGCTCGAGCGCAGTCGTGGCATACCCATCATCTTCGTCACCGCGTTCGGCAATGACCCCGAAGAAGTGCACCGCGCTTACTCAGCCGGCGGCGCCGATTACCTCGTCAAGCCGCTCGACACCGAGATCGTTCGCAAGAAGGTCGCCGTGTTCGTTGACTTGAGCCGCCGCCGCTACACCAGCACCTCGAAGCGGGCCTGAACGGCCACTGAAAATTTTCTCCAAGGAGCACCCATGTCGACGCAACCCACTCCCCACGGCAACGGTGATGGCATGCCCCCGGTCTCGGTCGGCAGCGGAGCCAGCCAAGAAGAGGTGCGAGAGCTGCTGCGCGTCATCGCCGCGATGCGCGACGGTGACTTCTCAGTGCGCATGCCCGGCCATTGGAACGGGCTGGTCGGCAAGCTCGCCGACGCGGTCAACGAGGTGCTCGCGGCCAACCAGACCGTCGCTGAGCAGCTCGAACGCGTCGGGCAGGTCGTCGGTAAAGAAGGCAAGACCAAGCAGCGCATTCGCTTGCCCCGGCAAGGCGGCTCGTGGGCCGACATGGAGTCTTCGCTCAACACGCTGATCGACGACTTGCTCTGGCCCACCACCGACGTGACCAGAACCCTCGCCGCCGTGGCCCAGGGCGACCTCTCGCAGACCATGCGCCTCGACGTCGACGGCCGCTTGCTGCAGGGCGAATTTCTGCGCTCCGCCACCATCGTGAACTCGATGATCAAGCAGCTGGGCGTGTTCACCTCTGAAGTGACCCGCGTCGCCCGCGAGGTCGGCACCGACGGCAAGCTCGGCGGTCAGGCTGAAGTGCCCGACGTGGTGGGTGTGTGGAAAGATCTCACCGACTCGGTGAACTCGATGGCCAACAACCTCACCGGCCAGGTTCGAAACATCGCCGAAGTGACCATCTCGGTGGCCTCGGGCGACCTCTCGAAGAAGATCACCGTCGACGTTCGCGGTGAAATTCTGCAGCTCAAAGAAGCGATCAA
>JANLPS010000140.1:0-5583 GCA_031367385.1 Archangium sp. | reverse complement strand
CGAGCGGGCGCTGCTCGCAGCCTGCGACGAGCAGAAAAACATCACCTTCTTCCCCGATACCGCGGGCATCGACCTGATTCGCGAAGAGGGGAGGGTGGTTGGGGCCTACGCGCTGCTCGAAGACGGGTCGATCGCCACCATGCTGGGCAAGGTGACGGTGTTGGCCACCGGCGGGGCGGGCAAGGTCTACCTCTACACGACCAACCCCGACGTTGCGACCGGTGACGGGGTGGCGATGGCGTACCGGGCCGGCGCCAAGATCGCCAACATGGAGTTCTACCAGTTTCACCCCACGTGCCTGTACCACCCCGATGCGAAGAACTTTCTGATCTCAGAGGCCCTGCGAGGCGAGGGCGGCAAGCTGCGCCTTCGCTCGACCGGTGAGCGGTTCATGACCCGGTATCACCCGATGGCTGAGCTGGCTCCGCGTGATGTGGTGGCCCGCGCCATCGACGCCGAGATGAAGCGCACCGGTGACGAGTGCGTGCACCTCGACATGACCCACCTGGGCAAGGCGTTTCTGGTCGAGCATTTCCCCATGATTTACGCGACGTGCCGCGAGTTCGGCATCGACATCGCGGTGCAGCCCATACCCGTGGTGCCCGCGGCCCACTACATGTGCGGAGGCGTGGTCACTGACACGTTCGGGCGCAGCTCGGTGCCTGGGCTGTACGCGATCGGTGAGGTCTCGTGCACGGGCCTGCACGGCGCGAACCGGCTGGCATCGAACTCGTTGCTCGAGGGCCTGGTCTTCGGTCACCGGGCGGCGAAGGTGGTCGTCGAAGAGATCAAGGCCGGCGTGCCCGCTCCCGGCAAGGTCAAGGAGTGGGACAGCGGCGCCGCTGGGCAGTCAGACGAGATGGTCGTCGTCTCGCACAACTGGGAGGAGCTGCGCCGGTTGATGTGGAACTACGTCGGCATCGTTCGCACCACGAAGCGCTTGGCTCGCGCGCACCGCCGGCTCGATTTGCTGCGTGAAGAAATTCGCGAGTACTACTGGGCCTTCAAGGTCACCCGCGACGTGATCGAGCTGCGCAACATCGCCGACGTCGCGCACCTAATCGTCGAGTGCGCGAGCCGACGAAAAGAGAGCCGCGGGTTGCACTACACCCTCGATTACCCCGCGCTCGATGATCACAACTGGCTGCACGACACCGTGATTCAACGGGAGCTCTGAAGTGGCGCTGGGCCCTCGAGAAGTGCTGCCCGACGCGGGCCCTTCGCGACCACCACCGCAGGAGGCACCGCCTCAGCCGATGCCATTCACCCCGGTGTGCTGGGCGATCATCGGCCTGTCGGTCGTGATGTACGGGCTGGGTCAGCTCTTGCCCGAGACGCACGACTTCGGAGTGCTCTACGGGCCCCTGGTGAAAGCAGGGGAGTGGTGGAGAATCGCCACCTTCTTGGTGACCCACGGCGGCATCATTCACCTGCTCTTCAACATGTCAGCGGTGTGGACGCTCGGGCGTGTGCTCGAGGCGAACATCGGCAGCGCGCGGTTCTTGTTGCTCAGCGCGATTGGCGGCATCGGCAGCGCCTGCTTCGTGCTCTGGCTCAACCCCCTCATTCCCACCGTCGGCGCGTCGGGCATGATCTTGAGCTGGCTCGGCGCGATGCTGCCGCTTGCCACCAAGTCGGGTCGCTCGCAGCTGCTGATGTGGCTGGGTCAGACTGCGCTGATCAGCCTGCTCCCTGGGGTCAGCTGGGCGGGTCACTTGGGTGGAGTGCTGTTCGGCCTGCCGTGCGGCTTCGCCTTGTCGCGCGGGCCAGCCGTGTTTCGGTACGCGGGCCCGGTGCTGCTCTTCGTCACCGCGGTGCTCACGTTCTTCGCAGGCAATTAGAAAAGGGCACTTCGTGATCAAACGTCTGGCGGTGTTTTGCGGCTCGAAGCTCGGTGCACGACCGGTGTACGCGCAGGCCGCGACCGGGCTCGGTTCGGCGATGGCCGCGCGGGGCATCGGCCTCGTCTACGGCGGGGCCGCGAATGGCCTGATGGGCGCGATCGCCGATGCCGTGCTCGCTGGAGGCCAGAGCGCGGTCGGCGTCATCCCTCGAGGCCTGGCGCGGCAGGAGTTCGCTCACCCGCGGCTGACCGAGTCGCACGTGGTCGAGTCGATGCACGAGCGCAAAGCGATGATGAGCGATTTGTCTGATGGCTACCTCGCGATGCCCGGTGGCTTCGGCACGATGGACGAATTGTTCGAGGCGCTCACCTGGGCGCAGGTCGGGCTGCACGCGAAGCCGATTGGGCTGCTCAACACCGAGGGCTACTACGACGCTCTGCTGACCTGGGTGCAGCGCGGGCTCGACGAGGGCTTCGTGCCCAGCGCGCTGTCGACGGCGCTCGTGGTTGAAAAAGAGCCCGCGGCGCTCATCGAACGGCTGCTGACCCACCAGCCTCCGCAATCAGCTGTGACATGGATACGCCAGTAAGTCGGTCTCCCGAATTATATTGAGTATCGATGTCGAGCAGGGCCGCGAGCGCGGTCTTGATCTGTCGAGAGCTTGAACCCGTTGCAATTGCATGTGGTTTCGGGTTCGCCGCGATCGCCGCGCGATCTGCGCTGTCTTCTCTTGAGACAGCCATCGTTTTGCAGCTGATTCGAATTCAGTCGTCTTGAAATCGATCGACCTCGCTCAAAGCAGGACAGGGATCGAAATGTCGCTTTTTCGTGTTGACATCTCTCTTCAGTATCAGATATTCATGCGCCGCCGCTGAATAGAGACCATTCAAAGGTGAACCTCTTCACGCTGACCCGGACCTTCGTGGACATTCTTCGACCCGACGAGATCGAACGAATCGAGCGCGACTACGCGGTGGGCATTCCCGCGCGGGTGATCGTCGATATTTTTCGGCCCCGCGGCGTGCGGCTCTCTGAAGCGACCTTTCGCAAATACGTGCAGGCAGGCCTGTTGCCGCGCAGCCGTCGCGTCGGCCGCAAAGGCAAGCACCGCGGCAGCCAGGGCCTCTACCCGGTCGAGTCAGTTCGCCGAATCAACGCGATCAAGAAGATGATGGCCGAGGGCCACACCCTCGACGACATCAAGCACTCGTTCATGTTCTTCAAGAATCACATCGACTCCATCGACCGCGAGCTCGGTCAGGTGCTCGATGGCTTCGAGTCTCAATTGGCCGAGCGCGCGCTGGGTGATCGTCACAAGCGCGAGCTCAACACCCAGTTGCACGTTCTCCGTTCGAGAGCGCGCGATCTGGTTCGTGACGTTTCTCGGTTGGGTAGCGCAGTGACCGCGAAACGCAGTGAAGAAACTGTCTCAGATTTTTGGTAGCAGGGCGGGGGGCACCCGTTGTCGCATGCAGTTCGATATTCAGTGGAGGGGCACCATGAACGCTGAAGTGAAACAAGAAGAACTCCCAGTTCTGAAGTCAGACCCACTCGCAGAAGTTGTCGGTGACGAGCGCAAGCGCTCGAAAACCATGTCACGCAAAGAGATGGCGCGAGAGCTGCGCAAGCGACGTTCGCTCAATCTCATCGACCCCGAAGAAGCCGAGCTGCTCTCTGAGCTCACCGCCAATCGCCCGAAGAACCGCTCCGACTGTGTGAGCAGCCCACGGCCCTGCGTGTTCGTCAGCTGCAAGTACAACCTGTATCTCGACGTCAACCCCGAGACCGGGTCGATCAAGCTCAACTTCCCCGAGAAAGAGATCTTCGAGCTCGAGTACACCTGCGCGCTCGACGTCGCTGAAAAGGGCGGCATCACGCTCGAAGAGGTCGGCGAGATCATGAACCTCACCCGCGAGCGCATTCGCCAGGTCGAGACCCGTGGCCTCGAAAAGGTTCGCACCGAGACCGAGCGCGAGCCCCGCCGACCGCCGCAGCCGATTCGCTGAAAGCCGATTCGCCGAAAAGGCAAGCCCGACGTGGCTCCTCCAATCCTTTGACCCCTCTCAGAGCGATTGGTAGAGCCAAGCAGTGCTCGCACTCCTCAGCGTTTCAGATAAGCGCGGTCTGGTACCCTTCGCCCAGGGGCTGGTTCGCTTGGGGTTTTCTCTGCTCTCGACCGGAGGCACCCTCGAAGCACTCAAGGCCGGCGGCGTGTCTGCCAAGAAGGTCAGTGAGCACACCGGCAGCCCCGAGATTCTCGGCGGGCGCGTCAAGACCCTGCACCCCAAGATTCACGGCGGCATTCTCGGCCGCACCGCGCTCGAGTCAGATCGCGCCGAGATGAAGACGCACGGCATCGACGCCATCTCGCTCGTCGCCGTCAACCTGTACCCGTTTCGCGAGACCGTCGCCAAGGGCGGCCAACGCGACGAGGTCATCGAGCAAATCGACATCGGAGGCCCGGCCATGGTTCGCGCGGCAGCCAAAAACTCGGCCAGCGTCACCGTGGTCGTCGACCCGGGCGACTACGACTCGGTGTTGGCTGAGCTCACTGAGACCAAGGCGGTCAGCGACGCCACGCGACGAACGTTGATGCGCAAGGCCTTCGCGCACACCGCCGCCTACGACTCGGCCATCGCCACCTGGCTGGGCGAGCAAGAGAACGTCGCTTTCCCCGATGAGCTGACGGTGTCGTTTCGCAAGGTGCAAGCGCTTCGCTATGGCGAAAACCCGCACCAACGCGGCGCTTTCTACAGCGAGTATCGCGCCCCCGCCGAGGCCACCGTGGCTTTCTCGTCGGTGTTGCAGGGCAAAGAGCTCTCGTACAACAACCTGCTCGACCTCGACGCCGCCCTCGCCGTGTTGCTCGAGTTCAACGAACAACCAGCCGCGGTCGTGATCAAGCACAACACCCCCTGCGGCGTGGCCATCGACCCCTCGCTCGAGAGCGCGTATCGCCGCGCTCGCGCCTGCGACGAGACCTCGGCGTTCGGCGGCATCGTCGCGCTCAACCGTGAGGTCGACGCGCACACCGCGAAGGCCCTCGCCGAGACTTTTCTCGAGTGCGTCATCGCCCCCGGCTATTCGGCCGACGCGCTGGCCACCCTCTCGAGCAAGAAGAACCTGCGCTTGCTCTGCACGCCCACTGGCGCGCTCGCGAAGCCCCGCCCGCAGCTCGATCTGCGAAGCATCTCGGGAGGCGCCCTGCTGATGGACCGAGACGCCGTCGAGCCCAGCACCGAGTGGCGGGTGGTCACCAAGCGCACTCCGACTGACACCGAGCTGGCGGCGCTGCGGTTTGCCTGGCGCGTCTGCAAGCACGTCAAGAGCAATGCGATCGTCTTCGCTGAGCCGACCGGGCTGTTGGCCGTCGGAGGAGGGCAGACAAGCCGCGTCGATTCGGTCAAGATCGCCGCCAGCCGAGGGGGAGACCGCTTGCGAGGGAGTGCCGTGGCATCAGACGCCTTCTTTCCTTTTCGTGATGGGCTCGACGCGCTCGCGGCGGCTGGCGCCAAGAGCGTCGTGCAACCCGGCGGCTCGATGCGTGACGCCGAGGTCATCGCCGCGGCCGACGAGCAGGGCATCGCCATGATTTTCACGGGTACAAGGCACTTCAAGCACTGACATGCGTATCGTCTGCCAGAAGTGTTCAGCGGCCTATGCGATCGACGACAAGTTCGTCACGCCCAAGGGCGTTCGGGCCCAGTGCCCGCGCTGCCGCCACCTGCAGCTGGTCAAG
>JANLPS010000416.1:0-9860 GCA_031367385.1 Archangium sp. | reverse complement strand
ACAGGGCCTCGACGCGCTCAAAGATCACCTCTCGACCGGGCTGCACCTGCTGGGCACTCCGGGCGAGAACGAGCTGCTGCGCATTCTCACGCAGCCGCTCAAGCGGGTCGGCTACGCCTTCGAAGACAGCGAATTACCCCGGCAAATGGTCAAGGAGGTCGCTCAGCAGCCGGGCGCGCTGGCCTTGCTCTCATTCTCGGCGACCAAGCTCTGGGCCACGCGAGACACCCACTTTCGGCGGCTCACCCGCCAGGCCTACCAGGCGATGGGCGGCGTCGGTGGCGCGCTCGCTGGCCACGCCGAAGAGACCCTGGCCTCGATGTCTGATGAGCAGCGCCTGGTCACGCGCGAGGCCTTTCGCCATTTGGTCTCGAGCTCAGGCACCCGCGCGGTGCTCACCCGGTCTGAGGCCAATGAACTCCTGGGGTCGTCGCAGGCCGGCGCTCGGGTGCTCGAGAAGCTGATCGACGCGCGCTTGCTGGTGACCTCCGAAGCGGGCGGGGGCGATGATCGGGTCGAGATCATTCACGAAGCGCTGCTCTCGAGCTGGCCGCGGCTGGTGCAGTGGCAGCGAGAGAACGCTGAGCTTGCCCGGGTGCGCGACGCGCTGCGCTCGGCCTCCCGTCAGTGGAACGATCAGAGCCGGCCGCGCGGCATGCTCTGGCGCGACGAGACCCTCACCGAGTACCGGTTGTGGAGACCCAAGTACCCTGGCGCCTTGACCGCCATCGAGCAGGCCTTCGCGCAGGCCTCGGTCGCCGAGTTCGAGCGCGGGCGGCGCATTCGCCGAGGGTTGTTGATCGCCGCGTTCGCGGTGCTGAGCATCGGCATGATCGTGTTGATTCGCGCCAATGGCCGGGCCGAAGAGAACGCCCAGCGCGCGACCGAGAACGCCAAGGAGTCGTCGCACCGCTTGACCTTGATGACCGCCGAGCAGGGCCGGCAGGCCTTCTTGACTGGTCACCCGGCCGAAGCGTTCGCGCTGTTGACCACCGCAGCCGATGCGGGCCTCGACAATGCGGGCCTGCGCTACATGCTCGAGAAGTCGCGGCGCGCGGTCGCTGGGGTGAGCGGGCTGGTCGACATGGGCCTCAACATCACCGCGGTGACCCTCTCGCCCGACCGGCTGCGCTTGGCCGTCGGGCTCTCTGACGGCACCGTCACCCTGCTCGATGCGAAGACCCTGGCATCACACGGCACCTTCAAGGCGCTCAAGGGCTCGGTGCGCGGGCTGCGCTTCACCCCCGACAACGCGGCGGTGATTCTCTGCGGAGCCGATGGCGCCGTCTCGCTGTGGGACGCCGCGACCCTCTCCCGGTTCGACTCGCTCAAGCTCGACCCAACGGCGCTGATGGCGTGCCAGCTCAGCAACGACGGCAAGACGCTGGTGGTCGGTGGCATCAACTCCCAGAGCCACGTGGTTGGCATCGAGGGCCATGTGCTCAACGCGCGCTCGATGGGGCAGTACGAAACCTCGACCATTCGCGGCGCCTTCATCAGCCCCGACGGCACGCGGTTCGTGGTCATCATGGCCGAGCCTGCCGGGCCTCCGCCTCCGACGAAGCGCCACCCGATTGAATCGCTCACCGGAGCCCCTTCAGTGTGGCTCGAGGGCCTTCACGGCCCGGTGTATTCGGCCGCCTGGTCACCCGATGGCAAATCGCTGTTCACCGGGGCCGATGACGCGCTGATCACCCAGTGGGACGCGGAGACCGGCAAGAAGAAGAGCCAGTTCACGGGCCACCGAGGTACCGTCACCTCGCTGGTGGTCTCGCCCGACGGCGCCACCCTCTACAGCGCGGCCACCGACGGCACGCTCCGCATCTGGGACATCGGCACCAGCGTGGCGAAGACGACCATTGCGGCCCATGAGCGGGTGCGTGACTTGCTCGTGCCCTCGGGCGCCGACGTCATCGTCACCGGGGGCTTCGACGGCGTGGTCAAGGTCTGGTCACCCGCCGGGCAGCTGCGCAAGGCCTGGCCCCCCCTGGTGGGAGGTCTCTCGTCACTCGGCGTCGATGTGCCCGGAGACCGCCTGCTGATCGGCACCTTCGAAGGCACGTTGCGGCTCTACCAGCTCTCGGCGGTTGACTACGACCAGGCCATCTCGGTGCCCAGCGACACCGCCGGGGTCGCGCTCGACGGCCCCGAAGCGCAGCTGGTGTACGGGCGCTTCTCGGGCCCGTTCTTCGTGCGCCCGATGACCGAGGGTGCCTCCGCGACCGAGCTCAAGGCGACCCTGCTCGAAGACCGCGCGTTCGCGGTGACCCCCAACGCCGACCGCATCGTCAGCGATCGCGGTGGCACGCTCGAGGTCACCGACCGCGACAACAAGGTGCTGCAGATCTTCAAAGGCCACCCCGACGGCGAGGCCTCGGTGCAGTACAACGAGAACGCCACCGCCGTGCTCGCCATCGGCAGCTACGTGATGCCGCTGTTGTACGACACGCGCACCGGGGTCGAGCGCGTCTTCCCCGAGCCGGTCAGAACTGCGGCGTCGAGCTTCGCGACCACCGGCAGCGGGAGCGACGTGTGGGTCGGCAACAACGAAGGCGAGGTCTTTCTCTGGCCTCAGAAGGGCCCCCTGCGCCGCAAGAAATTCTCGAAGGCGCTGGTGCTCGCGGTGCAGCAGTCACCCGATGGCAAGGTGCTCGGCGTCGCGACGTTCGATCAACGCGTGCGCCTGCTCAACCCCGACACGCTCGAAGAAGTCGCTTCAGGCATCGGGCTCACCGTCGCCTACATGGGCTTCTCGGCCGACTCGAAGCTGATGGTCGTCGCCGACAGCGCCGGCCAGGTGCAGGTCTGGTCCGTTCAGCCGTTTCAGCTGATCGACTCCCGAAAGGTGGGACAAAAGCTCTTCGCGCTCACCACCCTGCGAAAGAGCGCCCGTTTCATGACACTGACCCCCGAGGGTCTGCTGGTCTGGCCCCTCTAATCACTCTCAGACGGGCTGCACTCACAGGTTGTGAACTTGAGGTCTCCACTGTCACGAGTCGGTCAACGTGATTGCGGGCCAATGCGGTGAGCACGCCGGGTGCAAAAGGGTTGAATGCCTTTCACTCTGGAGAAGCTCACATGAAGCCGACCAAGAAGCTTTTGAAGATGAACCTCGAAGTGCTGAAGAACCTGACGAACTCTGAGACGAGTGGGGTGCAGGGAGGCGGCAGTGCCGATTGGGAGCAGAACGGCGGGAAAGTCGTCTCTAGCCTCATCTGAGTCATTTTCTTTCAACGGCGGCGAGGGTCATGGTCATCTGGAGATCATGACCCCACTGCGTCGCAGCGTTCCACTGGGCTCTGCCCGGCAAACCGTGCAGGTCAGCCCGCTGTGCCTTGGCTTGGTCGGCGACCCCGACACGGTCATCGCCGCGTGGGACGCAGGCATCAACTTCTTCTTTCTCACCGCAGACATGCACTGGCCCCTCTACGAGGGTCTTCGAGAAGGTTTGAGGCGCCTGGCGAAAGCCAGGCCCCAGGCGCTCGACGAAGCCGTGATCGCCTGCTGCACCTACGTCGCGCAGCGTGAATTCTCGAGCGCTCCATTTCAAGAGACGCTCGCAGTCATCACACCTTTTCAAAAGCTCGACGTCCTGGTGGCCGGTGGCAGCTACGCCGCCGATCTCGACGGGCGTGTCACCCAACTCAAGAAAAACATCGACCGCGGCCTGACCAAGGCCCGCTTGGTGGGCACCTCGGTTCACGATCGCCCCGCGGGCATCGACGCCGTCAACGACGACAAGGTCGACCTGCTCTTCGTTCGTTACAACTCGCGGCACCCTGGCGCCAGGCTCGACTTTTTCCCCCACCTCAAGAAGGCCGGGCGCACCACCAAGATTTTCAACTTCAAGTCGACCTTCAGCTATCGCGCGCCCGAGGCCTTTTACGCGCTGGGCGTCGACAAAGACATGTGGCTCCCCCCGCTGGTCGACTACTACCGCTTCGTGCTCTGCCGGCCCGAGATCGATGGGCTGCTTGCCGCTCCAAGCTCGCCGGCCCAGCTTGAAGCCCTGGTCGAGGCCTACCAGGCGGGCCCTTTGCCCGAAGACGAAGAGAACCACCTGCTGGCGCTGGCCAACCTCTTGATGCTCGACGACGCGAAGCAGGCCTCGCTGTAGCTACTCGTCGTCTTCGACGATCATGCCTTGCCGAGGCGCGAGCCCCAGCAGCACCTCGAGCAGGCTCATCACCCGGTTCAAGCTGGCCTCGGGCAGCGGGTCGAACTTCACGCCCACCCGAAAGAAACCATCGGGCAACGCGGTCACGTTCACCACCGGGCCCTGCAGGTCGAGGAGCCCGGGCAGGCCTTCGACGCCGAACTTGGCGTGGAGCAGGTCTCCCAACTTGAGCTCGCGCTTCGATCTCACCGAGAACCCCCCGCGCGACAGGTCGTTGAGCACGGCGCGAAACGAGTCTTGGGTGCCGCAGGTGATCACCAGGCGCGAGGCCACGCGAGGTGCTTCGCGGCGCTTGGCCCCGCGGCCGGCGGAGATCATTCGCAGCAGCATCACCAGCTCACCGCGCACATCGGGCGGCAGCGCTTCGAAGTGCACGCCGTAGAGCATCTTCTCGCCCTGGGGGCTCATGCGCACCACGTTGGCCGAGAGGGCGAACGACATCAGGCCCTCCTGGTGTTCGAGCATCAGGGTGACCGACTCGCCCTTTTCGGCCGCCCCCGGAGGCCCCAGCAAGCCCGCGCCGCTCAGCGACAGGTTCAGCACCTCGGCCTCGAAGCTGGTCGAGCCGGTCGCCACGCTGCACACCACGTTCGTCTCGATGCGTGCGAATTGGCGTTGTTCGATCGACACCGGCGCATTGTGCAGCAACTGCAACCGATTCGACCCGCAAATTCGAACCGATGGGTTCTCGAATGAAACGAGGTACAAGCACAGCCGCCGTGACGCTCGGGTCTACCTCCGTCAGTGACTTGCCGCCCCCGCGAGCCGAGGTGCTCGCCGCCGCCGCCGCGTTCACTGAAGGGGGCTCGAGCCGCTTCTCGGCCGATTCACTCGACCGCCTCAGCTACGCCCGTGACATGTGGCCGTTGGCGATGGTGTGGGTGCGGCAGGGTCGCATTCCACTCCCCCCCGACGCGGTGGTGTGGCCGGCGTCTGAGGCCGAGGTCGCGCAGATCATTCGGGTCGCGCGAGCGCGAAAGATCGCCGTCATCCCCTTCGGGGCGGGGTCTGGCGTGTGCGGCGGCACCTGGGCCACGCAGGGGGGCATCACCCTCGACGTGAAGCGGCTCGACGCCATCGGCACGGTCGACGCCGAGCGGCGCAGCGTCGAGGTCGGCGCAGGCGTGCTGGGCGAGACCCTCGAGCGAAACCTCAACGCGCAGGGCTTCACGCTGGGCCATTTTCCCTCGTCGATCTTCATGTCGACGGTCGGGGGCTGGCTGGCGGCCCGCAGCGCCGGTCAATTCTCGAGCAAGTACGGCAAGATCGAAGACATGGTGCTCTCGGTGCGCGCGGTCTTGGGCACTGGAGAAGTGATCGAGACCCCCGAGCGCCCGTTCAGCGGGCCTGACCTGGTACCGTTGCTGGTGGGCTGCGAGGGCACGCTGTGCACCTTCACTTCGGCGCGGCTGCGGGTGTTTCCGCTCCCTCAGGGGCGGGCGTTTCACGGCTTTGATCTCGGCTCGGTGAAGCAGGGCCTCGAGGCGATGCGGCTGATTTTTCGCGAGGGCCTGAGGCCGGTGGTGACGCGGTTGTACGACCCCTTCGACACCGCGATGGTCGGCAATCACAAAGACCTCTCGTCGCACGAGGTGGTGCCGCCCTCGAAGCGCTCGGCCTTCGCTCAGCGGGTGCTCCCGGCGCTGCTGCGGCAGGTCAGCAAGCGCGCCTTGAGCCGGCCCGCGGTGCTCAACCAGGTTCAACGGCTGTTCAGCACCAGCCGGTTGGTGTTGCTCTTCGAAGGTGATGCGGCCCGCGCCGAGGCAGAAGATCGCGCGGCGTCGGCGATCTGCCGCCGCTTAGGGGGCGACGATCTCGGTGAGGGGCCGGGCAGGGCGTGGCTGCAGAAGCGGTACGACGTGAGCTTTCGCATGTCGCGGTTGATCGAATCGGGCACCTTCGCCGACACGATGGAGGTCGCCGCCTCGTGGGACAACGTGCTGCAGGTCTACGAGCGAGTGCACGCCGCGGCGAGCCCGTACGCCTTCACGCTCTGTCACTTTTCACACGCGTACGCCGATGGGTGCTCGCTGTATTTCTCGTTCATCGGGTCGGGGCACGACGAGGCCGCGCTCGAGGTGCGATACCACGCGTTGTGGCGGGCGATTCTCGGAGCGGCGACCAGCGCTGGGGCGAACGTGAGCCATCACCACGGCATCGGGTTGCTCAAAGCGCAGGCGCTGCAAGATTCGCTGGGCGAAGCGAGGTCGGTGCTGGTGCAGCTCAAAGAGCACTTCGACCCAGACAACATCATGAACCCGGGGAAGCTGGGCCTATGACGTTTTTATGGTGCGCACGTGCCGATTCCCCGTTCGTCCTGAGCGCAGTCGAAGGACCCGCGGCTCAATGACCCCCCTCCGCCCCGCCACCGAGCGCGAGCTCATCGACCTGCTGCACACCTTGCGTGACAGCAACGGCCGCCTGGGCCGCGACGCTCAGCTCGACCGAAGCGCGCTCACCGCCATCGAAGACATCGATACCCAGAGCATGCTCATCGACGTGCAAGCCGGCGCCACGCTCACCTCCATCGAAGCCGCGCTGACCAGCCAAGCGCTCTCACTCGGCCCGCTCCCGCCCGCCGCCTGGTCATGCACGGTCGCCAGTTACCTCGAAGGCCCCTATGCCGGCCTGCGAGCCATCGCCGGTGGCCGCCTCGAGCCCCTCTGCGCACGCCTCGACGGTGTGTTCGCCGATGGCCGTCGCTTCACCAGCAGCCCCGGCCCCCGCAGCGCCGCCGGGCCCGACATGAGAGCCCTCTTCTTGGGAGCCTCCGGTCGCCTCGGCCTGGTGACTCGAGCGCAGCTCCGCGCCTGTGCCGCAGCCGAAGCCCACGCCGCGCTGATGGCCACCTTCACCACCCCGCGTGAAGCCGTCGAAGCCCTCACCACCGCCATCGTTCACGGCGCGTTGCTGAGCCGAATTCAGCTCTCCTCACGCGCCGGGCACATTGCCGCCCGCATCGAGTGGAGCGGCAGCCGCACCCACGTCGAACGCGACCGCGATGTCTTGCACCGCGCGATGCCGAACCATGACCCCGCCCGCTCGACCCCCTTCGTCGCCGAGGGGCCCACCCGCGAGACCACCTGGCCCCAGGTCGAAGCCGCCCTGCGCCAGAATCACGCTCTGGAGTTGCACCGGGTCAGCCTCACCAGTCTAGTCTCCATCGGCGAAGTCGAAGGGCTCTCTCTCGAGACGCCAGGCCGATGGTCGATGCCGGTGACGCCCACTCTGATCGAGCGCCTCGACCCCACGCAGCTCTTGGGAGGCGCGCCATGAGCGACGCGATGAAGCAGCACTCGCAGGCCTACACCTATTGCACCTACTGCCCGAAGATCTGCCGCTTCTCATGCCCGGTCTCCGAGGCCACCGCGAGCGAGTCGCTCTCGGCGTGGGGCAAGATGAACGCCGCGAATCAGGTCAACACCGGCCAGCGCCCGATGGACGAAGGGGCCTCGAAGGCAGTGCACGCCTGCACCGGGTGCGGCCGCTGCACCAGCTTCTGCAAGCACGAGAACCAGGTCGGGCCCGCGCTCTTCGCCGCGCGCACCAAGGCCGTCGAAGCGGGCGTGCAGCCCAAGGGCGCCGCGTCGACCGTCACCACCTTCGAGCACTCACAGAACCCTTTCGGCCACTCGCTGGCGTCGTTCGTCGCCTCGTGGCGGGCCGCCGCGCCGGTGCGGTTCGCGCTCTTCCCCGGGTGCGCATCGCTGGTGAAGCGCCAGCAGCTGGTCGAAGACGTGATCTCCGTCTCGAAGGCCTTTGGCGCGCCGATGGGCGTCTCGCGGGCCTCGTCTCGATGCTGCGGGTACCCGTTGTACGCCGCGGGGGCCCTCGATGCGTTTCGCACCCACGCGCGCGCGATGGCGACGACGCTCGAGTCGAACCCCGAATTGGTCGTGCTCGACCCCGGCTGCGCCTACACCTTCAAGGTCGTCTACCCCCAAGTCGGAGTCACCCTGAGCAGCTCGGTACGCACCGTGGTCGAAGTGCTCGCCGACAATTTGCCGCACGCCCCCGACAAACGGCCGCTGCCTGAAGCGCTCGCCTACCACGACGCCTGTCATCTGGGCCGCGGGTTGGGCCAGTACGATCAGCCGCGCTCCTTGCTGCGCCGCGCAGTCTCCGAAGTGCATGAAGCGCCCTCGGCCCGCAGCGAAGCGGGGTGCTCGGGGGGGGGCGGGTTGCTGCCGCGAACGATGCCCGAAGTGGCGCTCGACGTGGCCCGCCGCCAGGCCAACGAGCTCGGGCCCCTGCCCATCGCCACCGCTTGCCCGACCTCGAAGCGCATGTTCGAGCGCGCGGGTCGAACCTCGTACGACATCATCGAAGTGCTTCGACGCTGGTTGGAGAAACCATGAAAACGTTCTTCATCGTCAACCCGAGCTCAGCCAATGGCTCGACTGGCAAACGCTGGGGCGAGCTGGCCGCCACCATCGCCCGCACCTTGAGCGACTTCGGCGTCGAGTTCACCCGCGCCCCGATGGACGCCGCGCGTCTGACCACCCAGGCGCTCAAAGGCGGCTACGACTGCATCGTCGCGGCCGGCGGCGACGGCACCATCAACGAGGTCGTCAACGGGTTCTTCGAGAACGGCAAGGCGATCAACTCGCAGGCCGCGCTCGGCGTGTTGCCCCGCGGCACCGGCGGTGACTTTCGGCGCACCTTCGACTGGGACACCGATTTCGAGGCCGCGGTGAAGCGGCTCAAGACGCCCGACACCCGGCCGCTCGACGTGGGGCTGCTCGAGTACCGAGCGCACGACGGCTCGACCGGCCAGCGCTACTTCGTCAACGTCTGCAGCTTCGGCGTCTCGGGCGTGGTCGACCAGGAGGTCAACACCACCACCAAGGCCTTCGGCGGCAAGGTCTCGTTCATGTTGGGCTCGCTCAAAGCGCTCACCAAGTACAGCGACCGAGTGGTGAAGTTCTCGCTCGACGGAGGCCCGCTCGAGCAGGCCAAGGTCACGACCTTCTCGGTCGCGAACGGCAAGTACTTCGGCGGCGGCATGAAGGTCGCGCCCGAGGCCGATGTGTCTGACGGGCTCTTCGACATCACGTTGTGGAGCGGCTACGGCCTCTCAGACTTCGTGCTCAAGAGCGCCGGCGTCTACAGCGGGGCCCACGTGAAGTGGAAGGGCACTCGCACCATGCGTTGCAAAGAGATCGTCGCAAGCAGTGACGAAGACGTACTGATTGACTGTGACGGCGAGCAGCCGGGCCGGCTGCCGTGCAAGATGACCGTGCTGCCAGCGGCGATTCGACTCAAGATCTGACGCGGGTCTCGCTCAGTACCTTCTTGCGCATGGCTTCGTCGCGTTTCTGACCGCGAAGCTTGGCCATCTCCTTCTCGTGCTCGCGGCTGCGCGGCGGCCCGTGCACCTCGAGCGCGTCGAACAGCTCGTGCGTGGCCTTGACGACCTTCTCGATCGCTTTGTTGAACGGCTGCGCATTGTGCTTCGACGGCTCGCGCATGCCGGTCAGCTTTCGAACGAATTGCAGGGCTGAGGCGCGCACCTCTTCTTCAGTCGCGGGGGGCTCGAAGTGATGCAGGGTTCGAATGTTTCGGCACATGGTGACCTCGGGTCTTTGATCCCTTTTGCAGCGAAGCGGTCGACGATGCCAGCGGGCAAGAGGGAGAGGATCTCTGGAACGCCCCCCTCTGAGGAACGCCCCCCCTCTGAGGA
>JANLPS010000130.1:0-25505 GCA_031367385.1 Archangium sp. | reverse complement strand
TGCAGGTGAAGCTGCTGCGGGTGCTGCAATCGCACGAGTTCGAGCGGGTGGGAGGCACGCAGACGGTGAAGGTCGACGTGCGGGTGGTCGCCGCCACCAATCGAGACCTCGAGGCCGAGGTCAAGGCCGGCCGCTTTCGAGAAGACCTGTATTACCGCCTCAACGTCGTCGCGGTGACCTTGCCTCCGCTGCGCACGCGCAAAGGCGACATCCCCGCGCTGGTCAGCCACTTCGTCGACAAGTTCTCCGCGGCGCACGGCAAGGCGATCTCCGGGTTGGCGCCGGGTCTGCTCAACGCGCTGCTCCGTCACAGCTGGCCGGGCAACGTTCGGGAGCTCGAGAATGCCATCGAACGGGCGGTCGTGTTGTCGAGCACCACCGAGCTCACCGCCGATGACCTGCCGTCGTCACTGATGGGGCCTCGGCCGCTCGACCCTTCGCTCGCTCCCGCGACGACGAACCTGTTCGAGCTCGAGCGCGAAGCGATCTTACGCACCCTCGAGTCGGTTGATGGCTCGACTGCCCGCGCCGCCGAGTTGCTCGGCATCAGCGTTCGAAAGATTCAGTACCGGCTCAAAGAATACAGCACCGGAGTGCGGCCCGTTCTCGCCCTGGTAGACGAATGATTATTGGCAGCGAAGCTTCTGAATCACTGCGGTGACTCCCGGCGCTGACCACGCGGCCAGCCTCGCGTCTTCGATGGCCTGCCATGAGCTCGCATGACCCGACAGGGTGACCTGCCCGCCCGCTGCCTCGACCAGAATCGAGCTCTCTCCGTCGTGGGCCTGCCGGTCGAGCGCGGCTTGCACCCTGTCTTTGACCCGGTCGGCCGAGGCGTGGGGGGTGAGCTCAATCGAATTCGAGACCTTCACCACTCCGGTCAGGTTGCGCACCGCCCGCTCGGCCGCGTCGCGTTCGAAGTTCCAGGTCACGAGGCCATTGAGCCTCACTGCCCCATTCTCGACGCTCGCTTTGACTCCGGCGGGTACGTAGACGTCCCACTCCAGGGCGTGCTCGACCGCCACGGCGAGCTCGGTGTCGGAGCGCGCATGCGTCGAGCCCAGCCGCACGGTGAGGTCGTGGGCCACGGTATGAACTCCGCCGACCTGCTTGGTGGTCTCTTCGGCGGCCCACTTCTCGGCGTAACTGTCGACGGCGCCGAAGAGGGTCACCGCGCCTTGGTCAACGGTAACGCCCACATGCGCGGCGTTGAGCCTCGGGTCGCCACGGAGTTGCTGCTCGATGTCTTGCTTGAGCTGAAGGTCGGTTTTCATGACTTCCCTCTGTGCAAGGCCGAGCCCGCGCGGCCGCTCCCAGGTTCAGTGCGAGGTGGGGCTTCAGAGGCGACGCAAACTTTGCGTTTTTGGGTGTGGCTCGGCAGGTGCATCGTCGAACCGTCATGACCACTGAGACCAAGACGAGCATGACCCAACGAGCGCGCGTGATGGCGCTGCTTTCTGATGAAGAGACCGCGAAGGTCAGCAACGCCGAGACGGCTGCCAGCCTCGCCGATGGAGAGGAGTACCTCGACCTCGAACAGCTCGCCAAGGGCGTGATGAAGGCGGGAGGCGCCACGGTCAGCATCGGCCGTGCGCTGCCCAAGCGCGTCGTGCTGCCCGCCACCTGGGCGACGATTCTCACCACCCTGGTCGGTACGAACTGATGGGGCACCTCGCGATTTGGCTCGACCACCGAGAAGCGCGGGTCTTTCACATCGACCCCGAGAAGGCCGAGGAGGCCACGTTTCTGGCGGCCTCAGAGAAGACTCACCACAAGCACCCGAGGGGGCAGGAGAACGAGAAGGCCCACCCCGATGATGCAAAGCGGTTTTTCACTGAGATCTCCAAGTCGGTCGCCGGCACCGAGGCGATTCTGGTGGTCGGGCCCTCGACCGCGAAGCTCGACTTCTTGCGGTACCTGCACACCCACGATCAGGCCACCGAGCGCAGGGTGGCGGGTGTCGAGACGGTCGATCACCCCACCGACAAGCAGCTGGTGGCGTTCGCGAAGACGTACTTCGGGCTGCCGACGAAGCACGTCGCCTGAACAGGGCGTTCGTCGTGCACCTTCTCGCGGTCTGCGATAGTTCAGAACCGAATGTCGGCGCAACCACCACTCCCAGCGGGTACCGTCGAGCGATGGGCATGGGACTTCATCTGCTCGACCGACCTCGCGCAGAAGCTCGCGCCGCCCCCGCCGCCGACGCAGTGGAGTCACCCGAGTGAGCCGCACCTGATCGCTGCTCCCGGGCGGCCACCCCAGCTGGTGGCGCGGGAGAAGAAGAAGAAGACGCCCAAGGTGCAGCTGACGGCCCGTCGGGCTGAAGTGATTCACACGTTCTTGCACCACGAGCTGCAGGCGGCTGAGTTGATGGCGTGGGCGATCCTGGCGTTTCCTTCCACTCCGGTGTCGTTTCGGCGGGGGCTGCTCTCGCTGTGCCGCGATGAGATTCGGCACCTGCAGCTGTATCGCGACCACCTCGAGACACTCGGTCACCCCTTTGGGACCTTTACCGTCAACGACTGGTTTTGGAAGCGGGTGCCCGCCTCGTCGCGCGCAGACGCTGATCAGGCTCCCACCGCGGCGCATTTTCTGGCCCGACTGGGCATCGCCTTCGAAGGCGCCAACCTCGATCATGGAGCGCGCTACACTGCGGCGTTCGCGGCTGCCGGTGATGCCCGCGCGGCCGAGATTCAGGCGCAGATCGTCGAAGAAGAAGTGCCGCACGCGGCGTTCGCGCTGCATTGGTTTCGCGAGCTGACCGGTGACGTGGCGTTCGAGACCTGGCGGCAGTACTTGCCGGCGCCGATCAGCCCGGCGATGGCTCGGGGCACTCCGCTCAATGTCGAGGCACGCTTGAAGGCCGGGTTTGCCCCGGAGTTTCTCGACGCCCTCGCCGGGTGGGACGCTGGGCCCGCGGGCCAGAAGTGAGCCGCGGGCGCGTCGCGTGGGTCTTCAACCTCGACGCTGAAGACGAGCTGGCCCGTGGAGGGCCCCACACCCCAACCAACGTGATGCGGGCGCGGGTGCAGTCGCTCATGCCCCAACTCGCCGCGCTGATGCTGGCTGGTGATGAGGTGCTCTGGCCCCCGGGCGCGCCGCTCCAGCACGCTCGAGTCGGTCTCGCGTGGTGCCCGACGCCGTGGGCGCTCGAGCAGCTTCGGCGCGCGGGGCTCGAGGTGCCCGAGGCGCCAGACCCGGCCGTGCTGCGAAAGGTGAATCACCGGCAATTCTCGAATGATCTGGGTCAGGCCTTGCCCGGGGCACGCTTCGTTCACACCGAGGCTGCGCTGCGTGAGGCGCTGGGTGATGAGCCCGTGCTTGAGCGGGTCTCGAGCGAGCGAAACTGGCTGCTGAAGCGGCCGCTCGGCTACGCAGGGCGCGGCCGCAGGAAAATCGGCTCGGGGCCCTGGAGCCCGGCAGACCGAACGTGGATCGACGCCGCCTTGAAGACGGGTGATGGGCTGCAGGTCGAGCCGTTCGTTACGCGTGTGCTCGATTGCGCGCTGCATGGCGAGGTCACGGTCGATGGGTCGTTGCGGCTGGGCGAGCCAACGCGATCGATCATCGACGAGGCTGGCACCTGGGTGTCGAGTGAGCGCGCGGGCCCCTCAGACTTGACGGCGGCCGAGCGCGAGACCCTCGTTCACGAAGCGCAGGTGACTGCCCGAGCGCTCGGTGCGGCAGGGTACTTCGGCCCTTTTGGGCTCGACGCCTTTCGCTGGCGTGCCCCCGATGGGTCGACGCACTTTCAGCCCCGGTGTGAAATCAACGCCCGGTACTCGATGGGGTGGGCGGTAGGCCTCGGCTCCTCCTGAGGGGCTCGAGGTGTTTATGAAGTCCCGGTGAAGACGTCGCGAATCTGAAGCTCGTATAAGTCGATCGCTGTTAATCCCTCCGCTCGACTCGAAGGAGCCACACATGATGACCCTGCTCGCCGCCCTGATCGCTACGACCCCTCAGCTGCAAGTCAAAGAAGAGTCGCCGGGCCTTGCCGCCAAAGCCAAGGTCACCTCGACCGCCGCCATGGCCACCGCTCAGCTGAAGTTGCCGAAAGCCAAAATCGTGAAGGCCGAGATCGAAGAAGAGAAGGGCACTCTGATCTACTCGTTCGATATGAAGACGCCCGGCGCGAGCGGCATTGACGAAGTGACCGTCGACGCGATGACCGGCAAGGTGCTCTCAGTTGAACATGAGAGCGCGGCCGATGAAGCCAAAGAAGCTGCCAAAGACTCGAAGTGACCGCTCCCTGTGCGCATCCTCCTGGTTGAAGACTATGCCCCGCTGGCGAAGGCAACCGCGCAGGCGTTGCGTGAGGCGGGGTACGTCGTTGATGTGGTCACCGATGGGTTGCCTGCACTCGAGGCGGCCATCGCGACGCAGTACGACGCCGTCGTGCTCGACATCATGCTCCCAGGATTGAGCGGGTTCGAAGTACTCACCGCGCTGCGAGCGCGAAAAATCACGGTTGGGGTCTTGCTGCTCACCGCCCGTGACGCCGTGGAAGACCGCGTCAAGGGGCTCGACCTCGGCGCCGACGACTACTTGCTCAAGCCTTTCGAGATGGCGGAGTTTCTCGCCCGGGTTCGGTCGGTCATTCGACGCCGCTACCAAAACGTCGAGGGCATCGTGCGCATCGAAGACCTCGAGGTGAACACCATCGGGCGCACCGTCAAGCGCGCCGGGGTGTCGATTGACCTCTCGGGGCGCGAGTATTCTTTGCTCGAGTATCTCGCCGTGCGACGTGGGCAAATCGTGACCCGGGCCGAGCTGCTCGAGCACGTCTACACCGAGAAGCCCGAGTCGAACGTGGTCGACGTCTTCATCGCCTCGCTGCGCAGGAAGATCGACGGCGAGGCGAGCGTGAAGCTGATTCACACGCGGCGTGGCCAGGGCTACGTCTTGGGTACCGCCGAGTGACTCGCTCGCTCAGCGCTCGGTTGACGGTCTCGCTGCTGACCGTGCTGGGCTTGTCGGTGCTGGCGATGGGCGTGGCGATCGACCTCACCGTCTCAGCGCTGCTGATGCGCGAGCTTGACGCGACCCTGCTCGATGACGCGAACGCGCTGGCCGGCATGGTCGAGCCCAAGCCGAACGATGCGTGGGAGTTCGACGAAGGTGACAACCCCCGGTTGCGCGGGGGCTTGGTGGCGTACGAGGTTCGGCTCGACGATGGCCGCGCGCTGGGCCGATCGGTTCTCGAGCAACCGCTCCAAGCACCGACCCGAAGCGTGACGATCGAGCACACCCCGCGGGGTGATGAAGAGGTCTCTGCGGAGGAGGTCTCGAATCGCAAGGTCATCGTTCGGGTCGAGCGGTCGACTCACGAGGTTGATGCGCTGTTGGCCCGGCTCCGACTGATCATCGCGCTCTCGGGGCTGGCGGTCATCGCGCTGGCCTCGGTGGGCGCGGTGATCACCGTTCGTCGCAGCCTCTCGCCGCTCGACACGTTGATCGCCAGGCTGCACACCATCGACGCCGGCCGGCTCGACGTTCGGCTCGAGACCGAGCAGCTGCCGCTCGAGCTGACCCCGTTGGTGGCGCGGCTCAATGACCTGCTTCAGCGGCTCGAGCAGTCGTTTCTGCGTGAGCGCCGGGTGAGCGGCGATCTGAGCCACGAATTGCGTACGCCGTTGGCTGGGTTGCGGGCGTTGCTCGAGGTGGGGTTGGCCACTCCGCGCGAGGCTGCCGCGTACCAGGAGACCCTGCGCGATTGCCTCGCCGTGGTGGTGCAGACCACCCACATCGTCGAGCGCATGCTGGAGTTGGTGCATGTCGAGGCGATGGCTCCGCTGGTGGCCTGGCAGCCGTTCGAGCTGAGGCCGCTGGTCGAGGTGAGCTGGGCTGCGCTGAGCGACGCAGCGTCGAAGCGGGGCCTGCGATTTGAAAACCGTGTGCCCGAGAAGGCGGCCATCGAGGCCGACCAGGCGCTGGTGATGCTGATTCTGAGCAACCTGCTCTCGAATGCGGTGACGTATACCGAGCCGAATGGCCTGATCGCGGTGGAGTCGAGCCCTGAGAACGGCCTCCTTTTCTCGGTCATCGACAGCGGGCCGCGAATACCAGCCGAGGCCGTGCCTCGGTTGTTCGAGCGGCTCTTTCGCGGCGACCCGGCGCGCACGTCGTCGGCCCACCTCGGCTTGGGGCTGGCGATTGTCGAAGCGGCGGTCGAGCGCATTGGGGCAACCGTCACCGTCGAGCAAAACGACATGGTTCGCTTCGAGGTCACTCGAAAGCCATGAGCGCCCTGGTCGTCATCGCCGTGGTGCTCGGGCAAAGCATCTCGATGCACGAGGCGCGTGCGGCGGCCAACTCGTCGGCGCCAGACGTGGTGAGAGCCCAGCAACGGCTCGAGACGGCGCAGGCTGACGTCGGCATCGCTCGCACCTGGGCCAACCCGAACCTGAGCGTGAGCACTGCTTCACAGACGGCCAAGCTCGGCGCCAGCCTCAGCGTGCCCCTGCCGATTTTCGGGCAAGTCGGAGTGGCGGCGGCGGCGGCAGAGGCCGACCTCGAGACCTTCAGGCATGACACCGAGGTGACCGCCCGCGATGCTCGCTGGGCCGCGACGATGGCCTGGCTCGACCTGTGGGAGGCCGGCGCTCGCGCTGAGTTGCTCGAACGCTCCGCGCAAGATGCGACGCGCTTTGCGACCATCGCGGCCGAGAAGTACGAGGCTGGCAAGGGGCCCCGCCTCGACGTGCTGCGAACGGGAGGGGAGCGCGACCGAGCGAAGGCTGATGCCATCGCGGCGCGGGAGACCGAGCACGCAGCGTCGGCCCGGCTCTCGACCCTGCTTGGGCCAGTGGTGAGCGAGCTCAAGGCGGCGGGGTCGCCGACGTTCTTGATGGCTCCCGCGGTTGAAGAGCGACGGCTGATCGAGAACCACCCAGTGTTGATTCGCGACCGGGCTGACATCGTGGCGGCTGAAGCGAGGGTGCGGCTCGAGGAGCGGCTGCGGTGGCCCATCGTCGCCGCGCAGCTCACCGTCAATGCGTTCGACCCGACCTTGCCGGGGCCCGATATTCAGGCGGGCGTGGCGTTTGACCTGCCGCTCTTCAATCGACGTGGGGCGTCGATACAGCGGGCGCGGTCGCTGCAACACATCGCCGAGATGAATGCTGAGCTCGATGCCCGACGCTTGCGGTCAGCCATCGCCGATGCTGCGGCGCGCAGCCGGGGGGCCGCGGTGCAGCTCGAGAGCTTGTCGACCTCGGTGGTGCCTGCGCTGCTCGAGGCCCGCTCGTTGACCGTCGAGGCGTTTCAGCTCGGCACGCTCGACGTGCTGCGCGTGTTGGATGCGCAGCGGGCGCTCAGCGATGCGCGAATCGCCGAGGTGACCGCGAGGAGCACCTGGGCCCGCGCAGTCGCGGATCTCGAGCGTGCGGCCGGGGTGAATCTCGAAGGGGGCAGTGATGCGAAGTGATGCACCGATGCCAAGTTCGTTCGTGTCGAGACCAACGCCGTTCGTGACGAGACCAACGCCGTTCGTGGTGAGGGACTCGAACCACCCAGTTCGATGCGTAGCCTCCCAGACCCTCAGGCCCTTCGAGTCCCTCAGGGGGAACGGAATTATTCCGCTTCTGCTGCTCCTTCTCCTCCTCGTCGCGTCGTGCCGCAAGCCCGCCGCCGAGCCCGACGCCCCGCCGCGCAAGGTGCGCTGCGTCGAATCGGCGACCCGGCCACACGCCGCGACGGTGACCCTTCGAGGCACCGTCACCCCTCTGCCCGACCGCGATGCGCAGCTCGCCCCGCAAGTCTCTGGCCGTCTGGCCAGCGTCGACGTTCGCGAAGGCGACGTGGTCACCAAAAACCAAGTCGTCGCGCACATCGAAATGGCCACGCTCACCGACGCAATGAGCCAGGCCGAAGCCGCGCTCTCTCGCGCGCAAGCCGAGCGGCAAAACGCCCAGACCACGCTGGCCCGCAACCAGAAAGTCTACGAGAAAGGCATCGCCGCCCGCCAAGAAGTCGACGACGCGCTCAGCCGCGAGGCAGCCGCCAAGGCCACCGAAGCCGACGCCGCCGCGGCCTCGAATCAGGCCCGCCGCCAGCTCGACCGCACGCTGCTCCGCTCACCTTTGTCTGGCGTCGTGGTGCGCATTCTCCGCAGGTCAGGCGAGCTCGTCGATGGCACTCCCGCCACCCCGGTGGTCGAAGTGGCTGACCTCTCTCGCCTCGAGCTCGCGGTCGACGCCCCGGTGCAAGACCTGATGCGCGTCAACCCGGGTGACGCCGCTACCATCACGTTCCCCGCGGTGCCGGGCCTCACCATTCAAGCGAAGGTCGTGGTGGTCGCTCCCTCGGTCGACCGCGCCTCGGGCCTCGGTGTGATTCGCCTCGAGCTGACCCTCGATGCCTCTCGGCCACCCCCGGTCGGCACCTACGGCCTCGCGCACGTCGAGGTCGGCCAGGCCGTCGATGCGACCTGGGTGCAGGCCCGCGCCGTGCGCAACGTGCTGGGCGATGAGGGTGAGGTGGTCGCTTGCGGTGTAACCGCCGATCTCATCACGGTCGTGCCCTCGAGCCGCGAGGGCGACTGGGTGCTGGTGACCGGCCTCGACGCCGGAGTGCCCGTGGTGGTCGAAGGCCTGCTCGGCCTCAACGAGGGTGACGCGCTCGAGGCCGTGAAGTGAGCTGGCTCGACGCCATCAGCTCGCGAAAAACGCTCGTCTGGAGCGCCTGGCTCTTCGTGGCGTTGGCCGGCTTCGGGGCCGCCCGTCAGCTGCCCAGCGGCATCTACCCTGAGGTCGAGTTTCCTCGCATTGTGGTGGTGGCGCGGTGGGGTGACTCACCGCCCGAGGTGACCCAACTCTCGCTCTCGAGGCCGCTCGAGGCCGCGCTGGCGACCGTGTTGGGGGTCGAGCGGGTGCGTTCGAAGACCATTCGGGGCGCTGTCGAGCTGTCGCTCCAGTTCGCGCCGGGCACCGACATGTGGCGCGCGCTGCAGCTGGTCGAATCGCGCGTGGCCGAGGTTCGAAACACGCTGCCGCCCCGCACCGAGCTCACCGTCGAGCGGCTCACCACCACCTCGTTTCCAATCATCACCTTCAACCTGAGCGGCGCGGTCGACTCGCGTCAGCTTCGAGAGACCGCCGAGCTCATTCTCAAGCCCGCCATCTCGCGGGTGCGGGGCGTTGGCCGCGTCGAGGTGCTGGGCGGCGATGTGCGAGAAATTGAAATCATTCTCGACCCCGAGCGCACGGCGGCGCTGCGGCTGAGCCCCTCGGCAGTGGCAGACAAAGTCACCGCGCAGACGCCGCTGCAGGCCGTGGGCCGGCTCGAGAGCGCCCACGCCGCCGTGACCGTGACGGCCTCGGCCGAGCCGCATTCGCTCGACGACATTCGCAACCTGGTGGTGGGCGTAGGCCCGCGGGGCAGCCCGTTGCTGCTCTCGTCGATCGCCGAAGTTCGCGAAGGGGCTGAAGACCGGCTGCTCCGCGTCTCGGGGCCGGGTGGAGAAAACGTGCTGGTCAGCGTCTCGCGGCTTGGGGGCGCCAGCACGCCCGAAGTGGCGCGGAGCGTCGAGCTCGCCGCGACCGAGGTCTTGCCGCGGGGTCTCACGCTGACCCCGGTGTACGACCAATCGGAGCTGGTCACCGAGTCGATCAACTCGGTGCGCGACGCGATTGCCCTCGGGGTCTTGCTCTGCGTCGCGGTCATCGCGTTGTTCTTGCGCGACGTGCGCGGAGGCCTCATCGCGGCGCTCTCGATACCACTGACGCTGGGCGCCACTTTTCTGATCATGCGGTTTCTCGGCCAGAGCCTCAACTTGATGTCGCTGGGAGGCCTGGCTGTCGCGATCGGTCTCATCATCGACGACGCGATCGTGGTGGTCGAAGGCATTGGGCAGGCGATGAGCCGCGGCCGCACACCGCTCGAGGCGGCCCGCGAGGCCACCCGGTCGCTGGGCCCCGCGTTGCTCGGCACCACCGCCACCACCATCATCGTCTTCTTGCCGCTGATCGGCCTCGAAGGGGTCGTTGGCCGGTTCTTCACGGCGCTCGCCCTGACCCTGAGCGCCGCCGTCGCCCTCTCGCTCATCGCCGCCGTCACCGTGGTGCCGATCGCCGCCGGCCAATGGCTCCGGGCCCGACCCGAAGCGCGCCGCAACCACCTCGCCGACGCGTACTCCGGGTTGCTCGAGCGCACGCTTCGAAGGCCCTGGCTCGCCGCCCTCGCGACGGTGCTGCTCGTCACCCTTGGCGCCTTCGGTGCACTGAAGGTGCCCACCGGGTTCTTGCCCACGATGGACGAAGGGGCCTTCGTGATCGACTACTTCTTGCCCGCCAGCGCCTCGCTTTCAGACACCGACGCCGCGGCCGCCCGCATCGAGCACATCTTGAGCCAAAACACCGAGGTCGAGGCGTGGTCGCGTCGCACCGGCGCCGAGCTCGGCCCGATGACGGCCACGCAGGTCAGCCGCGGCGACATCATGGTGAGGCTCAAGCCCAAATCAACGCGCGTTCACGACAGCGAGACCCTGATCAACACCATTCGCGAGCAAGTGGCCACCGACGTGCCAGAGGCGCGTGTCGAGTTCGTGCAGGTGCTGCAAGACGTGCTCAACGATCTCTCCGGCGCCCCCCGGCCGATTGAGCTCAAGCTCTTTGGAGACGACGTCGAGTCACTGCGCACCGTCGCACGCGACATCGTCGAGCGCATTCACGACGTGCCCGGCCTGGTCGATGTGTACGAGGGCTTCGAAGGGCTCGCTCCGGAGCTTCGGCTGCGCATCGACCCCTCGGCGGCGGCGAGGGCAGGGCGCAGCGCCGACTCGCTGACGGCTGAGCTCGACGCCGCGTTGCATGGCGTGGTGGCCGGGTTGCTGCGAAGGCCGAACCGGCCGATCGGCATTCGCGTGCGCTACCCCGACGAGACCCGCTTCGACCCTCAGGCCATCGAGCGGCTGCCCATTTCGTTGCCGACCGGTGGCCTGGTGCCGTTGTCGTCGGTGGCCACGATGAGCGTGGTGTCGTCAGAGACGATCCTGGTGCGTGAGAGCCTGCGGCCCGTGGTGATCATCACCGCCGACCACGAGGGGCGCGACCTGGGCTCGGTGGCGAGTGAAATTCAGAGCAGGCTCCGAGGCCTGCCGATGCCGCGAGGCGCGCACCTCGAGCTGGGGGGGCAATACCAAAGCCAGCGCGAGACGCTGTGGCAGCTCGGGGCGGTGATGGGCCTCGGGTTTCTGGCGGTGGCGATCATCTTGCTGCTGCAGTTTCGGCGCAGCGCGCTGGTGCTGGTGATTCTGGTCTCGGTGCCCTTGCCGCTCGCCGGAGCGCTCGACGTGCTCTGGCTCACCAACACGCCGCTCAACGCCGCGTCGTTGATGGGGTGCGTCTTGCTGGTTGGCCTGGTGGTGAAGAACGGCATTCTGTTGCTCGAGCACTTCGAGGCCCGCCTGGCCGAGGGCGACTCACCGCGTGCGGCGCTGACCGATGCGGGCCGGGTTCGGGTGCGGCCGATCGTGATGACGACGGTGGCCACCATTGCTGGTCTGGCACCCTTGGCGTTCGGCATCGGGTCTGGCGCCGAGCTCCAACGGCCGCTGGCGATCGCCGTCATCGGGGGCCTGGTGGTCTCGATGTTCGTGAGCTTGTTTCTCGTCCCCTCCGCCGTTCACGTCTTCATCAGAAAGAACACGTTATGACCCTCTGGCTCCTCGCTGCGCTGCTCAGCGCCACCCCCGACGCAGTCGACCTGCCCGGCACGGGCGAGGTGGGCATCGACTACATGGCGTTCGATTCGGCCACTGGCCGGTTGTGGGTACCCTCGGGAGGCTCGGGTCGGGTCGATGTCATCGACGTGAAGACCGGGGCGCTGACCTCGATCGCCGATCAGCCCACCAAGGCTCACGGCGAGCGACGCTCAGGCGTCAGCTCGGCCTCGGTCGGCGACGGCGTCGTTTTCGTGGGCAACCGCGCGAACGAGACCCTCTGCCGCTTCGACTCGAAGAGCCTGGCCGCGAAGGGCTGCGTCACACTCGCGGCGTCGCCCGATGGGGTGCTGTGGGTGCCCGCCACCCGCGAGGTGTGGGTGACCTTGCCTGAGGTGAACAGCCTGGCGATCATCTCGACCGCGGGGCCGGCACTGACCGTCGCCGCGACGATCAAGCTTCAGGGCTCGCCCGAGGGGTACGGGTTCGATGCGAAGCGCGGGCTCTTCTACACCAACCTCGAAGACGGCAATCAGACGGTCGCGATCGACGTGAAGACGCGCAAGCCGAAGAGCTCGTGGAAGCTCGATTGCGGTGAGCGAGGGCCTCGGGGGCTCGCGCTCGACTCCGAGCGACATCAGCTGTTCATCGCCTGCACCAATGGGCTTCGGGTGCTCGACGGAGCCACAGGCCACGTGCTCTCGAGCCTCGAGACCGGCGAGGGGGTCGACAACATCGACTACCTGCCGAGCACCCACACCGTGCTGGTGGCCAGCGGCAAGAGCGCGGTGCTCTCGGCGATCGAGATTTCACCCAAGGGTGAAGCCACGCTCAAGGCGACTTACCCCACCGCCATGGGGTGCCGCACCGTGCTCACCTCGTCGCCGACATTGGCGTGGCTGCCCGACTCGCGCGGTCACCGGGTGGTGCGGGTCGCGCTCACACCATAAGCGCGCGTACTACATCAGGCTCGTGAGCAACCCGTTGGTGCGTGCGCCGCCATTCACAGCGAACGCGTCCAAGGGCACGCCGGCCGCGGTGGCGAGTGAGCAATAGAGGCTGGCGACGGCCGCCGACGCCTTGTTCAGGGGCTCCCAGCCGACGTCCCAGGCGTAGTTGAGCATGCGCCCCCCGGTGCGCAGGGCGACGTTCTTGCCGGCGATGACCACGAAGCGCCAATTGCTGTTCTCGAGGTTGTGGTGGTCGTGACCGGAGTCTGAGAACAACACCACGATGGTGTCGTCAAGCACGGAGCGGCCCGAAATACCGGGCGCCTCGAGCTGGCGTAAAAAACGAGCGACCTCGGTGCTGAGCCACTGCCAGGCCACGGTTCGCCCGGCGGTGTATTTCTCGATGCCGTCATGGCCGTGATCGCCGACATAGCCCTGTGCTTCGAACATCGTGCCAACGTGCGGCCCCACCAGAGCGGGAAAATGAAAGTGCGAGTTGCCTCCGCCGACCGAGCAGCCGACCACGTGGGTCATGCCGCAGCGCAGGGCCGTCGCGGCCATGTCGAGCATCACCGGCAGCTCTTTGACCGCGCCGCGCTCGGCTGAAGGGGCGGCCGGGCCCAGACAGGCGGCACCTTGCCGGCGCTTGTCGAACGCCTCGAGGCTCTCGAGGTACCCATCGAGCTGGGCCCGCTCGCTGCTGGCCAGGCGCCCCCGCAGCGCGCTGACATCGGCGTTGACCCGCGAGAGCACGCGGCGGTCGGCGGCGGCCTTGGCCGAGCTGGCAGCAGCCGTGGGAAAGAGCGCCTCATACATGCGGGAGGCCTGCACCGGGTAGCTCACCGGTTGGTCGGCGGCCCGCGCGTAGAGCGACTCGTGCATCACCTTCTTCTGATCTTGATCGATGCCGAAGAGCAGTGAGCGCATCGGCGTCTCGGCCCCCAATCGGTCGGCCAGCAGTTGGTCAATGGTCTGGCCGACGGGGGCGTTGCCGACTGGCGTCTCTCCGTCGCCCAACCCGCCCCCTGCGAGCAGGCCGTACCCGCCGCTGTGCTGCATCGCCCCGAGGCCAAGAGAGAGGTTGCGAACGATCGCCGTGTTGGTTCGCCAGGGAGCGAGCGGCGCGAGGGCCTCGTGGTACGCCCACTGCGTGAACTCGGTGGCGTGGTTGCCGTCGGTGGCAGTGAAGGGCAAGCGCGAAGGCCAGCCCAGCTGCAGATCTGGCAACCCGGCGCTCAGTGAAATGAAGACGACGTTCTTCTTCGAGAGGGTCAGCGGCTCACCCCATGCGGTACGACTGAGCGCGTTGGCCAGCGGCAACAGCAAGGGGGCCGAGGCGCCCAGGCTCAGCGACGACAAGAAACGGCGGCGAGACAGCCTCATTGCGAGACCCGCTTTCGGTGAAGAAACCCAGGCGCCGTGAACATCGCTTCAATGACGGCGAGGGTGTCTTCGCCTGAGCGCTCGTAGAGCGCGGTGAGCTGCTCGAGCTCGCATTCATCAGACTGCGCCACCTCTCGGCCGCGCACGTACCTGAACACCTGCTTGACCCAGCACGCTCGCACGACCTGAGAATCGGCCAGCCTGGTCATCAGCTCGTGGGCGTCGACATAAGGGCCATCGACCTCGCTCCCGCCTCCGCTGAGGGTACCGCTGGTCACCACGGCGCCGCCGTTGTCGGTCTTCTGAGGGCGGCCGAGGTGGTCCCACGCCTCGAAGCCCATGGCCAACGGGTCCATCAGGGTGTGGCAGCCGGCGCAAGCGGGGTTCTTCGAGTGTTGCTCGGTGCGTTGGCGCAGCGTCAACCCGGGCGCGTCTTGAATCTGGGGG
Organism: Archangium sp.; assembly: GCA_031367385.1. Lineage (GTDB taxonomy): Bacteria > Myxococcota > Myxococcia > Myxococcales > Myxococcaceae > JAEUJT01. The sequence continues at coordinate 11,066 of JANLPS010000130.1, read as the reverse complement.
ACTACCCCGCCTGGCAGCATCGGCACCTGGTCGCAGAGCAGCCGCTCGCGAATGAAGCGCCCCCGGCGAACGAGGTGGTTGTGATCGGCCTGGCTCATCGCGACGAGCCAGGCCGGGTGGGTGAGCACGCCGGTGCGCGAGGGGTCATGAACGAAGACGCCAGCGTCGCTGTGCGCGTCGATGCCCCAGCTGGTTGAAGTTGAAGGCCGCACGTAGGCCAGGTCGGTGGTGAGCAGCGCCCGCAGCAGGCCCGAGCGAGCGTGGTCGGTCACCAGCGAGTCGACCACTTGATCGGTGTCATCAACGAGCTCGGCGGGGTGATGAAACGGGGCGTCGGCCGCGCTCTTGGGCACCGCGGGTGCGCCGTCGTACTGGAGCAATTCTCGCAAGAAGCGGCGCAGCATCGGCACCGCGGCTGGGCGCTCGAGCAGGCGGCGAGCCTGACCCGCGATGAGCTCGGGGTCGGTCAAACCGGTCGTCTCGGCGGCCTCGCGCAAGTGGGCGTCGGGCGGTTGGTCGGTGAGCGTGAACGCGAGCGCCGCGGCGACCTCGTGTGAGTCGAGCGGCCCATCGAGGCCCACCTCGGAGCGAAAGAGGAACCGCGGGCTCATCAGCACGCGGCGCACGGTCGCAGCGAGGGCTTGGTCAGGTGTGAGGTCGTGCTCAGCGTCGCTGAGCTCTTCGCCAAGCGCGACCAGATCGTCATCGCTGGGCGGTCGAGACCAGAGCACGGTCAGCGCGCGGCCGAAGACGCGGCGCAAACACGCGGGGGTGCGTTCGGCACCAGCGCACGTGTCTGGGTTCTCGGCGAGCCAAGCATTCGCGACCAGCTCGGAGGCTCTCCAGACGTCATCGACCTCGTACTCGCTCAGTGACGCTTGCCCCGCCCAGGTGCTGAACAGGTCGGTGCGACGCGCTTGGGCGAACGGCACTTCCAAGCGGGCGGGCGCGCCTCCATCGGCCATCAACGCGTCGATGACGGCGCGGTACTGCACCCCAGAGAGTCGCGCCAACCTGGGCGCCTCGGCGCAGACCGGTTCGAGCGGTACGGAGGTATTGATGCTGCCGGTGCAAGCGCACAGACCAAGCACCACCAGAGTGAAGCTGCGCATGCTGCTCTTTCCCCGGTGGGGCCTGGGCCTTCCCGCGGGTGACGGATGGCCGCAGTGGCGGCGCGTAAGTGGCTAGAATTTCTCGTTTTCGGGTTGCGGGTCTGAACCTCGAGGTTCAGAAATCTGAACCTCAAGGTTCAGATTGCCGACCGCTCTACTCGCGGCGAAAGCGCGTCGATGGGGTGGAGCCGAGACGCCCACGCAGGCCAGAAGCCCGACGAGGGCCGACGACCCAAGCGCGATCACGATTGCTTCGAGAAACGCGCACGGGAGCTCTCGAGCCGCGCCGATGACGGCTCGCGCTCCTCGCGGCGAAGCGAGTCGATGGGGTCGAGCCGCGACCGCAGAGCAGGCCTGAACCCCGGCGATCACAATCGCCTCGGGAGCGGCACAACCCGCTCGGTGCTCTCGAGCCGCGCCGCGACGGTTCGCTTCACTCGCGGCGAAGCGCGTCGATCGGGTCGAGCCGCGACGCCCTCAGCGCAGGCCAGAACCCCGAGCAGACCCCGACGAGCGCTGACGACCCGAGCGCAATCACAATCGCCTGAGGCGACAGCACGATCGCCCACCCCAGGGTCTTGGCGAACACCGAGGCGCCGATCGCGCTCAACACGATGCCGCTCAAGCCTCCCGCGACGCTGAGCACCACCGCCTCGGCCAGAAACTGCTGCTGAATCGCCGAGCTGGTCGCGCCGACGGCCATGCGCACGCCGATCTCCTTCGTGCGCTGGGCGACCGAGGCGAGCATCACGTTCATGATGCCGATGCCTCCGACCAGGAGCGCGATCGACGCCACCGTCATCAGCAGCCGGGCGAGCGCATCACTCGCCTGCACGCCCGCCTTGAGCACCTCATCGGGGCGGCGAATGTTGAAGTCGTTTTCATCACCCGGCAGCAGCTGGTGGCGCTCGCGCAACAGCGGCACGATGCGGTCGATGGCGGTGTTCACCTCATTTGCCGAGGTCGCCGAGCAGAGAATGTCATCGAGAAACATCGGGCCGCGGCCCCGCAGCTTGGTGTGCGCGGTGGTGTAGGGCAGCAGCAGCCAGTCGTCTTGATCGCGCCCGTCGGTCGACTGCCCTTTGCCCGTCAGCACACCGACCACCTCGAACAGCTGCCCCGACATGCGCACCAGTTGCCCCACCGCGTTCTGCGCGCCGAACACCTGCTGCTTCACCGTCTGGCCGATCAAGACGACGTTGTTTTGCTGCTCGACGTCTTCATCGGTGAACGAGCGGCCCTCGGCGACCTGCCACTTCTTGATCTCCAGGTATGCGGGGGTCTCACCGCGAAACCGGGTCATCCAGTTCTGGTTCCCGAAGGCGACCCGCACGTTGCCGTCGACCTGCGGCGACATGCGCTTGATCATCGGCACCTCGCTCACGATGGCCCGAGCGTCTTCGATGGTGAGGTTGGTCATGCCGTGGGTGCCGGTGCGAACGCCCGCCACGTTGCGCGAGCCCGCTTCGACCCACACCAGGTTATCGCCCAGCTGCGAGAGCGCCTCTTCGGCCTGTTGCTTGCCTGCCTGGCCGATCGCCACCACCAGCACGACCGCGGTGATGCCGATGGTGATGCCCAACATCGTCAACCCGCTGCGCAGCTTGTGACGGAGCAGGGCGCGGGTGGCCTCTCGCCAGAGCATGAACACCGCGCCTCACCCCCGCTCGAGCACGATCGACCCGAGCTGCAGTGTGCCGGCGCAGTCAGGCACCCAGCTCTCGGTGCGCGGCGTGGTGCCCTTGGGCGTGTCGGTGCGCTCGACGTTGAGCTCGACCCGCTCCGGAGGCACGCTGTAGCCCAGCGATTTCCAGCTCAGCACCAGCTCCATCGCCCACTCTTCATCGTCATCGGCTGGGTTGTCGCGGGTGCCATCGGGGTCGACGCGCTGCTCGACGCCCTTGGGCATCTTGCCCTCGAACACCGGAGCGCTGAATGCCAGCAACGAACCATTCGCCTTGCGAACCGTGAACCGCACTCCGTCTGAGCTGCGCAGATCTTCATCGGCGCCGTAGACGCCCAGCAGCAACGCATCGTCGCGCCAAAGCGCCCGCAGCTCGGTGTGCGGAGAAGTGAATGCTCCGGTCTTGCGCATCGCCCAGGCCCCGCTCGACGGCGCATCGAGCCACTGCTGCTCGTTCAGATGCCCATCGAAGGTGATGCCCGCACCCGCCGAGAGGTGATGCGCCACCAACGCCGCCGCTGGGCACTGCGTGGCGGTGGCCTTCGGAGCGGGAGCCGCCGCCAGAACGGCGATCAGGGTCGCCAGCGTTCTCATGGGATCGTGTAGGTCGCGACGGCTTTGCGCTGCGCCGAGTCGTACTGCGTAATGCGAAAGGTGCTGCCGCCGGGCAATTGCTCGATGGTGGCGTAGCCGTAGACTGCATTGCCGGTCAGGGGAGCGCCCGCGGTGCCCTCGATCAGCTCGTTGTTGGTGTGCGCGAACGTGTGCGAGTGCCCGGAAAGAAACATCGTGTACGTCTTGCCAGCGAGCAGTGCGTCCATCTCCGCGGTGCAGGGCGCGTCGACGCCGAGCGGCTCATGCCGGCTCACGAAGGTGAAGGTGGTCGGGCGAGCGAGCTGCGCGGCGAGCCAGTCTTTCTGCGTCCCGTCCCACGCGTTGCAGGCGGCGATGATGAACTTCGCTGACCATGTGTTGTCGAGGGCGTTCACGTCGAAGGTGTAATACGGCAGCGTGTGCGCGAGCGGCTGCATCATCGATGACATGAACGCCTTGAACGGGTCAGTCTGCGTGCTCGCGCAGTTCGAGCTGGTGGCGCCAGTGCACTCATGGTTGCCCATCGCGGGAAAGAAGACGCCCGAGTAGTTGGCGCGCGCACCCATGTAGAGCCCGATTTGCTTGGGCGCCTCGGCGCTGCTCGAGTACGCAAATTGGTAGTCGCCGGTGCCGATGGCGAACTGCGGCCGGGGGCTCATCGCCTGCATCGCTTGAAAGATGCCGGTAATGATCGCGGTCGGGTACCCCGAAGTGTTGTTCGGCAGCGAGGGTCGGGTGTCTCCCAAGACGGCGAAGAAGAGGCGATCGACCGAGCCGCCATTGATGCCCACCGTACCGACGGGGGAGCCGCCGTCGCTCGGGGGCAATCCGGCGTCGGGCATCAGGCCCGCGTCGTTGGGCGCGCAGTGGCCAGTGACCATGTCGCACTTCGCGTCGGGGCCGCAGCCGCCAGCGCAGGGGGCGGTGCCGCAGGTGCCAGTGGGCGAGACGCAGATGCTGACCTTCGTGCCGTCGAGTGCGGTGGTGGGCAGGCACTGTGTGCCAAGGTCGCACCCAGCGGCGCTGGTGCACCGCGTACCGCACACGTTCGAGCCGAGGAGCTGCACGCAGCTCGCGCTCGGGTTGCACTCGGCCGAGACCATGCACGGTTCACACTGCCTGCCCGCGTCGTACCCGCCGGCGCCGCCACCGCTCCCACCACCTCCGCCGCTGCCTCCGCCGACGCTGGCGTCGAGGCGCTTGCCACCATCGTCACCAATGAGCGTGGTGGGAGCCGGGCAGGCGGCGGTGAAGACCAGGAGTGCACCAATCAAGAGACGCAAAGTATGCATATCAATGCCCTGACAAAGAAATCGCCACAAGCCCAAATCGCACGGTCAGTTCTTCGCGAGCCATGCGGTGGCGTTGAGAATCAAGGTGGCGTCGTCGGCCTCGCTCCAGCCGTCGTGCAGTGAAGCGCTGCATTTGCAGGTGCCGTCTTCGATCGGGCTCGAGTCACCCAGGAGCACCAGGCGGCCTCCACCGGCGAGCTCTGAGCCGATCATCAAGCCCCGCGAACCGCTCGCGGCAATGACGAAGGCGCTCGAGCCGGTCGCCGAGACCGTCGAGCCGGAGTGGTAGACAAGCGTGCTGCCCTTGCCGAAGGGGCCAGCCGAGAAGCGCGCGTCGGTCACCACCGCGCTGGCCGAGACGGTGTTGCCATCGCACCTCGCTCCGAACGCGTCGGCGGCCGCGCCGGTCACCAGAAAATCGTTGATCACCCGCCAGGCCTCGGTGCAGCCGGTGCATCGCTTGGCCCCTTTGTGATCGCTCGCCAAGAACAAGCCTCCACCCGCCTGGGCGAAGCGCATCAGCGCGGCTTGCTCAGCGGCGCTGAAGGCGAGCTCCGGCTCGTCGGAGACGAACACGTCGACGTTCTGCAGGTCGCCGGTGCCTCCGCCGCCCCAGCTGAGGCTGCCCGCGCCCAGCTGCGAGACGGTGTATCGGCCGCTGGCGACCAAGCGGTAGCCCCAGGCTGAGATGCCTCCGGACCAGCTGGTTTCGGAGGTGGGGGTGGCGGGCGAGGGTGGCGAATGGCTGTCGAGCACCCAGTTGGCGTTGCCGGCAACCTGGTGGTGTGCCGCGTCGAAGAGCACCCGCTTGACCGAGCCCAGGCTCGAAGTGGTGGCAATTTGGGAGTCATCGACCGGGGCATCGAGCGCCGGGCCCCCGCAGGAGGACGCCAAGATGAAGAAGCTCAATAGAGTGAGTGAACGCACGGTGCCCTTCTGTTGCTGGTGCCGTGCCACGGCGGCGTCAGAGGAGCGGTCTCGAAAAGTCGTGCGAACAGTGCATCTGCGCAAGACACCGCGGCTCCACTGGCCCGGTTTGCTGCAGAAGAAACGACAGGCGGGTTTACAGGGCGGTGAGCCCGTTTCATGAAACGGGCATGAAGCCGCTGCGCGCTACAATTCAGCGCGGCGGTACCGATGCTCGAGCGACCCGTCGACGACGCATCAGCTGAAGCGCGGCCAAGGCGAACACGCCAAAGCCCTGGCCCCCAATCGCCTCGCAGCCGCACCCGACGTGAAGGCTTCGCTCACCTTCGCCCGCGTCGCTCGAGGTGACCCCCGCATCGAGCGCGGGGCCCGGGCCCGCGTCGCCTGCAGCCACACCCGAATCGAGTGGCCCCGCGTCGGCCTCGACCGGCCCGGCGTCGGCGATGCTCCCCGCGTCAACGACCGCCGCATCGGGCACGCCCGCATCGCTCGAGCCAGCGTCAGGCGCACCGGCGTCAGGCGCACCGGCGTCAGGCGCACCGGCGTCAGGCGCACCGGCGTCAGGCGCACCGGCGTCAGGCGCACCGGCGTCAGGCGCACCGGCGTCAGGCCCACCGGCGTCAGGAGCTCCCGCGTCGGGGGTGGCGCACGGCGCGGAGCAGCACAGCCCCTGCGAGCACCCCAGGTTCGCGCAGTCGAAAGGCCCCGCGCAGGCGGCGCCATTCGGCGCGCTGCCGACGAAGTCGACATGCAGGTGGTTGTGGGTGCCTTGCGCCTCATCGCGCGCGAGCACCACCTGGCCCGAGGGCATCGCCGTCAACGCGACGGTGTTGGGGGCCGGCGACACCGTCACCGGGGTGACGGTCAGCCCGCTCGACTGATCAAACCGCGCCCACGTCACGCCCGGTATCGCCGGGTCGGCGACGGCTGCGAAGTCGACTCCGCCGCTCGAGGTCAGCGCGGCGCGCTTCGAGAGCAGGTCAAAGCCCGAGGTCGAGAAGCCAGGGCTCGCGGCCATGCCACCGTCTGCATACAAGTGAACGATCTGGGTGCCGCCGTCGGGCGTCGAGACCAGCGCCAACCCATACCCGGGGCCTGACACGACCTGCCCAGACCCTTTGGCCGCGAGCGTCACTGGAGCGCTCGCGGCGCCCGTGGCATCGATCACTTGCCAGATCATCGATGCATCGAAGAACACCGTCAGGGCGTGAAACGACTGGCCATCGAACCCGATGGAGGCGCCCTCGCAGAACCCCGAGTTGATGTCGGTGCCGCCGGGGTTTTGCAGCACGCCCTGCAGGTTGAAGCGAAACAACGAAACACCGCTGAACGACGTGGCCAGCGCGAAGTACGCGTTGGCACCGAAGGCGACCGCCGCCATGCGGTACACCGTGCCGGTATCGATTTTTTGCGGCACCGGGTTCGGCACCCCTCCGTCACTCTCGAGCATCAAGACCCGGAGGTCGAACGTTTCAGACCAGATCAGCATCGCGTTGCTGCCCGACGAGGCGATGGCCGGCCCCTCGAGCCGCGTGTACTCGACCTTGGGCCACTTCGACGCCCCAGCCTCGATCGGCGTCGACTGCACGCCGCCGCCAGCGAAGACGTGCTCGGCAAAATAGAACGGTGCCTGATCTTCGTTGCGCTCCCCGAGCCACGCCAGGGCGACGCTGTTCGCGAACGGCGCGAGCGCTGGGCTCGTCGAGGTGGCTGCGGTGGGGCCCACCAGGTTTGGCGGCAGCGGGGCCGGCGCGGAGACACCGGTCAGGAGCAGCGGCGTGACGAACCCCGTTCTCCCGAAGTCGTTGATGAACCAAGGCTGCAACGCGACCCCGGGCGCCACACCCGCCTGCCCGAGAAGCAACTGCGCAGTCTGTGACTGCGTCACCGCTCTCGACACCAGATCGGCGATCGCGGTCACGCCTCCGTCGCTCGAGACGCGCGCGCCTTGTACATTGACCCCCGCCGTGAGTGACTCGAAGTACGCGATCAGGTGGTCGCCGTCGCGAAACACCGAGCGCAGCACCTGGGAGCTCGTGTTGTACGGCAGCGTCAACTGGCTGGTGGTGACGCCTCCGTCGATGATCAGCTGGTACGTATTGAGCTCGTTGCCGTAGACCATCAACAGCTGGGCATCTCCGCCGAAACCGGCCCCCCACCCCACCGAGTAGGTGACTGCGAGGGGCAGGGTGAACCGCGGCTCGCCCGAGGGCCCCGACAGCCCGAAGAGCTGCAAGGGCGCACTCGAGTTCGTCGGCGCAGAGCCCAACGCCAGATATCGAACGCCGTCGAAGAGCACATCGTACGTCACGCTCTGCTGAGGCCATTTCGTGGGAGAGCCCACCGGCACGCCGTTTCCGTCGAGCACCAGGTCCCAGGTGGTGGCGCCGCCATCAGGGTACCGGGTGCTCCACAGCAGACGCAGATCGCTCGGGCTCGCGGCGAGTTGAAGCACCGGGTACGCCTCGACCGTGTCGATGGTGGTGACTCCCAACGCTCCAGCGGGGGTGACCCTTCGGGTCGACAAGCGAAACCCACCATCGAATTCGTCATTCGAGCAGGCGACGACCGCCGCATTGCCCGAGAGGGCGAGGCGACAGTCGACCGCGGCACTCGGCCGCACCCCGATGCCGCCGTCGTCAATCGGCTGGCCGTTCGAGTCGACCTGCCGCACCACTCCGCCGGCGAGGAGCCACCAGCGTGTTCCGTCCCACTGGGGGGGCGACTCGACGTACGAGCGTGAAATCAGCCGCGCCGGGCTGACCCACACATCGGTGAGCGGCTGCGCCGCCAGGCCGGGGGCCGCGTCGCTCGAGCTGCGCGTACACCCGAGCAGGCTGAGCGCGACCAGGGCAGCAACGCGCGAGGGTCTCAAGGCGGTGAGCACGTGGGCACCGTAGCGCATACCGGTGGGCCCGCGTTTCAACCCTAGCGACCGACGCCAGACAGGTCGATCTTCAGCGCCTCGCTGGCAAACCGAGCCATGCGGGCGACGAGCTTTTCGAGAGCCTCGACCGCGCTCTTGCCGGTGCGATTCGCCTCGTCTTCGATTTTTTGCTGGCAGCTCAGGTCGACGCACACATGCACGCCGAGCCGCTTGTGGCTGTTGAGCTGCGCGGTGAGCAACCCGACTTCGGTGCCCGCGCCGTTGTGGTGACACCAGTCGCACATCGACGGCACCGAGGGCCCCGAACCGCCGTTGGTGTCGAAGACGATGCCGGTCGGTACGCCTTTGGGCACCGAAAACACCAGAAAGACCCGGCCTCCGGCGGGGTGGGCCCACGCCAGGTAGTGACGAACCAGCGCGGGCAGCTTCACGTCGGGCGACATCTCGACCGAGGCCCGGTCTTTGGGTCGAAATGCCTTGAGCACCGCAGCTTCAGAGTCGAGCTTGAACATGCCCCCCGGAGTCTCGCAGAAACCGCGCCTGGTTCGCAGGCAGGGCGACTCGAAATCTGCAAGAACGCGTCTCCTATGATCCTCCAGATGGCGATGGTGTGGGTGGTGGGTGCGACGGCCCCCAAGGGGTTGGTGGTTGCGAGCCCGCTCGAAGAGGTGCAGCAGCTCGATGCGCGCCTGCCCGACCTGGTGCAGCCCGGCGCGAGGTTGAGCGCGATGCTGGCCACCAAGGCAGAGATCAAGAAGTCGGTGCTCGCGATGGGCGCGTCACCCACCGACATCGACACCATCGTGCGCTCGACGCTCGACCAGCAGAACCCAGCGGCTGATTTACCGGCCCTGTTCGCCTCGAGAGCGGCCATCGTCGAGAAGGCGAGCCACGGCACCCACTCGATTCGGTTCTACGACAAAGGCGGCAAGCGTCTCGAGCTGTCAGTGCTCGAGCGAGACGACAAGTCGCTGGCGTTGATGACCGCGCCGACGGCCGAGGCGGCCGACCTCGACGACGACACCGAATGGCTTCACGCAGACCGCGCGAGAAACCCGGGGCCGCAGCCGCTCTTCTTCATCAAAGAGGCGGGCACCTGGGCGGCCGCGCCGTTGCCGGCTCCGTCACCAGCGCATTGCCTCGAGGGCATGCATGAGGCCGCCCGGGCCATTCTCGCCTCGCAGCAGAAGTATTTCGCGGCCAACAACAAGTACAGCAAGAGCTTCGGCAAGCTCGACTACGACGGCGCCTCTTTTTTCAGCACCTCGTCGAGCATCACCTCGGCCGACGCCACCCATTTCAGCGCTGAAGTGCACCGCTTCGGCGGCGTGGTGAAGGTCACCGAGACCAAGAAGTTGGTCGACGTGACGCCTTGCAAGCTCACGCCGTGAGGGCGATGGGGCTGTCACCCGATACGTCTTCGCCGGTCAGCGCGTTCGCGCGCATGCGAAAATGCATCACCGCCCTGAGCGCCGTCATCGCGTCGATCACTTGGGCCGGCCCTGATGCCGGGGTTCGAGCGCCTCAGCCACCGTCGTGCACCGGCCCCGAATTTCGGCAGTTCGACTTCTGGCTCGGCACGTGGGACGTGACCAACCCCGCGGGCAAGCCGGTTGGCACCAACGTCATCACCAGCGAGCTCAAGGGCTGCGTGCTGCACGAGCACTGGTCGGGCATGGGCGGCAATCACGGCGAGAGCTTCAACCTCTACGACGCGACGACCAAGAAGTGGCACCAGACCTGGGTCGACGACTCGGGCTCGCTGTTGTTGCTCGACGGTGCGCTCACCGGTGGTGCGATGATCTTGAGCAACCCGACCAACCGAATCACCTACCAGGTGCTGCCAGATCGCCGCGTGCGGCAGCTGTGGGAGACCACTGCCGATGGCGGCAAGACCTGGTCGGTCTCGTTCGATGGGCAGTACACGAAACGCTAGGCGTGGGGCTCGATCAGCTTCTTGACCGCGTCGCGCAACGTCGCGTCTTTGACCGGCTTGCGAATGAAGAAGTCGACGCCCGCCGTGGCCGCGCCCGACTCGACGTCTTGCCCGGTCAGCATCACGATGCCGATGGTCGCCACGTGGGGCCGCGGGTCAGAGCGCAGCCGCTTCACGAAGTCGAGCCCCTGCACCCCTGGCAGCTGATTGTCGGTCACCACCACGAAGATCGAGGTGTCATCGAGGGCGATCATCGCGTCTTCGGCTGATTCTGCTTCGACGATCGGGTTCGGTATGCCCATCAGAAAAACCCGAACCAGTGATCGCGCCGTGGCCGAATCCTCCACCAACAATATTTTGGCGACAGTCTTAGGCATGAGGTGAAGTGGGAGTTACCCTACCACCAGATTGGCAGTTATCAGCGAAGCGAAGGGCGATCTCATTCATGTCAGCGGCAACGGTGCTCCTCTTCGAGTCGGTCGGGCAACTGATGGCGCTCCCGCTCTCGCACGTGCGAGAAGTGATTCGCCCCGGCCTGCTCACGCGGCTGCCGCGCGCGCCCTTCGGGTGTCTGGGCACGATCAACCTGCGGGGTGAGCTGGTGCCGGTCTTGTCGCTGGGCACGCTGGTGGGC
>JANLPS010000104.1:0-3831 GCA_031367385.1 Archangium sp. | reverse complement strand
CTTCGTCGAGTGGCATTCCCGGCGAAGGCGACGCCAGAATGGTTTGTGGTCGACCTCTTCGAGAATGCGGCGAGCGCTGGTGTTTCTCGTGACGCGCTGAGCGCCGCTCTCAGCCGCGCACTCAAGGCCAAGCGTTTCAATCCTCGGCTCCTGAGTGACATGTCGGAGCGCTTTGCCACCCGAGCCAACAAGGCGTTAATCGACGCCGCAGCGAAGGCAGCAGGCCTCCCGTGACTTTCGTCCACGACAACCCTGTCGAGTTCGACGACCTTCTGCGCATCGTTGCCGAACATCGACAACTCGCAGTCGGCCTGGTTGAAAAGGACTACTGGGTCACGCACGTTCTCTGGTCTCTTCACCAACTCGGGCTCACCGTTTGGTTCAAAGGAGGCACGTCACTCTCGAAGGGCTTTGGACTCATCGAGCGTTTCTCAGAGGACCTCGACCTGAAGCTCGAGCCCGGACGGGTCGCCGCGCTAACCGTCGTTTCAAACTGGAAGAGTGAGGGCACCAAGGCGACCGCTGAACGTCGCGCGTACTTCAACACGCTCGTCACGCTCTTGGACGTCAACGGGATGCAAGCGAGCCTCGACTCCGACGATAAGGCGTGGCGAAACGCGAACGTGCGGTTGACCTATCCGGCTCGCCACCTCGGGGCGTTGAGCGAAGTCATGCGCCCATTCGTCCTGCTCGAGGTCGGCAACGCGCGCGTCACACCAGCTGTTACACGGGCAATGAGCTCTTTCGTTCACGACTTCTTGGCCGAGCGAAATCAGCTCGCCCCATTCACCGACAACAGGCCTGCGGGCGTCAGCTGCGTGCACCCACTCGTCACGCTGCTCGAGAAGCTCGACGCCCTGCATCGAAGATTCCCGAACGAGAAGACCGAACCCGGAGCATTTGTTCGCCACTTCGAAGACGCAGCGCGTGTCATTGCCGCAGTTGCTGACTTGCCTTTGCTGTCTGAGTTCCCCGATGTGAAGGCACTTGCGAACGAGATGCTGTCCCAGAAACAACTCGCGCGGCCCCCTACGTCTGAGGACCCGGCGTTTGAAGCGGGGGTGGGGCCTCGATGGGAATCGATTCGGTCAGCGCACAACGCAATCGCGCCGATGTTTTGGGGGCCGCCCATCGAGCTCGACGACACGTGTTCCGCAATACGAGCTTGGATTCGGCAAACGTTCGGTCGATGAAAAGCGACCGACGCCGCCGGGCAAAAGAGGGCCAGGTCGATGTGGCTCTGCCATTTTTCGCGCAGCACCTTCGAGGCGCTCCACCGACTGTGAGGTGTGCGGCACGGACCGGGGTGATGCCGTGCCTCATCGCCGCCACGAGCGACACCGCACCGACGTAGGCCTTGCGCCCGCGAGTGGATGCGCGAGAAGGTCGCCCAGCTGGACGGCGACTCCGCGTCGCCGCCTACCCCGGAGCCGCGATGACATACGATGAGTTCAGCCAGGCGTGGAGCGCAGCCCTGAGTCACTCGGGGCTGCGTATTCAGGGCTGGCCCAGCGAGACATTCGACATTCAGCGCGTCGAGCGACTGTATGAAGTCAGGGTCGAGCCGCTCGCCGGACAGGACGTGAAGCCTTTCTACGTGACGGCGCTGATTTCATGGCGCTGGTCCGCTCTTCATTTCGCGCGCACTTCCACGACCGAGGACGACCTTGTTCGAGACCTTCTCGGGCGCAGCAGCAGGGCGGCTACGCAGAAGCCGTGGCTTCGCGTCGACATGAAGCTCAGCGCTACATTGCCCTGGGGCGAACCAATGCCCATGCCGAGCACCGCCACCTGGAAGCAATGGATGCGGGAGACGATGGCTCGCCTCGAGCGTCTGCAGCCGATGCTGCCAAAGAAGGTCACCCGCACAACCCGCCAAGGTGACCTCGAGATTCTCGCCTGGCAGCAGGGCGAGCCCGAGCTCGATGCCATTTGCAGCGCCAACGGCACTCTTCGACTGGGCGGCGTTCACCTCTCCGCGTGGCAGGCGCTCAACGTACCTCGCTGTTTCAGCGACACCAGTCGGCGCGACCCCTCACCGCACAAACCACTCACCAAGATGTTCTCGCGACTCAAAGCCTCGCTCCATGCCTGGACCGAGGTCATGGATCATCTCCGCGAGAAGTGACTTCGTTCACTCAACCGACTCTTCACACTTCTTGATGGACGAGTGGCTACCGAGCCTGACCTCGGTAACCGGTGGCCGAGCCAGATTTCGGCCCGGCCACCACCTCGCTAGCTAGCCCTTGAGTACGGCGATTGGCTCGAGTCGAATTCTGGGCGTCACAAGGTCAACCTCGTCTTCGAGCACGGTGTTGATTTCCCGATAGGCCTCGGGCGCCTCTTCGACCAAGGAGGCGCTTCGACCCTCATCGTAGACGACCCGCCGCATGCTTCGAGCGAGCCGCTCGGGGCGAATCTGCGCTCTGGCCTCGCGCCGCGTCATCACTCGCCCTGCGCCGTGCGAGGCCGACCCGAACGACTGCGCCTCGCCGAGGCCCTCCACGATGAACGATGCGGTACCCATCGAGCCTGGAATCAGGGCGTACGCTCCGGCGGGGGCCGCGATGGCACCCTTTCGGTGCACCAGCAGCCTTCGGGCGAAATGCTGCTCGTATCGCACGAAGTTGTGATGCACATCGACCCGGAGCGTCTGTTCGGGGCTGTGAGGGCCGACCTGCGCGAAGAGCACTTCAATCGCTCGGCTGACCAACGCGTGTCGGTTGGCCTTGGCAAACTCGAGGGCCCAGCCGATGTCGGCCAAGCAGGCCCTGCCCGAATCACTTTCGCATCGAAGGCCAGGCAGTTCGCCATACGCCTCGGCGGCTGCGGCCTGCAGATGATGCGCCGCTATCGCCGAACCCAGCCCTCGCGAGCCTGAATGCACGAGGAGCCAGAGGTCACCGCCGCCATCGCGATTGAACTCGATGAAGTGGTTGCCACCACCCAGGGAGCCAAGGTGCTTGGGCATGAGCCTTGCCCGTGCACGCTCGAGAGACGCAGTTGACAGGGGAGCTGCCAACAAGGCGTCGGGGACGTCAACGCCGCGGCCACGGTGGGTCGCATCGCCAACGGGAATAGCCCGAGTCAGCGCTTCGAGTAGCCGGCGAAGGTCTGGAGACCCGAGCCGGGCGGCTGGAAAATCGAAGCGCACCGCACTCATGCCGCAGCCCAGGTCGCCGCCGAGTGCAGCTGGCACGACCGTATCGAGCGTGGCGAACACGGTGCCGACCGAGATGCCATGCGCGACGTGGAGATCTGGCATCGCCGCGACGTGTTCGACCACGTAGGGCTGCGAGGCGATGCGTTTGAGCTGCTCGAGGGCACCCGCCGGCACGGTTCGACCCCACACCTGAATGGGGACATGGTGCGCGTCAGGGGTGGGCGAAATCAATCGAGGCATGGGTCACCTCCGCTCGACACGCCGACGAAGGTGAAGCTGAGTTTCGGCAGTTTTTTGAGGTTGAGCTGCTCGGCGAGTCGAGCGCGCAGGAAATTCGTGGCGCGAACGAGACCCCCGTGGCTGCGGAGGCGAACCTCGTTCTCTCGGTCGAGGCTGGCCACCACCGCGTAGGCGATGCGGGCATGACCTCCATCGGGAGAGAGGTGTACGGCGAGCACGGTGACGCCATCAAGCGATGGGTCAGTCGCCTCGTCGCGAATGAGAGACTGCAATTCGTGGTGAATGAGGTGCTCGAGGCGACCTTGGCGGTGGCCTTCTGCAGTTTCTCCTTGGTTGAGGGTGAACGAATCAGACTTCGCGCGCTGCGATTGGGTACGGCGAGATTTAGAAGACACGGTTTTCCTGAAAGCGGCGGCATGGCCGACGCA
>JANLPS010000097.1:0-3833 GCA_031367385.1 Archangium sp. | reverse complement strand
GGCGAACCTGGGGCTGTACGCGAAGATCATCGCGATCTGCGCCACCTATGACGCGCTGACCGCCAAGCGGCCCTACCGCGATGCCTACGGGCCCGAGGTCTCGCTGATGCTGATGTGGACGGAGATGCGCAACAAGTTCGACCCCGACTTGCTGAAGGTCTTCATGCGCGTGATGGCGATTCAACCGATTCGCGTGCTCACCAAGCGGCAGCAGTCATTGACCATCGGCTTGGTGTGACGCCGGTCACCGCTTGGGGTGATCAACCCGCTGTTTCCTCGGCTGCTTCGGCGGCGGCGGAGGCACCTCAGCCGCCAGCGCCTTCTGCGCCTCGACGAAGTCTTTCGGAGGCTTCGCGGTGTAGGTCTTCACCTTGCCAGTTCGAGGGTGCGCGAACGTCAGCTTCCACGCGTGGAGGGCCTGCCGCCCAATGATGTCAGGCCGCTGCGCCGACTTGGGCCCATACAGCTCATCGCCATAGAGTGGAAAACCGCCTTCGGTGAAATGCACCCGAATTTGATGCGTGCGCCCGGTCTCGAGCCGCACCTCGACCAGCGACCCTTTGGCGAAGCGCTTCTTCACCGTGAAATGCGTCACCGCCGGCTTGCCCTCTGGCACGCGCCCTGAGAATCGCATTCGGTGTGTCGGGTGCCGCCCGTAGAACGTCGTGAACGTGCCTTCGTCGTACGGAGGGTTGCCGACCACCAGCGCCAGGTACACCTTCTCGACCTCGCGCTCCTTGAACGCGGCCTGCAAGATGCGCAGGGCCTTGTCGTTTTTGGCGACGACCATCACGCCCGAGGTGTCTTTGTCGAGGCGGTGCACCAGGCCTGGCCGCAGCGTGCCTCCGACGCCCTGCAGGTCTTCGACGTGGTGCAGCAGCGCGTTCACCACCGTGCCCGAGTGATGCCCAGCGCCGGGGTGCACGACCATGCCAGCAGCCTTGTTCAACACCACCACGTCACGGTCTTCGTGCATCACCGTCAGCGGCAGGTTTTCAGCCTTGGGCAACGCATCGGCGAGCGGCGGCTCATCGACCGTTACCACCTCATCGGGGTGCAAGCGATGCGCGACCTTGCTCGCCGAGCCGTTGACGAGCACCTGCCCGCCATCGATCAACGCATGCGCACGTGAACGGCTGATGGTGGGCACCTTCGAGGCGACGAACACGTCGAGCCGGGTGCCTCGCTCATCTGCCGTGACCTCGAACCTCGCAGCTGCCACGGCTACCAAATCTTCGACTTCACGTACCCTTTCGGCTTGAGCACCACATCGACGATCGCGCGGTCGAAGAAGTTGGTCTGCCGAAAGATTTCAGGGCTCACGCGGGTCTTGAAGAGCTCGCGCCCCTCTTCGATCTCGTCTTTGAGCGTCGCGAACAGATTGTCGTTCTCGATGCCCTGAATGATTTTCTGTTCGTTGTAGAGCGAGATGTCTGACGCGATCGCTCGGGCCAACCGCATCGCCTTCATCTTCTCTTCGTCGGTCATATGCTGAGACTTTCGTAGTGCGGTCGGCGGGGTCGGTCAATCTTTCGACTTCGAACGGTGTGCGTCGACAAACGACAAGTAGCTCTTTGCCACACGCAACCCGTCGATACCCAGCTCACGCGCCAGGTTCATCAGAATGCCACGAAGGTACACGGCCGCGGGCAATTGATCGTATTTGTCGCTCTCGACGTTCTCGATGTGCCGCACGCTGATGCGGGTTCGCTCTGAGAGCTGAATCAGCGACAGCCCTCGCGCCATTCGAACCTGCCGAATCAGGTCGCCATTCACCTCGACGCCCGCGGGCATCTCGTACGGGGCCGGCTTCGGCTCGGGCACGCGGTATTCACGGGTAGGGTTTGCGCGCACAATCGCGACCGACACATCGTCGTCACTCAGCTGCGCCTCGCCCGTGAGGCCTGAGGGGCTCGAAGAACCCATCGCGTCAGCCTCACCCTTTGCATTCACCGGCGACGACGCCAGGTCGGCACCTGGCGCTCCCGACAGCGCCTCCACGGCGGGCTCCGGTGAGTGCGTCGAGGTCGGCGCTGAGGGCGACGGAGGCCCCAGCTGCCGCTCCGCATCGCGCGCTTCTGCCTCTCTTCGCTCGATGTCACGGCGCTCCGCTTCGGCGCGCTCGGCCTCTTTGCGTTCGGCGTCGGCTTTCTCGGCCTCCAGCCGCTCGGCCATGCGGCGCTCAGCGTCGCGAATGTCATTCTCACGGCGCTCGAGCTCTCGGCGCTCGGCTTCGACCCGCTCGGCCTCCAGGCGCCGCTCCGCTTCACGCACCTCGGCTTCTCTGCGCTCGATCTCCCGCTTCTCGGCTTCGACACGTTCGGCCTCGAGCCGTTCAGCGACCCGGCGCTCAGCCTCGCGGGCCTCGCTTTCGCGGCGCTCGACCTCTCGGCGTTCGGCTTCGAGCCGCTCGAGCTCGAGGCGCTCCGACACCCGCCGTTCGGCGTCGCGGCGCTCGTTCTCCAACCGCTCGAGATCCAACCGTTCGGCCATGCGGCGCTCGGCCTCGCGCAGCTCGTGCTCCCGCCGCTCGTTTTCCTGGCGCTCGAGCTCCAACCGCTCGGCCATGCGCCGCTCGGCTTCGCGCAGCTCATTCTCTCTGCGCTCGGTCTCGGCGCGCTCGGCTTCGAGGCGTTTGGCGCTCTCGCGAACCTCGACTTCGCGGCGTTCGACCTCTCTGCGCTCAGCCTCGACGCGTTCACTCTCGCGTCGCTCGGCCTCGGCGCGCTCGAGCTCGAGCCGTCGTTGGGCCTCACGAACCTCAGCCTCACGCCGTTCGACTTCTCGTCGTTCGGCCTCGACCCGTTCAACCTCTCGGCGCTCGACTTCTCCGCGCTCGAGCTCGAGCCGTCGCTGGGCCTCGCGAATCTCAGCCTCACGGCGCTCGAGCTCACGGCGATCGGAGTCGCTGCGCTCGCTCACCACCGGCGACGGCTCAATCGGCACGGAGTACACGAACGACGGCTTGGCCGCGGCGGGAGCGCTCGGGCCACTGCTCACGAACGAGTACCCGCCACCCCACCCGCCCGCGGTGCTCGCGCCGAATGAGCCGGGCGATGAAGGCCGGGCTGCTGCAGGCTTCGCTGGCGCCACCACCGCCACTCCGTCACGCGGAGGCAGCCCGATTTTGCGGTCGTATTCAGCGCGGCGTTCATCTCTCGAGAGGGTCTCGAAGGCTTCTTTCAATCGGCTGCGCAGCGCCTTGGCGCGCGGCGCGTCGATCAACCCGTACAGCGCGACCTGATCGTCGGAGTACAAATGCGTCAAGCGCTCGAAGGCGCCTCGAATGTCGGCGTCGGTCGCGGCGACCGAGATCTCCAACAGTTCGTAAAAGGTCTGGGCCTGAAACGGCTTCACAGGGCCCAATGCAATCAGGTTTTCAGTCAGACGCACTACGAATTTTCAATAGAAGAGACCGCCGGTCGCCGTGCAAGAAGCGCCAATGGGCCCCAGCTCAACGAGTCGTCAGCTGTTGGCGCAGCTCCCCAGGTCGCTGCGATGGCTTTGGGAGGCCAGCCGTCAGGGCACCCTGTTGCTGTGCGGCGTGACGCTGGTGATGGCCTTGCTGCCGGCCTCGATGGCCGCGGTCGGGCGGCGAATCATCGACTCGGTTGTGCTCGCGTCACAGACCCACACCGAGGCTCACCGGCGGCTGGTGATCACGGCTGTAGCACTCGAGCTTGGGCTCTCGTTGGTGCTGCTCGGCTCACGTCGCATGCAGACCTACCTGCGCGCGATGCTGCGGGCGAAGGTGAGCAACCTGCTGGGCACCCGGTTGCTCGACAAGGCCCAGTCGCTCGACCTGGCCCACTTCGAAGACGCGACCACCTACG
>JANLPS010000062.1:0-5846 GCA_031367385.1 Archangium sp. | reverse complement strand
GAGAGCACCAGACGCAAGCCGCGGTAGTAGGGGCCGTCGAAGCGCTCGATCTCACCGGTGAGCGACTCGCCGACCACGCTCGCCGGGCGAATGATGGTGATCGGCAGTTGGGCCTTGGCCTTCTGCACCAGCTTCTCGGCCTCGAACTTGGTCTCTTCGTAGTGGTTTCGAAAACGCTGGCCGGCCTCGAGCTCGTCTTCGGCGATCACGCCCACCCGGTCGCCCGAGACGTAGCAGGTCGAGAAGTACACGAAGCGCTGCAGCTGCTGACTGTCGCGGGCCAGCTCGAGCACGTTTCGGGTGCCCTCGACGTTGACGCGCCGGGCGATGTCACGGGCCATGCCGAGCGATGACAGTGCGGCCAGGTGAAAGACGTGGGTCACCTCGGCGGCCAGCGCCTGGTACTCGCCGCCCGCCAACCCGAGGTGCATGTCGCAGATGTCGCCGCTCAAGATCTCGATGTTCGCGCTGGGCAAGCGCTCGACGAGCTGGGTGGCCTCTTTCACGTAGCGGGGCTGCACCAACAGCACCATTCGGCTGGTCGGGTCGACCTGCACGATGTGCTTCACCAAGCGTTTACCGATGAAACCGGGGTAACCGGTGATGAAGTACGTGGCGCTCACGGGGCGCGGAGCATACGTCAGCTCATCGGGCCGCGTTGCGTCAGTTCTTGCCATACCGCATCGACCTGCCGCTGCGTCGCCTCGAGCGAGCCCCCGTTGTCGATGACCCACCGCGCGTATTTTCGCTTCTCTTCGAGCGGCAGCTGCGAGGCGATTCGTTCGTCGGCCTGCTCGGCGGTGAAGCCATTGCGCGCCATCAGCCGGGCCCGCTGTACCTCGGGCGGAGTCACCACCAGAATCACGCCACCCATCGATTCGTGGAGCCGGTTTTCGATCAGCAAAGGCACGTCGTTGATGACCAGCGGGGCCCCGCCCTCGGCCAGGCTCTGCAGCTGCCGCAGCGTCTCTTCGCGAACTCGGGGGTGAATGATCGCGTTGAGCCGAGCGCGGTCATCGGGGTTGCTGAAGATGCGTGCCCCGAGCTTCGCGCGATCGAGCGCGCCCCCGACGACCACCTCGGGGAAACCCCGAGCAATTTCAGCGAACGCCGGAGTGCCTGGCTCAACCACCTGACGGGCCACCACATCGGCGTCGATGATCGCGGCTCCGTGCGCCTTGAGCATCGCGGAGACGGTGCTCTTGCCGCTCGAGATGCCTCCGGTGAGCCCGAAGACGCGCATGGTCAGGGGGCAGCCGCGGTCGCGCCGGCGGGCAAGAATGAGTACGAGCGAACCGTGCTGCCGTCGTCTTTGAAAAAGATGGCGAGGCCGAGCTTCAAATAGAGAAAGTACGCGTGTTTGTTCGCGGTTTCTTTGCGGTAGTAGCAGGGGTCTGCAGGTTCTTGCGGGTCGCAGGCAGGGCCGTGATCGGAGACGATCTTCTCTGCTTTGATCTCGGCCTCTGGGTAGAGGTCGATGCGCTCGACGGTCTGGCTCGCCGGGTCGACCTTGAACTGCACCTGAATCGTGCCGGGTATCGCCCGGTCTCCCGAGTAGACCAGCACGTCTTTGCCCTTCGCGGTCGCGCGCTTCGAGGGCTCTCCGAACTTGCCGATCACATCGAGCACGCTCGCCACACCGGGGTCGAGCCCCTTCCACGGTTTGGCGAGGGCGGGCGTGGCGAGCAGCAGCAGGGTCAGGTTCAGAACGCGCGACATGTCAGAAGACGCATGGTACGTGAACCCGCGATGCGTTCGCTGCTTCTTCGCGTAGTCATTTTGATGGGCGTAGGTGCAGGTGCGACACCCGCGGCGGCCCATGATTTTCTAGGCGCTGAGAGCTGTCAAAGCTGCCACCCCGAGGCCTGGTCCGCGTGGAAGGCGTCTCCCCATGCCCGCGCCAAAGAGGTGCTCTCGCCTCAGCAGCAAAAAGACGCGCGGTGCCTGTCGTGCCATTCGCCCGCCGAGACCGACCAGAAGGTCGCCTCCGTCTCGTGTGAGAGCTGCCACGGCGGAGGCCAGTACTACACCGCCCGCTACGTGATGAAAGACGCCGACCTGTCGCGCCTGGTGGGGCTGATCGACCCGAGCGAGAAGCAGTGCCGCTCGTGCCATGACGCCTCGAGCCCTTCGGTCAAGCCGTTCGAGTTCGTGCCCAAGCTCAAAGCGATGGATCATTGGTCGCTCGATCGCGCGAAGCGCACCGAGGCTGGCAAGAAGGCCGACGCCGAGCAGCCGTCGGGCAGCATGTCGGTAGGCGGTACTCGATGATCAAAGTGCTCGACGCGCAGTTCGTCACCACCGCCACCCGAGCTGATCAGTACCCCCGCGAGCCGATCGCCGAGGTGGCCTTCGTCGGCCGCTCGAACGTCGGCAAGTCGTCGATGATCAACGCGTTGGCTCGGCGCAAGAAGCTGGTTCGTGTGTCGAACACGCCTGGCCGCACCAAGACCTTGAATTTTTTCGACGTGACGCTCGAGAACAAGGGCCGCAAGCGGGTGGTGCGCCTGTGCGACCTGCCGGGCTACGGGTTCGCCAAGGTCTCGAAGACCGAGCGCGCCGCGTGGAAGACGATGATCTCGTCGTACTTGAATGAGCGGCACACCTTGAAGGTCGTGGTGTCGATCATCGACGCCGAGATCGGGCCCACGCCCGACGACGTGCAAATGCTCGATTTTCTGCAGGAGGCCCCGCCGCGCATTCTGGTGGCCGCCACCAAGATGGACCGGTTGGGCAAGTCGTACCGGAAGCCGCGCATCGAGCAGATCGCGCAACAGCTTGATGTGGCTTCAGAAATCGTCGTCGGGTTCTCTGCGTTCGAAGACATCGGCCACACCGAGGTCTGGGGCCGCCTGCTCGAGTTCGCTGGTTAGCCTGGTAGCCGTTCCCTTCCTCTGGGGGGGCTGGTAGGCGAGCCTGTGTGACCAAGACTCAGGAGAAGCGCGACGCCCGGCGGGCTGAATTGGTGCGACGGCTGACCGAGCTGGCGCCCAAGCACCGGCTCGACGCGATGATGGAGGAGGTCGATGGCCGCGCGCTGGTGCGCTCGATCGCCGCAGAAGACGTGTACTCCGCGATCATCGATGTGGGCCTGGCTGACTCGACCGAGATCGTTCAGCTCTCGACGCCCGAGCAGTTTCGCACCTACGTCGACCTGGCCTCCTGGCAAAAAGACCGAATGGACCCGCTCGAGGTGCTCCATTGGTTGCGGGCGGCCCGCGGTGAAGACGACCACGAGTTCATTCGCAAATTGCAGGGCCTCGATCTCGAAGTGATCGAGTTCATGTACCGCAAGCTGACCATCGTTCACGACTTGCAAGAGAACCCCGACGTGAACACCGAGGGGGTCACGATGGAGACCCCCGACGGCGTGTACCTGCTCGAGTTCACCATCGACGGCGTCGACGAGGCCGCGCTGCGCCGGTTGACCCAAGACATCATGGCGAACAACCCCTTCGAGCTGTCTCGATTTCTCGAGGCGATTCGCTGGGAGATGATCACCGAGCTCGAAGAGACCGCCTTTCAATTTCGGCAGTCGCGGTTGCAAGACCTCGGCTTTCCTCCGCTCGAAGAAGCCAGCCGGGTCTTCGCGTGGATCGACCCTGCCACCATCAAGGTGCCCGAGGTGAAGGCGGGCCTGGTGGCTCCGGTGGGGAGGGCTGATTTCGTGGCCGCGATGTTCAAGGGCCTCGACGCGGGCGAGCGGCAGAACCTCGAGGGTGAGGTGCGCTATCTGGTGAACTGCGTGCTGGTCGCCGAGGGGGCCGAGCCGGGTGACCCCGAGGCCATTCGCAAGTTCAGCGAGGCCGCGCGCGATTCACTCGACCTGGGGCTCGAGCACTTGACCGGCGGCGATGTCGACATGGCGCATGAAGTCGTGCGCGAACGGCCGCTGCGTGAGATTTTTCAGGTCGGGTTTTCGCTGACCTTGAAGCTGAAGCGGCAGGCCGAGCGAATGGCCCATGAGCCGGGCTCGAAGTTCGCAGAGACGTGGCTCGCGCTCGATGAAGAGACGGCGTTCTTGTCGGCCTTGATGCGTCGCCGCCCGTTGAAAGCACTCAAGGTGCCGGGGGCTGAGCCGGTCTCATTTCGCTCGAAGCGCGAGCTCGCCGAGGCGGAGTCGATGTTCGCGAAGATTCGGGCTCAGCGTACGGTGCTGGCGGGTTTGTTGGGCCCTTCACCCGCGGCGACGGTGGCCCGGTTTGGGGTGAAGTTCTCAGAGCTGACGCCGCAGCGGTTGTTTCTTGCGGTGGCGGCGCGGGCAGAGGTCGACGAGATCATCGATGCGGCCCCGTTTCCTTCGATGCGGTTGCAGGAGCTGGCGACGCGCATCTTCGAAGAGGCCGGCCCGGCGGCGAAGCTGCGTGACACCGCCGGCAAGCGGGCGCTGGCCGTGCTCGAGAAGAACATGCCCGACGCGGGCCCCGAGCTGAGGGCGATGATCGATCGGGTACTCAACTCGCTGTTGCGCGACGTCGGCGCGGCGTGGGCGAAAGACGGGCGGGTTGATCAAAAAAAGATCATCGTGCTGCCGGTGATGGGCGAATTGCCGATCTAGGCGGGCCGACTCCGTCTCTGATTTCGCGGCTCTCTCAGGGGTGCCCGATTCTAGAGTCGGCCCCGCGAGGGCCACGTGCGCAACATCGGCCCACGACGGGGCGTGATTGGCAGTTGCTCGCCGACTGCACGTTGCTGAACATGCTGTGGCAGAGTTGACCGCATGCGCCTCGAGCGTCACGTCGGAGGCGTCGGCAAAGCCCGACAGGAAAATTACCTGATTCTCCGCGGCTGGGAGCGTGGCGAGCTCGGGTGGGCCTGCACGCGTCTGATGGCCGAGGCTCAATCGCTGAGCCGTGCGTTTCATCACCAGCTAACCGAAGACTTGTGCCGTGCGTTGAGCCCCCAGGGGTGGCAGGTCATCGACTACTCCGCTCGAGGGTACGCGCGGCTCAAAGACCCGGCGACCGGAGCGCTCTGCTCGTTACCGAAGGCGCTGAGGCTTCAGGCACGTCGCGAGAAGCGAAAGACCGGTGAGCTCGCGTACTCCTACTTTTTGGCCGCGATGATCGAGTGACGCCTACACCTGGCTGGTGACTGGCGCGGGCTTCGGCCCGAGCACCTGATTCTCGATGTGCTGGGCCAGGTACATGAATGCCCCGAACACCACGGTCACGACGAAGGCCCGAAAAAGGCTCATGCCGTACGACACCCGAATCACCATCAGCGGGGCGAGCAGAATGGCGGCCAGGAGCATCACACCTCCCAAGAACTGCGCTCCGAGCATTGCGACTGCCAAGACCGCGATGGTGGCGACGATCGAGGTCACGATCGCGCGACCGACGCTGTTGGGGCTGTCAGGAGAAATTAGGTACACCGCGCCTTTGAAGAGCAGGGCGCCTACGAGCACTGAGACCAACGAGTGAACGATGTTCATGAAAGGGCGGCATAGAGACCTCACCCGCGCTCTGCAAGGCCACCCGTGATGTGATTTCGGCGCCTTCGGTGCACGGCAATGACGCCCTCTGCCGGTTTGGCGCTCCGCGTGGCATGGTAGGCCGCCTCAAATGAAACTCGTCGGTCTGGGCAACCTGCATACCGAGGCCGCGAAGGCCGGGCCGATTCAGATGCGTCAGCTGCGGGCCGACGGCAAGGCGCTCGTTGCGCTCAGCAAGCAGTATCTCGAGCTTGCGAAGGTGACTGGTAATTTCAGCGAGCTGCGACCACAGCTGCAGTCATTGGCGCAGGCGATCGAGCCCAAGTTGGCCGAGGCCACCGTGACCACGGCGACCGACTACAAGGCGCTCATGGAGCTCGTTCAGCACGTGGCGACCTCGCAGTACAGCATC
>JANLPS010000061.1:0-11880 GCA_031367385.1 Archangium sp. | reverse complement strand
GCCCCCATCAACCGGCCTTCCAGCGTCCTTTTTCTTTCTCAACTCCTGGTCGACCGGGGCAAGGTCGCCGTCGTCATCTGAAGCGGGGAGACCACAGCCAACGAAGAGGAGGACCAGACCGAAAAGCCGACAGTTGAATGGAGTCAAAGTGCACCTATGGAGGTGCGGCGCCCACAAGCAATTTCGTTGCCGAAAAACAGGTCGTGATTCTGGGCGATTGGCTACGGCACCCATCGGTTTTCTGAGGGCTGCACGAAATATTGAGACGGGCCCTGACTTGCTGCGGTCGACACCGAGACGTCGACCAGCGAGCCATCTTTTCGCCGTCGCACCGCATCGAAGCGCTGCACCATACCGGTGCTCAGGGTAATCGCGATCTCTTGCGCGAGGGTGGCCCCGGTTGGGCTGATCAGTGCGAACGGCATGCCGATGGCCGCGCGGCGGGCCTCACGATTCGACGCAGCGCTTCGTGTTGAGCGGGGCGCTACCCGGTCTCGCTCATTCGTTGCTGCTCGGCCAACGTGTTGTCGCGCACCTGCATGTGGTTCAGCGTCGTGCTGACGAATTGATCGATTTGGTTGGGGATGCTGCCGCTGCGAACGGGGAAGTCACCGGTACCGATGACCCCGTCTTTGGTCGAGACGATGGTGAAGACGCGCTTGGCCGGCGGGGGCAAGAGCTCGAGCATGCGCAGATACCTCGAGCCGGGGCACATGCCGTTCGTCGGCGAGCAGGCCGGCACGAAAGGGGCCCATTGCGAATTTTGAACGCCCTCGTTCGCTCCAGCCAGACCGATCAGCGTCTCGACCTGCAGCGGCGGGGCGAAGCGCTCGATTCTGCCGAGCCGGTCGACCGTCAGGCCACCCAGGGCACCCCGGGTATTGGTGACGCCTTCGGAGTGCGCGCGCACTTCAGGCAGCACGCCCGCGTAAGCATGAACCGCGTCGATGAAGGCTCGAATTTCGCGAACGTCAATCGGGTCGTGAGGCTGATTCCACCCCTGGTCAAGGCGGCCTGGCCCGTAGCTGGTGACGTAAATTTCGCTCTTCTTGTAACCCTGGCCGCGCAGGTAATTCACTGTGTCGCGGGCGCCTTCACCCGAGTCGCTGTTGCCGTGAATGAAGATGACCGGGCGGCGCGTGAGCGGCTCGTTCGGCGCGCTCTTGCCTCCATACACGAACGCCCCAGGCTTCAAAAAGCCAACGTTGCCCAGCTCTCGGCTCATGAGAAAAGACTGAAAGTCTTTCGAAAAACCCCCAGGCTTCACGAGGTTGGGTGGCAGGGCCTTGTCGCTCACGGCCCAGTAGGCCCGACTCGCAGTCACACCACCCATGAGCGCTTTGAGGAACACAAAGGGTTCTCGGCCCCGAAGCCGAAAAAGGTGTCACTTGGTGGGGTGAACGCGCAGTGAGGCTTTGATCTGCTCTCGCGCAGCCGCAGAACGGCCATCGAGCCACGAGAGCCCCGCCCAGAACGACGAGGCCTGGTTTCGCTCGAGGTGACTCTCGATGATTCGGCGCTCAGCCGACGTCAGGCCTCGAATGAACACCTGCGTCGCCAGCAGAAAAGGACAGGAACTTCAAACCGCTCATTGAGAGCCGGGTCACGAAGGCGGAGGCGCACTTCCTGAAACTCCACGCGCCCAGGCGACCCTCGCACGAGTGAGTTTGGCCGGCGTAAGCGGCTGAAATCCGATGCATCGACGCAGGTGGAGTCTGGCGGTCGAAGCCAGTTGAGGGTCGGGGAGTCCGTCAGACGGCGAAGGTCAATTGGGGAGGGGCAGTGGCCGGCGGGAGAATGCGCGACGGCACGGGCATGCCAAGGGCAGTCAGTCTCTGCTCGGCGGCGCTGCGGGTGGAGTGCAACGCCCGAATGGTACGGCGGCCACCGCAAGGGCAGC
The DNA here is from genome assembly GCA_031367385.1 of Archangium sp. Classification (GTDB taxonomy): domain Bacteria; phylum Myxococcota; class Myxococcia; order Myxococcales; family Myxococcaceae; genus JAEUJT01. The sequence goes on along the minus strand of JANLPS010000061.1, from coordinate 9,980 downwards.
GCAGCACGTCGGTGCCGAAAGTGCGCTGGTGGAGCGTGGCCCAGTCAAGGCGCCGTTTCGTCTTTTTCTTCGGTGGCACTTTTGCCCGTGGCCCAGGAGGGACCTCCGCCTCGGGCTGGCGGGTGGCGAGGGGCCGGAGCGAGGCGTTGGGGGCCAGGACTCCATGAAAACTCGTCAGGTGGAGCCGCGCCGGGGGCAGCAGTGCGACGAGCCGCCGCACGAGAGCCTCGGCCGTCAGGGTGAGCGCTTTCACCACCAGTGGATGCCCGACGAGGTGTTGATCGATCTCAACGGCCTCGAGCCGGCCACCGTCAGCGCGCTCGAGGCGATGGGCCACACCTTCAAGCGCATCGAGAAGTGGGGTTCGGCCGAGGCGGTGATGGTCGACCCGGTCACCAACCTTCGCAGCGCCGGCTCAGACCCGCGCAACGAAGGCGCTGCGCTGGGCCAGGACTGAGCCGAGGCCTTGTCGCCGAGGCTCAGATTTCCATCGTTTGGCGAATTTTCATTGAGCAGGCGTGGCTCGCGTCGACGCGGCCCCTGGGCGAGGGCTTGGCTTCAGATTTGCTTGCGGGCCGACCGTGCGTAAACGACTGGCGCTTGTTCTCGTTGCTCTGGGGTGTGGCTCGCAGGGCGTCGCACCCGGTGGAGGGGCCGATGCGGGACTTGCAGGTCGATGCAGGCAGGCCGACGGAGGCACGCCGCTGTTCGGACTGAACGACGTCTCGATTCTGGTGCCACTGCCTCTGAACGAGGTTCCGGTGCTGCTTCGCGCGGGTGACCTGGGCGCCTCGGGTCAGCCACTGATCACACGCAGCTTGTACGACGCGCTGGTGTACAGCCCCTCACTCGGCGAGGACATGATCTTCGAAGCGTATGACCGCCTGCAGGTGGTCGGCGTTCGGTTTGACCTGTGTGATCGCGTCGAAGCGGGGCCCTGCAAGCACCTAGAACCGGTGCTGAGAGTCGTCTTTCAGCCTGTAGCGGGTGCTGAGGCTGCTGACATTGCGTTTCATGCGTTCTACCGAATTCCGCAGGCAGAGCGTGACGGTCTGCTCGAACAGCTCGGGCAGCTGGCAGCGCTTCAAGCACTGCCGACCTCCAGCGCGCTGCAGGTGAGCCCCGAGCTGAAACGAGAGCCCAATGGGGCCTACGCGAGAAGCTTAAGAGCGCTCCTCACTCGATTCTGCGGAGCTTCAACGCTCAGGCGGCTCACGTTCTTCGCGCAGCCCGACAGCCTTGCAGCCATTCGTTGGGAAATGCGCGGGCTCGAAATGACCGAGAAAGGCCCGGTGCAGCTCACGATTCCGAACACCGCCAGTGGCACACAAGTGATTCAGCTGCTTGGAGACGACGTCGTGCCGAGCGACTCTGCAGACGTGCCGAGTGGGTTTTCTCGTGCGACTCGGCGCTCTGAGTTCGAAGCCGCGACCTCGAGCCAACGCCTTCTCTCGCTCGGGGCGCTCGTGGAGGTCGACAACCCGCTGCTCCGCAACACCGACACGCTGCAGTGCGTGACCTGTCACGCCAGCACTTTTCTGACGACAGATCGCTCGGCGAGGGCAGAGCTGAACGCGACTCAGGTTGGCGGTCGGTATCGGGCAGCGTCATTCGACCTGGGCGTCGGCGCTGGCATCTCATCATCGACCCAGGCGTCGATGCGCGCGTTCGGTTGGTTTTTTGATCAGCCGGCGATCTCGCAACGCGTCGTCAACGAATCGGCGCAGGTTCTGGTGGAGCTCGGCCAGTGCTCTGCGCAGTGAGCTAAGGCTTCTGAGCCACGAAGCGAACCAGCTTGGCCGGTCGAAGCCCGAAGTCAGCCGTGTCTTCGACCACCTCGCTGCGAATGACCTTGTAGCCTTTGTAGAGGCCCTCGAGCTCGCCGGTGCCAAAGGCGCCCATCGGGTGGTGAAACTGGGCCTCCATGTCTTTGTGAAAGTACTCGACCACCACCAGGCCGCCCGGCTTGAGCGCGGTGTCGATGCGCGAGGTCATCTCGGCGCCTCCGACGTACATCAGCGCGACCAGATCGTACTGGCCCTTGCCCATGTCGAAGTGGTCAGCGTCATCGACCACCGCGTTGAGTGAGACCTTCGCGGCCGCGGCGTTCTCTTTCGCGATGCGAATGCCTTCGGCCGCGGTGTCGACGCCAGTCACCGACCAGCCCTGCGTGGCGAGGTACACGGCATTGCGACCCTGGCCCATGCCGATGTCGAGCGCGGTGCCCGGCTTGCGGCCCTAAATGCTCGAGGCGAGCAGCGCGTTCGGCTTGAGGCTGAAGCCCTTGCCCTCGCGGTACGTATCGTCCCAGTCGTGGCCGGCTCCGCCGTGGCTACTGCCTTCGTGCTCGGTGTGAGAAGCGGGTGCCGGGGTGACAGGGGTCGGGGCGTCGGTCGACGCAGGCGTGGTGGGCATTGGCGCAGCTCGTCGCGATGAGCGCCGAGAATACGAGTCGAAACATGGGGTGATTCCTCCGGCTCGAAGATGATCGCGTGTGTGATGAAGTTTCACACCGCGCGCTCGCATCTAAGGGCTCGTCTTGACTTCGATTCTCAAAATCAGAGGTCGACGACAGTAACGGCACTTCGGGCACGAAGTAGCGAGCGCAAAACGGAGAGGAACTTCAAACCGCTGAAATCCATGAGGTGGCGTGAAGGCACTCGGCGCCAGGGTACTGCGACGGGCGAATTGCGGCGAGTGGCCGAGGTGTTTTAGGCAGCGGTGACGGTGGGAGCCGCGACGTCGACGCAGCGGTGGCGTGACGACGGTCGAAGTCGGTAAGGCCCTGGGGAGTCCTTCAGACGGCGAGGGTCAGTTGGGGAGGCGCGGTGGCCGGCGGGAGAATGCGCGAGGGCACGAGAATGCCAAGGGCAGTCAGTCTCTGCTCGGCGGCGCCGCGGGTGGAGTGCAACGCGCGAATGGTACGGCGCCCACCGCAAGGGCACCGCAACACGTCGGTGCCGAAGGTGCGCTGGTGGAGGGTGGCCCAGTCGAGGCGCCGCTTCGTCTTTTTCTAAAGGTGGTACTTTTGCTCGTGGCCCAGGAGCGGCCTCCGCCTCGGGCTGGCGGGTGGCCAGGGGCCGGAGCGAGGCGTTGGGGGCCAAGACTCCATGAAAGCTCGTCAGGTGCAGCCGCGCCGGAGGCACCAGCGCGACGAGCCGCCGCACCAGGGCCTCGGCCGTCAGAGTGAAGGTGACTCCTTTCTTGGGCGTGTACTCGTAGCGGCCGTCGTCGAGTCGGCGCAGGCGTGATTCGCAAACGGGGCCACGCGCACCATACCGGCACAGTCGCTCAAGCCCTTGTCTGTCATTGGCATGCACGGCCGTGTCGGCGTGCAGTGAGAAACCGTGCGCCACTGCGAGACGACGGCGCCGCTGAGTCCCACTCTCGGGCAGAGGCAGCCGTTGCTGAATGGCCTGCTGCTGAATGGCCTCGTACTCGTCGTCAGCCCAGCTGACCCCCTCGTCACCCCAGTCTCGCTGGGCTTGCCGCAACACCCGGTGCAGCACCGCTGTCACGTCGTCATCAGACGGCGGCCCCAGCAGCACCGACTCGCCGCTGCCGAGCCACTGCGCCTCGGGTACCAGCAGGTGAAGGTGCGGGGTCAGCTGGAGGCTGCTGCCAAACCACTGCCAGAAGCACACCCCGCCGCCGCGCAACGGGCCCTCAACTCCGAGGCGCCGGGCCTCTCGTCGCTGCCAGCGCCAGATGGCTCGCACCAGGCACACCTCGATGCGCTTGAGGAGCTCCGGGCGCTTGACGACTTGAAAGCGCAGCGAGAAGGGCAGGCTCAAGGTCCACTGTCGGTGCGCCACGTGCGGCAGCACCGACTCCAGCTGCGCTCCCGTGTCGATGGCTCGACGCGTCGTGCACGAGGGGCAGAAGCCTCGGCCCTTGCAACTGAAGGCCACCAGTCGTGCCTCTTTGCAGACCTCGCAGCTCACCTCCACGAAGCCGTACCGCAGGTCGCCACACCGCAGGTACTGCTCCACTTCACGCTTCACCCGCGACGGCATCGATGACGACACCGCGGGCCAGCCTCGCCGAAAGACCTCGTGCAGCACCGACATCTCCGGCGCCCGTCGCCGGCCCTCCCCGCCACCATCCACTCCACACGTCTACCCGTTGCCTCTGACATACGACGGCGCCGCCGCCGAGCTGGACCCTGGCCTCACGCATGCGCGCCGTCGTCTATGACCGCTATGGGCCTCCGTCGGTGCTCGAGCTGCGGGAGCTTGCCGCTCCGAAGCCGGGCCCGGGCGAGCTCTTCGCAGGTCGAGACCACGTGCATGCCGTGCGAAATCGCCTCGAGAATCTGATCTTTCACCTGGGGTAATTTTGAACCAGTCGCATGGGGCAGCACCACGCCCTGCCGCCGTTGCACCGCCGAAGCCAGCACCACCAACGACGGCTCTTTCTCAGTGCTGCCTCGGCGCTGAATGTTGAAGTTGGTTCCGTCGATGTACAGCGCCCAACAGTCCTCGGCCCCAAGCTCTCGGGTCAGCCACTTCATCGCCTCGTCGTGCATCAACCCCAACGACTCAGACACCGTCGTCTTCGACACTTCGATGCCCAGGAGAACGTCGAGTTCATGCTGCGGCTCGGGGTGTTGCACACCGAGCGATTCACCAAAGCGAAGACCTCGGCTGAGAAAAAAGAGGCCGCGGGGGAGGCGTCGAAGTGGCTCGAGAAGGTGATCGAGGCGCAACCTGAGAACGCGCTGGCGTCGAGTGCATTGCAAAGGGTCAAAAGGCCGTAGCGCTCGAGAAGATCGACTCCGACCGCCCAAACGTTGGGACGGTTGTGGAACTTGCAGGTTCAAAATGTCCACGCAGGCGTCAAGACTCGAAGCACATCAGGCGCATGACCCCGTCGCAGTTCAGCTGCGCGATGCCGCCCGCTTGCAGCCCGTACCAGCCCCAACCTGAATCGCCCCAGTTGATGCCCGCCACCCAGCCCTGGGCAGGGCCGGTGTTCGCCGTCCACCCAGAGCACGAGGCCGAATTGTCGCCGACCCAGTAGTAGCTATTCTCCGTGCGCGGCTTGTAGGGGAAGTGGGCCTTCGAGGCATAGGTCACGCCAGGGTTGATGTTTTTCCCGCTCACCCTCCGAACCATCGGTGCCACGAAGGCCCGGTTCACAACCAACTGGCGGCCCTCGAGCGAACAGTAGGTCGTGCTGGGTTCGAGCAGGGCGAGCTTCGTGCTCGCCGTCGATAACATCGCGTGCCAGGTGCCGCCCACGCCATACGCCCCTGCCTCGGCCTGGCAGAAATCGTCGGCGGAGCTGAACGGCACGAACTGGCCATTGTGCGTGCTCTCCGAAATAAAGATTCGCTTCGCCGAAGGAAGGCACTCGGCGGCCTTGGTGAATGAAGCGAACGTCCACACCCCTCCGCCGGCCCAGGTCAGCGTCGAGTCAGTCTCGGTGTTGGGGGTGGCGGCCGCGGCGTGGCGCACGTGAACCACGAGTTTGTTGCCCGCATCAGGCACCATCGTCGACCAGGTCGCTCCGAGGTCGGTCGATACTTCACACCCCGCGCACGTGGCTGACGACGTCAGACCCCCGTCAGCGGTGAAGATCGCGGTCGCCATGGCATACGCTCCGGCATCGACGTCGACGACCCTAACGAATTCGAGCGCGGTGGTCGCTGAGCCGGTCTTGATCAGCGTGGCGTCGACGAGGCTCGACGTCGTCGAATACGCCTCGGGCTGCCACGTCGTGCCGTCAGAGCCCAGCACGCACAGGGTCACCGTCGTATCGACGTACTCAATGACCGGGTCGGTGATGCGGGTGGCGACCGGCGTACTCGTCGAGTAGCCCGTCAAGTCGGCACAAGCGCCCGCGTCGGCGACGATCTTGCTTCGGTACTCAGTGACGCCCCCGACAAAGACATTCAAATTCGAGAGTGGGGAGATGTCGACCGAAGACAGAATGGTCGCCTTCACGAAGACGGTGAGCAATAAACTGAACGTGGCTGAGCCTCCGGTGTTGGTGGCTCGAACGAGATAGATCTGCGCCGCCGATGTCACCGTCGGGCTGCCGCTGATCATGCCGCTGCGCGAGATGCTCATTCCCATCGGCAGCGTTGGAGACGTGGAGTAACTCGTCACGTTGCCTGTGACCGTCGGGGGCCCAAGCGTGCACGGCGCGCCACGACCGCAGCCCAGGCTCGAGACGGCGTACTGCAACGAAGAGGGCGGCACCTCGACCACCGAGATCGTGACGGCCGTCGTCGTCGAGCCTCCCGAGTTCTCGGCTGTCACGGTGTACGACTGGGCGACGCCCAGGCTCGTGCCAGTGCCTGTGATAACTGCGGTGGTCGTGCCCATCGACAGCCCCGAGGGGAGCGCCGGCGACACCGAGAAAGACCGAATCGGGCCACCGCTGGTACCGGGTGGCCCGAGCGTACAGGGGACTCCAATGGTGCAGACCAAGGCGCTCGACAAATACGTGAGGCCCGTCGGTGGGTGCTCGGTGACTTCGAGCGGCAGGGTGGTCGACGCCGAGCCCGCTGCGTTGGTGACTTGAATCGCATAGTCGGCTCGCGCCGAGGTGACAGACGCCGCCCCTGAGATGGCCCCGGTAACTGGGTCAAGCAGCAGGCCCGACGGCAAGCCGGGCGTGCTGGTGAATATGCCCAGACCGCCCGTGACCTGTGGAGCAGCGATGGTGCAGCTCTCTCCGATGACGCACGAGGCGGTCGACGGCGAGTAGGCCACCGAACTCGGGGCCGCAGGGCCTGCGTCGGGTACGCCCGCATCGACAGCTCCACCATCGGTGGTGCCAGCATCGGTCAGGCGGCCGGCGTCCATCGCGGCGGTTCCAGCATCAGCTCCGGCGTCGCGGGGGTTGCCGGCATCGCTCGCGCCTCCCCCATCGAGCCCAGCGGAGGGCGCCAGGCAACCCGTCGCGAAGGACAGCGCGAAACCGACCACGAGCCGACGAGCCATTGACACATTCATCTGAGTGGAGACTCCATGACCAAGAATGAAGAATGGTGGAAAATGGAGCGTACGTCGACCGTGGCCAAGGGGCGGGCGAATTCGGGGGGGGGGAGTGGCGGCCGCCCTGAGTGCCAGCTGTGCGCCGGGTCGCTGAAGTGCCAAAGCCGCCGCTGTCAGTGACGTTCGGCGAAGCCGCGCGGCGAAGCGCCTGATTATTGGCGCTCCGTGCGGCGACGGCCGCGGGCCCGGGCGCCCTCGTCAGAGCTACGGGCAATAGACGTTCGAGATGTCTCGACAGGTGCGAACGTAGGAGTTGTTCATCAAACCCGAAGCCGTGCAGCGCTGCGTGACTCTAAAGTCGACGCAGGTGTCTCCGCAGGCGCGTATGGCGCTTGATTGCGAGTACGCCTGAACACTGGTGCCGACCTGCATCACGAGCCCCCCGAAGCTGCAAGTCGTCGCAGCATTCGGGCCTGTCGCCACCGCCACAGCAGCAGTTGCCTGTGACACGACCGCGGCGGTGTTATCGCCCACGGTTTTCGGCGTGTTGTACGTCGGTGAGTTTAAGACCGCCGAGACAACGCCCCCACTGACGGCGCACGCGCCCACACAGCCAGCTACCAGCCCGCCGATACCAACCGCCCAAGACGTCGTCAGCGAATTGACTGGCAGGCTCAGATGCGCATCTGAAATTTGCAGGGCGAGGGCGAGGGCTGCATGGTGATGGCGGCGGCGGTGATGGCGATTCGTGAGTGGCTGGGTAAAGAGCTAAATTCGGTCAGGTCGGTTCACAAAGTCGCCCGATTCTTCTACAGGCTAGATCGATGGCGGAGCTGACTCACTTTCCAGACGCGGACGAGCGCGAGGCGCTGCTTGACGCGCTCGCTCAGCTCATTGGGCCGGTTTTGCGAGAAGTATCAGGTGTGGGCGGGGCACCTCGGGGTGACGATGAGCCAGGCTCACCGTGCCGGAGAAAAGTGCTTCGTCGACTTCAGCGGCGACGGCATCGAGGTGGTCGACCCGAAGACTGGCGAGGTGCAGGTGGCGAGGCTCTTCGTCGCGGTGCTCGGCGCGAGCAATCTCACCTACGTCGAACCAGTCCGTCACCGATGAAGCACGGGCCGTGCACGAGCGCGTTGTGGGCCATCGAGACCTTTCGGCCGACGTACACCGCCCAGTCTTCGCCGCCGACCTGAACCCACTTTTGTTGCAACGCGTGAATCACCACGCCGTCTTGAATGTTCGAGTCGTCTCCAATGAAGAACGGAGCGCCCTCGTCGGCGCGCACTGACGCTCCCGCGGCGATGTGAACGTTCTCACCGAACACCACCCGGCCGATCACCGTGGCCTGCGGGTGAATGAAGGCGCTCTTCGGCAGCACCGCGCGGCCTCGCACGTTCGGCAACCACTGCGCCTTCGAGGGCGCCGACTGCGGAGCGTGCTCCGGGTGCCGGGCCGTTGCGTCGGCCTTGGTCAACACCGCGCGAATACCGGGTTTTCGCTCGGGCTGCGCCTTGCGCGCCGGGTTCAGCATGCCCTCGAGCCAACGCCCGACTCCGGAGATCACCAAGCCGCCGACCAGCCCAGCCATCAGGTGCCCAGTGAGCGTGCCGACGCACGTCACCGCGAAGGCCAGCGCCTCGACCTTGTGGTGGTTGAGCAGCTCGATGAACGTCTTGAGCTCGATCAGCCGAAAGCCAATCACGCACAGCAAGCCGGCCAGCGCCGGCCGACGTACTTGCGCGCCCGCAAATCGAGCCTCGTCTCCAACCGACGCCCCAGCCACCCCGAAGGCGCAAAGATGAGAATCGACAGCGACCACATCGCCGGAGTGCCATCGCTGCCCGCGGCGTTGCCCATCGCCGACGCCATCGCCGCCGCCGCGATGGCAGGCAAGGTCTCATGGTGCGCGTGCGAGCCGCCCAGCGAAACGCCTCCCAAATGCAGCAGCTCGAACACCACGCCCACGTAGAGCCCGGTCTGCACCGTGCTCATGTTGTCGAAGACATCGACTTGGGTGCGGCCACCGAAGAAACGCAGCGCCGCATCCATGCAGCGCAGAAAGCACCCCATCTTTTGGCTCAGCGTGAAGATGACGAAGAGCATCCGCGAGTAGGCGAGTGCGGCGACGAAGGCGCTCACCCGCCGCGCACATCCGGGAATCGCGTACCCGAAGTCGCCCCAATCGACTTGCAGCAGTCGCCCGGGCCCGTAGCTGCGCGTCAGGAAGGCCTCTTGTCTGGGCCTGGGCCTCAGCTGACGTAGCCTTGTGCGCAAGACAGTGATGCCGCCCTGGTAGCCCTGTTCTCGCAGGCGGTCCAACACCGCCGGCGCCCGAATGTCGGCGCAGTCTTCAACTGATTTGCGGATGTCAGCGTCGTACGGCGCGAGAATGCTCGTCGTCGGGGTTGCCGGCTTTGGTTTGTTCTTCCCCTGTGCGAGGCCGAGCAGCTTGCGCACCGTCTTGCGGTGCAGCTCTTCAGCGCTCGCGAGAAGTGACCCACCTTTGCTCGCGAGGAGTGGACCGGGCGCAGATCAGCGGCAGAGTGAGTGATCTGAGTTTCGCGTTGTCGGTCGGTCGGTCGCCGCCGGAGCGAGGCGAAGCCGAGCGGAGGCGACCTGCGGCTCGGCGAAGGTTCTTTGAGACCACTGGTGGCCACAAGCACGAAGCCCCCGACCGCAGCGTAGCGGTCGAGGGCTCGGTGGTGGCGCTGGTGGCTGAGGTCATCCCGTCGAGAGTCGAAGCGTCGGGCCTTTGATTTTCACGGTGTGGCACTGGTGACGCAGTCGGCTGAGCAGCGCGTCGACGAGCGCTTTGTTGCCGAGGAAGGAGCCCCACTCTTCGTATTCGAGGTTGGTAGTGATGATTGTGGGCTTGCGGCGGTACCGCTCCTCCATCAGCTTGAAGAAGATGTTCGTCTGCTCGGCCTTCAGGTTGAGGTAGCCCATCTCATCGATGACGAGCACGTCGACGCTGACCAAGCGGTTGAGCAGCTTGCGTGTCGAGCGATCAGCCAGCGAGGCGTACATCTC
>JANLPS010000013.1:0-3766 GCA_031367385.1 Archangium sp. | reverse complement strand
GTCACTGCGAAGGCCGCTCGTTATGGGTGTGGCGGTGGTCGCGGTGCTGGTGAACTTCTGGGGAGCGGTGGCGTTTCGCGGGTACACCGAACAAGTGAGAGGGTGGTTTTAGCGTCATGACTCCAGCGGTCGCTCCGAAGTGGCACACCCGTGAAGACAGCGGCTTCGTCATCGACCGCAACGTCGACTGGTGGCACGACGGCGAGCGCATCGAGCACCCGAACATCATCGAGGCCTTCAACCGCGGCCTGAGCGTGACCGACGACGGCCAGTACAAGCTCGTCTTCGGCAACGACTGGTGTTTCGTGAAGGTCGAGCACGCCGCGTTCAAAGTGCTCGCGGTCGATGTCGGTGAAGGTGACCGCTTGTCACTCCGCCTCTCAGACCGCACCGCCGAATGGCTCGACCCCACCTCGCTCACCCTCGACGCCGACGGAGCGCTGTTGGCGTCGGTCAAGCACGGTCGTGCCACCGCGCGGTTCAGCCGCGACGCCCAGTTTCAGCTCGAGCCCTTTCTCGAGCAGGGCGACCGGCAGCTGCGGCTGCACGTCGGCTCGCAGCTCTGGGAGACCTCACTCGTCGTGGTACTTTGAGCCCGGCCCGCGAACGATCGACAAGCAGCGCGGCGCAGGCTCAGACGCATTCTTCGCGGCCTCGGCGTTGATGAACCCGGTCGTCATCAGGTGGTCGAGCAAGGTGTCGCGGCTCTGGCGAATCAGCGACGCGTTCTGACACAGCCTCATGTCTTGCCAATATTCATAGGGAGGTATGCCCAGCTGCAGCTCGGCGAGCTCGGCGAGGTTCAGGTCGAGCAGTTTTCGCTCCATCAGCTCGTTCGACGCGGCCTCGACGCCGATGATGCCGTGGTCGAAGCGCATCGAGTGCAAATCGAAGGCGACGAGCTGATCTTTCTGTAGAAATTCGTGAATGCGATCGGAGGCCACCAGCAGCTGCATCGGGGTCTCCGCGCCGAGTCGCCGGGCCAACCGCCGGGCAAAGATGAGCTCGCAGCCGCCGTCACCATCGAGCGGCTTGTCGATGAAGCTGTAGAGCACCCGCTTCTTCCACGCGGCGCCGGTCTCACGGGGCGTTTGAAAATACGTCGGGCACCCGGTCTCGACGATGTACAGCGCGACCATCAGCTTCGGCAGCGTGGCGAAATCGGGTGAGGGCCAGGTGACGTTGTCGCGGTCTTTGACCTTCTTCGAGCCCTGCAGGCTCTGCCGCTCGCTCTCGACCGACTGGCGGAGCAGCGTCTCGATTTGCATCGTGCCCTCAATCGGGTTGGGCAGATTCGCGGCGGTGTACAAATAGAAGAGCGGCACCACCACCGCGACGACGGCCAACACGAGCAGCGGCAAGAAAATCAACGCTCTGAGCGCACGCATGGTTCAGCCACGGTCCTTTTGTTTTGATACGACAGCGTGAATGGCTGATGACGGGCACCCGGCTCTGGTTCGAAACCGACGCGAGCTTGCTGAAGGGCTTTTCACTTTTTCGCTCGACCCGCCCGACGCCATTCGCGGCACCTTTCACACGCCGGGACAGTACCATCGCCTGGCCGTTGGCGGCGTCGGAGAGTCGTACTTCGCCCTGGCCTCGAGCCCCGAGTCGGCCACCTTCGAGTACCTGGCTCGCGCGGGCACCCCGGTCGCAGACGCGCTCGTCGATGGCGTTGCGGTGACGGTGTCGGGCGTGATGGGCCCTGGTTTTCCACTCGACGCGGCGCGGGGCCACAACCTGTTGATGGTGGCGACGGGTACGGGCATCGCTCCGATTCGCGCGGTGATTCAGTGGGTGCAGCAGCGGCGCGCACAGTACGGCCGCGTGCGCTTGGTGTACGGCGTACGCACCGAGCGTGAGCTTGCGTTCGCCTCGGAGCTCACCGCCTGGGCCGACGCCGGCATCGAGCTGCACATCACCTTGAGCGCCGTGCAGCCCGGGTGGGCCGGTGAAGTGGGCCGCGTGCAACAGCGCTTGGCCTCGCTCGAGCTCGACGACACCTTCGCTTTTCTCTGCGGTCAGCCGACGATGGAGAGCGAAGTGACTGAAATTCTTGTGAAACTCGGCCTCGCGCCGAGCCGCATTTTTATCAACCACTGAGTGTGATCCTCTGTGCGTTCTTTGCTTTCACTGCACCCCCGCGAGCCGTATGGTCTGCGCCCAATGGCGAACGCGCTGTGCTTCTCGACGTTTCAGAGCCCCGTTGGCGAGCTGCTTTTGACCTCTGACGGCCGAGCGATGACCGGGCTGTACCCGGCCTCACACCGAGCCATTCCCCAGACCAGGGGGGTGCGCGATGACGCGTTCTTCACCGGCGTGAGAGATCAGCTCAAGGCGTACTTCGCCGGGCGGCTCGAGGCGTTCGACATTTGCCTGGCGCCGGTGGGCACCCCGTTTCAACACCGCGTGTGGGACGCGCTGCGCGCCATACCGTACGGCGCCCAGTGGACGTACGGCTCGATGGCAGCCCTGTTGGGCAAGCCCTCTGCGTCTCGAGCAGTTGGCCTGGCGAATGGCAAGAACCCGCTGTCGATCATCGTGCCCTGTCACCGGGTGATTGGCGCGAACGGCCTGCTGACCGGGTATGTCGGTGGCCTCGAGCTCAAGCAGTGGCTGCTCGACCATGAAGCGTCGTTTCGAAACGTGCGGGCGCCGATGTTCTTCGAGCACCCGTCGAACACCGTTCGAATCAGCGCGTAATTTTCACGCCGCCCAGTCGAGCCCCGAGCACGCGAAGCGCGTTGACGCGTCGAAGCGAAGGCCGAACTCACTGTCCAGCACGGCGACCAGCTCGTCTGGGTCTTTGATCAACCGCGTCTGAGCGACTCCGGTGCGGTCGCGCAGCGAGAGCTCGCGGTTCACCAAGGTTCGACGTTGGCCATCGCCGAGCGCCCGCGCCGCGATCAGGCGGTTTCGAAAGTGCGAATTGGGGTGGGTGCTGGTGAACCAGCTGGCCACCTCGCGATCGATGGGCGGCATCTGCTCGAGGGTGAACTCGTTCACGTCGTGCCATTCGGTGCCGAAGCGCACCTGGTGAAAATACAGCTCGCCCTCGCGAATCAACCGCCGGGCTTCATGCGGCGTCTCTTGCACCTCGTCGAGCGTCAGGCGCAGCGCAGCCGTGGGAGACATCGCACCCACTCCGACATCGGCGAGCCACGACTGGCCCTCGAGCTCGACGCGAACGAAGAGGTGCGTTCTCGCCGGCGTGAATTCGCGCGGCCGCTGATAGCGCACCCGGGCGCTGATCGGCTTCACCTCGAAGCCCATCGCCTCGAGCACCAGCAGCAGCAGCCCGTTCTGCTCGAAGCAGTACCCACCACGGCGCTCGTGTACCAGCTTCTGCTCCAGCCCCTCGGCAGTGAGCCAGATGCGCCGGTCGAGCAGCACATCGAGGTTCTCGAAGGGTATCGACTGCACGTGGCGCAGCACGACCTGGTTGAGCGTCGCGAGCGTGGGCTCGTGCGGCCCGGTGAACCCGATTCGCTCGAAGTACGCGCGGAGATCGATCACGGCTCAGCGCTCGCGTCGGCTCCATACACGACTTCGTAGACCACCGCGGCAGGGTCACTCTGGTGATTGCCCAACGGGTTCTGCGGAGTCCACGCGGCGACCGAGAGCCAGCGCCCGTCACGTGAGAAGCGAACCCGCCGCACCGCAGCGCCGAAGTGCCTGCTGATCGGAGCGGGAATGGCGCGCGAAAACAGATGCACGTCTTTGCTCCAGTCTCCTGTGGCGAGTGACTCTCCGTCGGGGCTGATGG
>JANLPS010000516.1:0-6971 GCA_031367385.1 Archangium sp. | reverse complement strand
CGCGAAGTTTCTCAACGGCTAAGACGTTTTCTCGTTCTTCTTCAGTCATGCAGGGGTGATCGTCACATTTCGCAAAGAGTTGATCTCATTGCTTCATTTTTCTCGGCCGCCAGGCGTTGCTGAAATCGAACGTGCACCCCCCTGAAGCAACTGGAGCGGCCGCGCATCGACAATGAGCGATGCCCGTTTCAGCGCCCCCCGCGCCTCCGATTCGTCGTAATTCCATGCCTTTGTCAGGGGCGTCGGCGACGAGCGGGGCCCGTTCTCCGTCGCACGTGGCGTCGCCCCCTCGGCTGGCGCTTGGCATCGACGCGGCGACCTCCGCCTGGTCGACGAACAATGCGAAGGGGTTCGGGCACCTCTCGAACGTCGTCTACGAATCGAACGCAACGGTCGCCGCTGACCTGAAGCGACTGGGCGCGACCGACGTGAAGTTCTTCTCGAAGAACGGCTCGGCCGGGTTCGTGGCGGTGTGCCGCGACCGCGTCATCGTTGCCTTTCGCGGCACCGAAGAGCACGACAAGGCTGACTGGGGTCATGACCTCGACATTGGCCTGGTGCCCCGCTTGGGGGGCCGCGTGCACGAAGGGTTCAGCAACTCGCTCGATTCGCTCTGGCCGCAGATGTCAGCAGAGCTCAAACGGCTCGTGACCGAGAAGGAACGCCCGGTCTTCTTGACCGGCCACAGCATGGGCGGAGCGATGGCGACCCTGGCCGCCCTCGAGCTCGCCAATGACGGCATCACGCCACGGGCGGTGTACACTTACGGGTCGCCTCCAGTCGGTGATGCGGCGTTCGCGGCTGCATATGACAAGGCGGTGCCAGGCACGCACCGGGTGGTCAACCAGACTGACGACGTGCCCCGGCTGCTCGCGCCCGGCTACGAGCACGTCGGAGAAGAGCGCTACCTGAGCTCCGATGGCGACGCGCAAACCGGCACGGGGTTTTTCGGAAAGTTCTTGGACCGCTTCAGCCGCCGCCTCGACGAGCCCGTGGGCGCGGGCATCACCGACCACCGGATGAACACCTACGAGAAGATGCTCGCACAGCTGCGCTAAGTGGCTTGCTTCAGCCCTCGAATCAACGAGACCGTGAGGCAGGCCTCACCGATCGCCGCATCAGCGCCTCCGAGACGATGCTCGTGCGCACCGGCTCACCGCGCTCAGCTGCGCTCATCGTCGGTAAGCGAGCCTATCGGCGCCCGGCATCACCGAGCACCCCGAGACCGTATCCGCGCAGCTGCGCTCCCCGGCGTGCGCACGGCTCGCCTCTCCGCGGCCTCGGCGAGCCCTGGGCGGCCGGCCTCACCGGTCACCTCCGAAGACCGTATCCGCGCAGCTGCGCTCCCCGGCGTGCGCGCACGGCTCGCGATTCGCGGCCTCGACGAGCCGGTGGGCGCGGGCATCACCCCCAGAGCAGCTGCTCGCGCACCTGCGCTCACCTTCGCCCGCACTGCTTGCGACGCTGGCGCGTTGCGCCGAACATGCGTGAATGAAGCTGCCGTTGAGCCTTGCTTTGACGTTGGCGGTCGCGCCGGCAGACGCGGGCGCGCCGCTCGATGCCGTCGTCGAAATGATTCGGGCAGCGAAGCCAACGCCACTCGAGGTGGCGCGGGCGCTGGGCGAGGTCAGCTCGACCGAATTGAACAGCGGGTGGCTGGTCAAACCCACCGGCACGGCGTTCACCGGCGCGGTCGTGCGTGAATGGCCGTTCGACGTCGAGCTGACCTTGAGCCCAGGTCGACCCTGGGCGCTCACCGAGCTCACGGCCGATGCGAGCCACTGGAGACCCTCGAGCACCGGCATCTCACCACTGGCTCGCGATTGGGACATGGAGCAGCTGACAATTCGGTGCCTCGTCAACGTCAAGGGCGCGGGAGTGGTCTCAGATGCGCATGTGCGCTGCCAAGTCAGACTGCTGGGCGAGACGATCGAGGGGCTCATGCAAAAACTCGCCACGGCCACCCTCACCGCAGTGTCGGTTGGCCAATCACTTGGGACCTTGTTGCCGCCCAAGAATGAACGCGTTCAGGTGCGTCTCGGTGATCGACCGTTCTCCAAGGCTGAGGTGAGCGCGTCGAACGGAGTGTTCTTCACGATTGGCTTCTCGCAAGAAGGGCTTCGGCTTGCGCAGTGGTCTACCGAGCTCGCCGCCTGGCGCGCGGTGAACCGGGCCGCGGCGCCGAGGGGCCGAGACCTCGTGGCTTCACGCGACTGGCACTTCGAGAAGCTCGAGGCACACTGTTCGGTGCCGATTGAAGACGTCACGACCCCAGTTGCGCAATGGCGCGTCGCTCAGGCATCGACGGTGAGTTGTCGACTCACCCCGAAACCCTGACTCGACCAACAAAAAAAACGGGCGCCGGCATCTCTGCCCAGCGCCCGTTGAACCTCAAACCTGCGAGTGAAACTTACTTCTTCGCGGGAGCCGGAGCGGCCGCGGGGGCCTTCGCCGGGGCTGCATCTTTCTTCGAGATCTCAGCTTCGATGTTGAGCTTCACTTCGTCACCGACGACCTTGACAGCCTCGATGGCCTGCGACTTCCACGCGAGGCCGAAGTCTTGGCGGTTCACGGCGCCAGTCGCCGTCAACGCGCGGGTCGAGGCGCCGCTGAACGGGTTCTTCACCTCGGGGGTCAGCTCAGTGTCGAGAACGACCACCTTGGTGACGCCGTGCATGGTCAAGTCGCCGGTGACCTTGAGCTTGGTGTCGCTGATCTTCTCGATCTTGGTCGACTTGAACGTCGCCGTGGGGAACTTCTCGACGTCGAAGAAGTCGGGGCTCTTGAGGTGGTTGTCACGCTTCTCGAAGTGGGTGTCGATGCCCTTCACGTCGATGGTCGCTTCGACCTTCGACTTGGTTACGTCTTTGTCGTCGACCTCGACCTTGCCGGTGACCGCGCCGAGCGCTCCGTTCACGTTGGTGACGCCGAGGTGCTTCACGCTGAAGCCCGCCGAGGCGTGGGAGGTGTCGATGTCCCAGGTGCTCGCCGACGCGAAGGAGGAAAACGCCAGGGCTGCAGTCAGGATCAGATTCTTCATATGAATGATGGTCTTTCGTGTGAGTGGGAACTGCGGTTCTTCAATGCTCGGGGACAAAGCAAGGTGGCGGCCATACCTAAACCACCCGATTTTGCTGTGCATCGCAAAGTGTGTGACATCTGCGCATCGCTCGAAATGAACTGGTGGCACTCAAAATGAGAGTCAGCGACCCTCTCGTTTTCGTTTCTTTTTGGGCGCTTCAGCGACTGCAGGAGGAGCGCTCCAGGCGAACGTCTCGGGCGCCACCGGGGGCTCAGGCTCGGCGCAATTCACGCTGCCCCACTTGGTGAAGCACCACCAGATGCCAGTGACGGCCAGGAGCGAGGCGACCGTCATCGCGACGTACTGCTCATCGAGCTCGCGCGACATGAACGGCAAGGGCGCGAAGTTGATGAACAGCGTCACCGCCGCCAGCGCCGCAATCAGCAAGCCCACTTCGCGCTTGAGCACGTGGAGCACGCCGATGCCGATCAAGAAGCAGTAGTAGTAGTTGGTCAGCTCTGCCCCGAATGGAATGAACCCGATGCCGAGCGCGGCTCCGAACCAGACCGACGCGCCCGTGTGACGCAAGGCCAGATACACCAACACCATCGCCGCCAGCATCAGGAGCACGAACAGCGGCTGCGCCTCATGCCACTTTTCGAGCCGGGTCTGCTTCCACCGGGCCCAGGGGTCGATGGCACCGCGCTCGACCATGCGAATGCCGACGGTCGAGGGCCTCCAGCTGAGCAACGTGCGGAGGCCCATGTGGTTGGTGAGCGGCGTGTTGGAGTGCTTGACCGTATTCTGTGCGAAGCGCTGCCAGGTCTCGGGCCCGCCGCCTTTGTCCTTCGCCGCGAGGGCGGCCACTGCGTCGACCAGGTGCTGCGCGACCTGACCCGCCGACTCGCCGGCGGCCACCGGCACTTCGAGCGAATCGCCACCCGCGAGCTTCACCCTCAGCGGTTCGGCGCCACTCTGATCGCTCGAGGTGCGCCCCGAGAGGGTGAGGGCCCCGTCTGCATCGACCGATTCGCTCAACCCGGCTGGCCCGGTCATCAGCTCGAAGCGGGGCGCGCGAAGCCAGGTCACTGGCGCTCCGGTCTTGGTATCGACGCGTGACACCGAGATCACCGCGTCATCGCCCACGGCCTTGACCACCGCCTGGTACGAGCTGACCGAGGCGCTGTTGACGAAGAAGAACGACGCTCCGACGAGGATCGCGCTGCTCACCGCGCCCGAAGCGACGAACTTCACGAACTGCCGGTCGAACTTGCGATGCACTCTGAAGTATTCGACCGCGGCCAACGCGGGGCCCAGCGCGACCAACCCGGGAAACAAGCGAAGCAGGGTGGTGTACGCGAACGCCGCGCCCGCGAGCACCGGCCGCTCTTTCTTGAGCAGGCAGATGCTGGCGATCAAAAAGAATAGCCAGTCGTGGCGAAGAAAGGCGCCGCCCGTCCAATAAAACCGGTTGGGGAAATTGCAGCCCAACACCACCGCCGCGACGGCGAAGGCTCTGGGCCCGAAGGCCCACCAGACGATGAGACACGTCAGCGCCAAGAAAATCGGGTCGAGCAGGTTGAGCAGAATGACGTGCCGCCCACCGAGGTAACTGGTGAACGGCGGGTCATAGCCGCGCAGCCGCAACCCTTCGTTGTACCGGCCCAGCACCGAGTGCTCTCCGCTTCGCGCGGCGATGACCGACTCGGCCGTGCTCGGGTAGGTGGTGCCCGTCTTCGGGTTCGTCCAAGCGGGGATGTCGGGTGTCACGAGCCCATCGAAGGCCGAGAGCGTGTTCGTCCAGAACATGCCCATCAATGTCCACACCGGGGTCGCGTTGTAGCCGTGGTCGTGGAGAATGTCGGTCCACCGCTGCTCGTTGACCCAGCTTCTGTACGAGTTGATGTCGCCGCTGAACTGCTTCCACCGCTCCGGGGTGAAGTAGCGCTTGCAGTGCTCTTCGGGGTTGGCGATCAGGTCGTCGGTCTTGACGATGATGTTGGTGCGCAGGTCGGTGACGGTGCGGCGCGCGACCTCGTCTTTGCGCCCCGATTCGAGGCCGACCACTTCGGTGCAGTCGTATAGCCGCTCGTAATTGAGCTCGGGAAAGTACTTGGCGCCGATGTGGTAGTGGTACGTGTCCCAGACGTGCACGAGGTTGTGAAAGTGCAGGTGGCCGAAGTTGAAGTAGGCGAGAAACCCACCCAGGCCAATCACCACCAAAAGCCGGTCACGCAGCACCAGCCGGTGCCCCCCGCGTTTTTGCTGCGAGAGCCAGTAGCCCCATGAAATGACACCGAAAAGGCCCAGGGCGAGGCCCATTTCGACCCACTGGCAGGTGGCGTCATTCTCGAGGCCGAACGGCCGGTTGCCGACGAAGTTGAAGGCCAGAAAGACGATGAAGATCAGGGCACCGATCGGCACGAGCCAATCGAGGTTCCACTCGGCGGTGTGCTGCTTGGGCGTCGCCACGGCGGCGCACCGTAGTCGAATCGGGGGCTTGAGAGCGGCGAAACCACGAAGTTTTACGCGCTCTTGTGAGATCGTGGCCGCCCGCTACCCGTTGGAGGCTCGATGAAACGAACTTTTCTGACTTTGGCGTTGCTGCTGGCGCCCTCTGTTTTCGCACAGGGCATGCTGCTGCCCACCGACACCTCGCTCGGCCCGCTTGGCGTCAAGTACCAGCGGGTCAGCGTCGAGATCGTCGACGGCACGTCGGTCACCAAGGTCGAGCAGGTGTTCGTCAACTCGAGCCCGCGGCAGCTCGAGGCGCAGTACGTGTTTCCGCTCCCGAAAGGCGCCGCGCTGCAAGACTTCTATTTGTGGATGAACGGCAAGAAGACCAAGGGCGAGGTGCTCGAGAAGAAGAAGGCGGCAGAGATTTACGAGGGCATCGTGCGGCGCCTGCAAGACCCGGGGTTGCTCGAGTACATCGACTCCGATGTGTTTCGTGCCCGCGTCTTCCCCATACCCGCGAATGGTGAGCAGAAGATCGAGCTGACGTTTTCGCAGGTGCTCGATTTTCAGAGCGGCCTCTACCAGTACCACTACCCGCTGGGAGCGAGCGCGCGTGGGGCTCCAGCGCTCACCGTGAAGCAAGACTTCACCTTCAGCGCGAGCATCAAGTCGAAGGTGCCGCTGCGCAGCATTTATTCGCCGACGCACAAGCTGGGCGTCTCGCGAAAGAGTGAAGGCGAAGCCGTCGCCGGTCTCGAGATGGGCCCGGGCACCGACATCTCGAAAGACTTGGACCTGTTTTACACCGTCAGTGACAAGTCGATCGGGCTCACCTTCTTGTCGTACCGGCCCAATGGCGACGAGCCCGGGTTCTTCACCGCGTTGATCGCGCCGAAGACCGAGATGAAGGCCGATGAAGTGATGCCCAAGCGCATCACCTTCGTGATGGACACCTCGGGCTCGATGATGGGGGAGCGAATCAAGCTCGCGCGCGACTCGCTCAAGTACTGCGTGCAGCGCCTCAACGCGCAAGACGAGTTCAACGTGGTGCGATTCTCGACTGACGTCGAGGCGTTGTTCGAGAAGCCGCAGCCGGCGAGCCCCGAGAACGTGAAGAAGGCAGTCGAGTTCGCGCAGTCACTCGAGGCGATCGGTGGCACGGCGATCGACGAAGCATTGCAGCGCGCGCTCAAAGACGCGGTGGGCAAAGGCGACAAGCCGCACCTGGTGATGTTCATCACCGACGGTCAGCCCACGGTTGGCGTCACCGAAGAAGCCGAGATCGCGACCCGCACCAAGGCCGCGAACACGCAAGGCAGCCGCATCTTCACCTTCGGCGTCGGTGAAGACTTGAACGCCCGCCTCCTCGACCGCATCGCCGATGAAGGCCGCGGCACCAGCGATTTCGTGCGAGATGGCCGCGACTTCGAGGTGAAGATCAGCGGGTTCTACGACAAGATCGCCAACCCGGTGCTGGCCGACGTGTCGCTCG
>JANLPS010000497.1:0-12099 GCA_031367385.1 Archangium sp. | reverse complement strand
GACCTGTCGGCACCGCTGGTACCCGCCGAGCTGCCCGAGGTGACCGATTTCGACGCGCTGGTGGCCGGCTTGAGAAAAGGCCGCGAGGCGCTCGACGCGTACTCAGTCGATGAGCTCGTGATGCTGGTCGAGGCAGCGGCGGCGAAGTGGAGCACTGACGCTTCGCTCACGGCGCTCCGTGCGCAGGGGCTGGGCTTCTTGGCGGCCTGGTGCTCGGGGCGTGCTCTGCGCGCGCGGCTCGACGTGGCGATGCAAGGCCGCCGTGGGTACCTCGATCGCGCAACTTCTTCTGGAGGGACCAACCGGCGGCTGTTGTTCGCCGCTCCGCGCGGGTTGGTGGTGCACTGGCTTGCGGGCAACGTACCGGCGTTGGGCATGTTCGCGTTGGTTGAGTCGCTCCTGACACGAAACGCGAATCTGCTGAAGGCTCCGAGTGCGATGAGCGCGGTGCTGCCGCTGTTGCTCGACGCGTTTCGTGGGCTCGAGGTGAGCCGGCCGGGCGGTCGGGTGCTGCGGGGCGACGACGTGCTGCAGAGCATCGCGGTGGTGTACTGCTCGCGAGACGATTCTTCGATGGCGCAGCGGCTGTCGCGCAGCGCTGATCTCCGCATCGCCTGGGGCGGTCGTGAAGCGGTCGATACCATCGTTGCGTTGCCCCGAAATTGGCACACCGAAGACGTCATCTTCGGCCCGAAGCGCAGCATGATGATCATCGGGCGCGAGTCGCTCCAGAACGCAGAGAAGGTGCGGCATTTGGCGCGCCGCGCCTCGGCCGATGCGTCAGCCTTCGACCAGTACGCCTGTGCCTCGCCTCATACGATCTTCGTCGAGCAGGGTGGTGAGGTGAGCCCGAAGCAATTCGCCGAGCTCTTCGCCGATGAAATGGCCCGCACGGCACAGCGGGTGCCCTTGGCGGCCAACGTCGATGCAGGCACCTCAGCGGCGATCGCCGCGGCTCGAATTCGGTACGACCTCGAGGGTGACGTCTGGTCAGGCCCTGATTTCACAGTGCTTTTCGACGAGCGCCCGCAAAGCCCAGCGTTGTTCGGCCCGGTCGTCGGGTCGAGAGTCGTGACGGTGCGACCCGTGGTCGACGTGCTCGACGCGGTGAGCGCGATCGACCCGGGCGTGCAGACGGTGGGCCTGGCGCTGACCGGCCCGCGGCGCAGTCACGTGATCGAGCGCGCGGCGAGGGCGGGAGCAGAGCGGTTTCCTGACGTGGGCAAGATGACCGAGTTCGATGACCCGTGGGACGGCTTGTTTCTCGCTTCACGGTTGGTGCGATGGGTTTCGGCCGGAGGGCCATTTTGATGACAACGAAGAGCACGTGCATCACCGCGAGCAGCTACACGGTGCCCGAGACGAAGTTGACGCGAGATCAGCTTGCCGAGCGATTCGGCGCCGAGACCGTCGACAAAATCGCGACCTCGTCAGGCATCTACGAGCGGCGAATCGCCACGAATGGTGAGACCGCTTCAGATCTCGCCGTTCGCGCCGCGCAGGGGTTGATGAAGAAGTTCGACATCGACCCGGCCTCGATCGACCTGCTGCTCTTCGGCACGCAGACCCCTGACTACCTGTTGCCGACCACCGCTTGCATTCTGCAAGACCGGCTCGGGCTCTCGACCAAGACGGCAGCCTTCGACATCAACTTGGGTTGCTCACAGTACGTGTACGCGCTCTCGGTGGCGCACAGCATGGTGCTCGCGGGTCTCGCGCGCAGGGCGCTGGTGCTCACGGGCGACACGGTCTCGCGCATTTTGCACCCGCACGATCGCTCGGTGGTGCCTCTCTTCGGTGATGCCGCGACCGCCTCGCTCGTCGACCCGTGCCCAGGCAATGAAGGGTTTCAGCAGTTCGAGCTGGGCACCGATGGCTCGGGCGCGAAGCACCTGATCTGGCCGACCAGCGGCATGCGAGAGCCCCGCTCCGCGCAATCGGCCCTCGAAGAGACCGACAAGATGGGCAACGTGCGCCGCCGCGACGACATGTTCATGGATGGCAAGGCGATCTTCGTCTTCACGCTCAAGGCGATCGCCGAAGCGGTGCAGCGGTTGCTCGTCAAAGCCGCGTTGACCGTGCCCGACGTCGACCTGTTCATCTTTCATCAGGGCAGCGAGCTCATCATTCAGTCATCGGCGAACAAGCTGAAGATTCCCCCCGAGAAGTTGCACTACAAGCTGCACGACGTCGGCAACTCGGGCGGCTCGACGGTGGGCGTGGCGTTGACCGATGCCTGGCTCGCGGGGAAGGTGAAGCCAGGAATGAAAGTCGTGCTCTGCGCCTTCGGCGTCGGCTTGTCGTGGTCAGCGACGATGCTGACCTGGCCTGCGAATGCGCTGGGGGCGGTGACCGACGCCGACTTCAGTGCTTCTCCCCCGAGGCCGAAGACTCAGGGAGGGTAGCCGACGCTTCGTCTTCTTCGGGGAGCGAGGCGACTTGAATGCGCATCTCACCGACCGATTGGTAGCCGCGGTAGACCTCGTTCATCGCGCGAAAGATCGAGCCTGGGCTGAACGCCTTCGAGTTGCCTGAGCTGCGGCCGCGCAAGACGAACGGGGCTTCGCCGATGCGAATGCCGGGGTGGCGCAAGATGGTCTTGGCGAGGAGCTCGGCTGCGAAGGCGTGGCCTCCGCTGATGAGGTGGTGGCCCTGATAGGCCCACGCGCGGGTCAGGTGAATGCCGTTCAGGTACGCCCACTTGAAGCCATAGAGAAAGCGGGTAACCGAGACGAACGCCTGCGACGCGACGCGCCTGACCACGGTGCGAACGACCGGGTTGTGCACGTAGCCGAGCACGATGTCGTACTTCTCGCGAACCGCGAGAAACGAAGAGATCGACCTGAAATCGATTTCGTTGTCACCCGGCATCGCGGTGACCCACACGTTCGGGTCGAAGGTCTCGTAGGCGTCGAGCACCGAGCGGCCGAGGCCCAGGTTCTTCTCATTGATGCGCATCTTCGCCTTCGGGTACTTCTCGGTGAGGCGAATCATCTCGGCGCGGGTGCCGTCAGTCGAGCCGTCGTCGATCATCAGCACTTCGACCTCGACCGGCAGCTTCGGTGCGTGAGAGAAGATCGCCTCGACCGTCTTGGCGACGTTTTTCTCTTCGTTGAGGCACGGCACCATCACGATCATCTTCTCGGTCTTCGACGATTTCACGGTGGCGAACACAACGCGAAATCAGCGGCCGGGCAAGACTTTAGGCTTTTGCCGCGAGCACGAAGAGCCGTTCGCTCATCGGTATTTTGATCTTGGTCGAGCCGATGATGGGCAACCGCACCGCTTTTGCCCGGTGGGCGTACTCGTGGGCGATCTGGGAGGCGAAGTAGTCGAGGGTGAAGAGCTTTCGCGTCCACCGTTCGCTGCGCACTTCGAAGCCGCAGCTTCGGGCCAGCAAGTCGAAGCTCTTCGAGGTGAAGAAGCTCAAGTGCGCTGGGGGCCCGTAGTGGTACCAGCGCTTGCCGAAGAGGCGTTGACCGAGTGAATCGGTGCAAGGCAACTGTACGACGATGACTCCGCCGGGCAGCAGCAGCTCGCGGCAGGTCTCGAGGTCGACCCTCGGGGTGGGTGAATGCTCGAGCACGTCGAAGAGCGTCATCAGTGCGTAGGTCGGCTTTTTCGCAAGCGCACTCAAGGTCGAGAACGAGATGCGCGGCTTGGTCTGCGGCGCGATGTGAGGCTCGATGTCTTTGTTCATCTCGATGCCGCGAGCGTCCCACCCGCGCTCGAGGGCGGCCTCAATCAGAAACCCGGTCGCGCAGCCCACGTCGAGCATCGGGCCCACGGGTGGCAGAAACGGCGCCAGCTCGTCGAGCTTGAGTCGAAAGTGCTCGCGCTTGAGCTCGGAGGCGTGGACGTAGTGCGTGTAGTTGGCGCCATCGGCGTAGTACTGCGCGAGGGCCTGGGGCGACGGAACAGGCGTTGCCCACTGAAAGCCGCACACGCTACACTCGACGATGTCGAAAGGTGCGTGCGTGCCTGGCTGCACTCCTTTTTGAAAGCGAAAGAGGGCGTCTCGGTTTTGATTGCAGACCTGACAGAAGAGCAACGCCGCGGGCACGCGCCGCAGGGTAGTTCAGAGTCAGCAGACGAACACGGCGAAAGTACCAAGGCGGCCCGTGCCATCTTCATCGATCGCGACGGGGTGTTGATCGCCGATGGGTCACCCTTGCTCGAGGCCAGCCAGGTGAGGGTGCTCCCACGGGTGCCGCAGGCGCTGGCGGTGCTGCGACAGAAGGGGTTTTCGCTGTTCGTGGTGACGAATCAGCCGGTCGTCGCGCGGGGCCTCATCACGGAGGCTGCGTTGGCGCAGCTGCATCAGGCGTTGGCGCGCCTGCTGGTTGAGGCTGACCCGTGCGCGAGGCTCGATGGGTTCTATGTGTGCCCGCATCACCCCAACGCGACGCTGCCCGAGTACCGGGTGGCGTGTGAGTGTCGAAAGCCAAACCCGGGGTTGATGCTGCGTGCGCAACGCGAGCATGGCCTCGATCTGGCCAAGAGCTTCATGGTGGGTGACCGGCTGTCAGACGTCGTCGCTGGGCAGCGGGCGGGGTGTCAGACGGTCTTGGTTCGGTCTCCGATGACGGGGGAGCCCCCGATTGAGTCGGCCAACCCGTTCGACCCCTCGCTGGTGCGACCGACCTTCGAGCATGACTCGTTGTTCGAATTCGCGGAGGCCCTGTGAGCTCTGCGGCGATCGTGCTCTGCGCGGGAATGGGGAGTCGTCTGGGGGAGCTGGGCCGCGACTTGCCCAAGCCGATGCTGCCGTTCGGTGGGCGCCCGATGCTCGATTACACGCTGTGGAATTTGGCCGAGGCGGGCATTCGCGAGGTCGGCGTGAATGGCTTTCACCACGCGGCGGTGCTTCGGAAGTTCGTCGGCGATGGCTCGCGGTGGGGGCTGCAGGTGCATTTCGTCGAAGAGAGCGCTCCGAGTGGCACGGCTGGGGCGTTCGTGCAGTTTGCGGAGCTGGTTCGGCGGCATGAGTCGACCGTGGTGCACTACGGGGATATTTTGACCAATGCGGACCTCGCGGAGTTGCTCGCGTTTCATCGGGCGCGGCGGGCACTGGGGTCGCTGTTGGTGCACCGGAGCAGTACTTCGAACAGTGTGGTCGTGGTTCGACAGGCTCACCATGAGAGTTCTGGGTCTCACCCGAGTTCTGACGGTTGGGCCGGTGAGGTGACGCAGTTCATCGAGCGCCCATCGGCCGAGGTGCGCGCCACGCTCGGCTCGGCGTGGACGAACTCCGGCATCTACTGCCTCGACCCCAGCGTGCTCGACCTCGTGCCGCGCAAGCCCATCGCCGATTTTCCCGCAGATGTTTTCCCATCGTTGGTGGCCAAGCAGGGGCTGTACGCGTTGCCGATTCGAGGCAGACGCTGGGCCATCGACACCGCAGACCGGTACGCCAAAGCGACCGAGGAGTTCGACCCGAATGAGTTTTCTTGATGTGGCGAAACACCAACGGCAGTTCTTCGACGTCATTTCGAATTCGGCGTTCGCCAACCCAGCGGGCACGTGCACGGCGCAAGACTGGCTGACCGGCACCGTCGAGCTGCTCGAGAGCGTGCGCGCGGCAAAGGGCAGGGTCTTTCTCGCGGGTAACGGCGCCAGCCAGGCGATGGCCAGCCACTACGCCGCCGACTTGAGCAAGAACGCGCTGGTACCGGCCCTGACGCTGAGCGACCCGGCGATGGTGACCTGCTTCAGCAACGACTACTCGTACGCCGACGCGATTCGCGAAATGTACAAGCGCCACTTTCGCGCCGAAGACGTGATGATCGGTATCAGCAGCTCGGGCTCGTCGAAGAACATTCTCAATGCCGCCGAGTACGCGCTGGGCATCGGAGGCAAGCTCATCACCCTGAGCGGCTTCAAGCCCGAAAACCCGCTCCGGGCGCTCTCAGGCTTGAGCTGCCACGTGCCGGTCAGCGACTACGGGTTCGTCGAGTGTGCGCACACGTACTTCTTGCACGTGGTGCTCGACGGGCTGTGCGAGCGGTTGCGTTAGAGCGAGTAGCTCGCTTCATGCTGCTGAATGTAGTGCAGGTGGTCGACCAGCTCTTCGGCGGTGACCGGCACGTTGCCGACCCTGCCGACCGAGATCGCGGCAGAGCAGGTGCCCGCGGCGGCGGCTGAGACGACATCGAGCCCGGCGCACATGCCCACGGCCATCGTTGCGAGCAGCGCGTCTCCAGCGCCCGAGACATCGACCGGGTGGCTCTCGAGGGCAGGGAAGTATGCGGTGCGAAACGCTCCGGGCACGTCAGCGCGGGGCGTGTACGTGACCAGACCTTTCGCGCCAAGCTTGAGCACCATGTTCGCCGCCCCGGTCTTCTCGAGAAATTGTGAGGCGAGGGCTTCGACGCCGCTGGTTTGATCTCCCAGGGCAATGCGGGCTTCGCGCTCGGTCGGCGTGAGCAACGTCGTGCCGCGAAACCGTGACGCATCACCGGTTTGGCTGCTGCACTGCAAGTCACCGAATAGCTTCACGCCGTGTTGCTTGGCGAGCGCTTCGATCGCCGAGAGCACGCGAGGGGTGAGCACGCCGTAGACGAAATCCGCCACGACGATCCCGTCCATCCCCGGCAGGCGCTTGGCGATTCGGTCGATGAGCGTCTCTTCGAGCTCGGTGCTCAGCGCGTGCTGCCGCAGCCGGCTGACCCGCAGCATCTTCTGGTGCTCGACCATGTACCGAATCTTGTATGTGGTGGGCCGGCTCGAATCGCGCAGGAGCAAGTGGGCGACTCCGGCCTGGCCCAATTTGCGCTGCAAAAATTCACCAGGCGCATCGTCACCGACGACCGAGACGTAGGTGCACGCCGCGCCGAGCGTCTGGGCATGACACGCGATGATTGCCGCGCCTCCGACGAACTCTTGTGCCTGCAGCTCGCGAATGGTCATCACGGGGGCCTCGGCGCTGACGCCGAGCACGTCACACGAGACGAATTGGTCGACGATGGTGTCGCCCACCACCATCAACTTCACCTTCTCGAACGTCTTGGTCGCGTCGAAGAGCGAGCTGATGCGCAGCCCGTTGCGGCTGCACACTTCGATGAATTGGCGGTAGCGATCGCTCCGGGCTCTCCACTGCGGAGCGCCGAACACCGAGGTCGCCGAGTACTCGACCTCGCCCGAGCCGAAGACGACCTTGCCTCCGTGGCTCTCGACGGCGCTGATCTGGTCGGCGATGAGCTCGCGGTGCTCTTCGAACTCGCGGCCCTTGACGAAGACCTCAGGCTCGATGGCGGTGATCACGTCGAGCACCGAGCCTTCGATGCAATACACCGCGTCGACCATGTCGAGCGCCGCGACGTTGAGTGCCCGCGCCCGTTGATCGAAGTAGCTGGCCCGCACCTGCGGTGAGAGCTCATTCAAGTTCATCACCGCGATCACCAGCGCGTCGCCCTGCTCTCGAGCGAACTGCAAGAACCGCAAGTGGCCAGGGTGAATGGTGTTGAAGTGCCCGTGGCAGAGCACCAACTTGCGATCGGTGGCTTTGAGTTGTTGCCGCAGCACCTTGAGCTGCTCGAGGCTCTGGAGCTTCGACCCGGCGGTCGAGTCGCTCATTTGAGGCTCAGCGACTGCATCATCTTGATGTTGAAGTACCTCGGGTCGGTCAGCGCGTTGGGCAGCTTGCCGGCGGCGAACGCGGCCTTGAGCTCGCGCACGGCGTCTCGGGTCGAGCCCTTCGGCTTGAACCCAAGCTCGTCGCTCAATCGAGCCGATGAGATGTGGTACGAGCGCGGGTCGTCGGTCGGCTCGTGAACGATCTGCACATTGCCACCCACCTCGGCCTGCACGGTGTTGGCGATCTCATCGGCGGTGAAGTTCTCCCACCCTGCGTTCCACACCTTGTTGCGAATGCGGGCGGCGGGCTCGTCGACCAGCTTCACGTAGAGATCGGTCATGTCGCCGATGTGAATGCTGGGCCGTTTCTGCGAGCCGCCGAACACCTTGATCGTGCCGCGGTTGATGGCGTGGTTCGTCATCAAGTTGGTGATGATGTCGAGCCGCTGCCGGGGTGAGTACCCGCACACCGTGGCCGGGCGAATGCTCACGGTGGTAAAATCTGCGGAGTCGTACTCACGCAAGATGCGCTCGCCCTCGACCTTGCTGCGCGCGTAATCGGTGATGGCGTCGAGCGAGGTGTCTTCGTGCACCTGCTGGGTGACCGGCTTGACGCCGTACACGCTCGACGACGAGGCGAAGATGAAGCGGGTGGCACCGGCTTTTCGCGCGGCCTCGACCAGCGGCCTGAACGAGTCGAAGTTGATCGACTTGCCCAGTGCGGGGTCTAAATCGAAGCTCGGGTCATTCGAGATGCAGGCGAGGTGAATGACGGTGTCGACGCCCTTCATCGAGGCCTCGACGGCCTTCGGGTCGCGCAAGTCGCCGCGAATGACATCGAGCAGCGGGTTGGCGCGAACGCCCTCGAGCGCCTGCTCGCCGTAGATCATCAAGTCGAGCACCCGCGTCGACCACCCGCGCTGCAACAGCTTCGGGACGAGCGCGGCACCGACATAACCAGCGCCACCAGTGACCAGAATGTTCGGCATCAGCATGCTCCGGGGCAATCAAACGAGTCGGCGGAGGGTGCTCGACTTTTCGACCGAGCGCAATAACGCGGTTGAGAGAGAGGGCATTCGCGATACCCTGGCCACCCGAATGACTTCAGAAAAGAGCTCCGCCGGTCGCGTCTGGGTACCGGCGGTGGTGTTCGCGGCGTGCATTTGTCTGTTCTGGGCCTGCGGGCTGCAGTTCTTCAACGGGTTTCAGCTGTTGCTCGGCTCGGTGTGGATGCCGACCGGCAGCTTCGCGCTCTTCGCGCTGCTGCTCGTCACGTTCGCGGCGCCCGCGGCGGTCGCGTTGGCTTCGGCGTTGTCAGGGCTCTCAGACCGGCCTGGCCTCGCGCGGTTGTCGACGGAGTGGGCGTCGATCAAAGACCCTCAGGTGATCGTGCTGGGCTCGTTGCTGGGTGTGCTGATACCGCTGGCGATTCGCAGCGCGGCGCTCAATGGCGCGGTGGTGACCGATGACGAGTCGGCGTACCTGTTCTCGGCGCAGATTCTGAGCACCCTGCGCCTCACCGTGCCTTCGCACGCGGCGAAGCTGTTCTTCGACAACGCCTTCGTGGTGAACGACGGGCAGATGTATTCGCAATACCCACTCGGCTGGCCGGCGCTGCTCACGCCGGGCGTCTGGTTGGGCGTGCCGTGGTTGATGAACCCGATCTACGCGGGGGCCACGGTGCCGGCGTTGTTCATGGTGATTCGGCGCCTGGCGAACAGCCATTGGGCGCGCATCGGCGTGCTCGTGTACTTGAGCTCCCCGATGTTGATGGGGTGCGCGGCGACGTTGCTCTCGCAGACCTCGTCGGCTTTCGCGTTCACCTGGGCGGCGTGGTTCTGCCTGCGCAGCAGAGATGCTGATGCGACGCCGCGGGTCGATGCCCTGTTCGGGCTCTTCGTGGCGATTGGGTTCTTTATTCGGCCGGTGTCGGCGGTGGGGCTGGGGGCTCCGCTGGTGGTGAGTTGGGCGTTGGGGGTGTGGCGGCGGCCCGCGGCGAGCAAGCTGAAGGGCGTGCTGTCGTTTGGCGTGCCGGCGGTGGTGCTGGGCGCACTGTTTCTATGGGTCAACAAGCTGCAAACCGGGAGCGCTGGGCTCACCGCCTACGTGCGGTACCTGCGTTACACGGTCGAGAACGAGGGTCGCTTCGCGCCCTGGGGCCTGGAGGGTGCGAAGGCCGCCGCCGTGCCGAACCTCGAGTTCAAGAGCATCACGGGGGCGCTCTCGAAGCTCGCCGCGGTGTTGGTGCGCTTGAACTTCGACGCGCTGGGGTGGCCCGTGTCGCTACTCTTCGTGCCGTTCGCTCGCAAGCACGCTGGCGTGGTGTTCGGCTCGTTCGCGTTCTTCATCGCCGGGTTTCTCTTGTACGACCCGGGCGTCGACACCTTCGGGCCGAACCACGCGGTCGAGGCGGGCATACCGCTCGTGATGATGAGCGCGATCGGTGCCAAAGCGCTGACTGATCGCCTCGCCCTGACGATGCCCACGGGTGCGTCATTTGCCTCGATGTTGGTGCCCGCGTTGGTGCTGGTGGCGCTGCTCACCCACGTGCCGGTGCGAATTCTGACGTTGTATCGGTTGAGCGCCGACATCAATGCGCCGAGCGAAGCCATCGAGGCGGCCAAGTTGTCGAACGCGGTGGTGTTCACGGTGCGGCCCTGGGCCAATGTGTGCCGCAACCCCGGCAATCGGCACTTCGTGTTCTTCAGGCCTGACAACGACCCTGACTTCAAGAACTCGGTGCTGCTCGCGAATCACTTGAGCGCCGCTGAAGATCGCGAGTTGATCAGCACGCATTTCCCCGGCCGGGTGGGGTACCTGATGATGCCGATGAAGAACTGCGAGTACGACCTGGTGCCGCTCAGCCAGGCTGACCAGTTTCCGCCTTCGCCGTATTCTCGGCCGGCGCAGAAACAGCAGTAACTCCAGGGCCTTCGAGTCCCTCAGGCTGACCGGGTGAGGGTGCGTCGGGCACGAGCCAGGCCAGGCCGGTGGTGAGCGTCATCATCACCCAGGCAAGGCGGAGCACGAGCAGCGCCGACGCGCCCCCAGAGATGCCGACCGAGCTGTAGAGCCACTCGGCGGTGGTCTCGGCGACTCCGAGGCCTTGCGGCGTGATTGGGAGCGCGGAAGACAGTGTCACCAACGGCGTCACGATGAACGCAGCGATGCCCGCGCCTTGTAACGCCAGGGCAGTGCCGGCGGCGTTGAGCAGCATCGAGACCATCGACATGCCCGTGCTCACCGCAGCGCCCCACGAGAGCGTCAGGCTGCCTGACGCACGCTCAATCGCTCCGTGAACCGCGGCGAAGAGCCGGTTCTTCGAGCCTTTGAGTATGCGATTGGCGATCAGCAAACCCGGGAGCACGCAGGCGATGCCCAGCACCACCAGGCATGCCCACGGCAGCACCTTGGCCATCGCATCGGTGAGGCCCAGCACGAAGACGCCGATGATCGAGATCACCAGCGCCAACGCCAAGCCGAACAGCGCGAACACACGGTCGGCGATCAGCGTACCGGCCATTTTTTCTGCGGGCACTTCGCGCAGCGACATCAGCTTCACTGCGTCTCCGCCACCGACTGCGGGCAGAATCAGCGTGGTGAACTGCGAGCGCAACGCCGAGACCCACGCCCGCCGCAAGCTCACCGGCGCGTTGCGGCGAACGATCATCACCCACCGCCCCTGGTTGAGCAGGGTGATGCCGATCTGTGAGAGCAGCACGCCGAAAAAGGTGGGCTTGAGCACCGAGCTGAGCAATTGGCTCGGGTCGAGCCGACCAGACGCGATCAAGGCCGTGAAGATGCCCACGACCAACGCCGCCCTGGCCACGCCGATGAGAAGCTTTCTCGGGTTACCGCTTGGTCGCGGTGAACTCGCGGATGCCATCGATGACCTCGGTACGGTGCGCGGCGGTCAGCTCGGGCGTCACTGGCAGGCTGAGAATCGTGCTGCAGACCCGCTCGGTGACCGGCAACGGCCCGTGCTTCAAGTCAGCGAACGCCTTCTGGCGGTGAATCGGTATCGGGTAGTGAATCTTCGCCTCGATGCCTCGCTCGGCCAGAAACGCGGCGAGCGCGTCGCGCTGGGGGTGGCGAATGACGAACGCGCTGTAGACGTGAAAGCCGTTGCCTTCTTCTGCGGGCAGCTCGACCAGGCCCTTGAGCGCCTCGCGGTACGCGGCGGCATGGGCGCGGCGAGCGGCGATCCACTCCGAGACGTGGGGGAGCTTGGCCAGGAGCATCGAGGCGTGAATCGTGTCGAGGCGCATGTTCGAGTCGACCGAATCGCAGTGATCGCGATCGACCAGACCGATGTTGCGCATTCGCTTGAGCTCGGTCACCTGGGCCTCGGTCTGCACCGTGATGAAGCCGGCGTCTCCCAAGGCCGAGAGGATCTTCAGAGGGTGCAGTGAGAAGCAGCCGACGCCGAGGCTGCCGACTGAGCGGCCGGCTGACTTGGTGCCGATCGATTGGGCGCAGTCTTCGAGCATCGAGATGCCGGCGCTCTGCTCGCCGAGCGCCTCG
>JANLPS010000468.1:0-29707 GCA_031367385.1 Archangium sp. | reverse complement strand
GACCTTCTTCGAGCGCAACGCCTTCTTCAATCTCGCCTCTGTCTTGAGTCTCATGTGTGCACCCTCTCGGCCTTGATCGGCCGCGGGCGCCTACTTCACTCTCAACGACTCAAGAAAACGGTAGTCGCTGAACGCTTACGTTGAATTGTCGCAATTGGTTCGAGCTCGAGTCCTCGCCCATCACCGACTGGGTCTGACCAAAGAGCGACAGCTGAAAGCCCGCCAACATCAGGACGGCGCCCACGACGGTGAGCAGCACGCGCGTTGCGAGATCGCTCTGGGCCGGTCGCACGGCGACGGCCGCACGAGGAGAGGCGATCTCGACGGGCGTCTCGCTCAACAAGAAACCGCAATCGGCGCACACCGCGATGTCGTCGCGATACTCGAGTGGCCGGTGATGTCGAAGCGCGTAGGCGCACCGAGGGTTCGGGCAGAATTTCACAGGGGCCTCTTACGTGAGCAGACGCCAGACAGCGAGCGACCGCGGTGCTCTTGCCCCGCCGGCCTTGCCCAGCGCTACGGCTCCCGACCAACTGGACGATCGCCGTGAACCTTCGTTGCGGGGCAGCGGGCGGTTGTGACCTTGGTGCTGCTGATCGCCCTGCTCCTCTCGTCTGACGTAACCGTTCGGCAGAGGGCGTCGTGCGATATATGAGCTCTTGGCCTCTTCGAGAGGCTTCAGTGCTGAGCGTCCGGACGGTTGTTCCTTTGGGCGCGCCGGTCGACAAAACGCAGACGCTGGCCACTGTCTGACCATTCGGCAACTCAATGTGACGTCGCGAGTCATTGCTGTACTCTCTGGGGCCATGACCGACGAAGAGAAGGGCAAGCAGTTGCTGACTGCGGTGGAGCGGCTGGTTTCGAAGAATGCGTCGCTTCGCGCAACCGTGGTCGAAGCGCGTGCCCGAGTCGGCACCAAAGACATCGACACCGTGGGCGCCGAGCTGATTCGCACGTTCTCGAATCGCGCCGCGATCGCAGGAGGCGCGGCCGGCCTGCCCTCGCTGATACCCGGCATCGGCAGCCTGGTGGCGGGCGTCGCCGGCGTCTTCGCCGAGCTCGCGTACTTGCTCAAGACAGAGGTCGAGCTGTGTCTGACCTTGTCGCACCTCTACGGCTTCGACATCGACGAGCCCCGAGAGCGGCAACTCGCCTTCTTGATGGCCTCCGTCGGCACCTCGCAGGGCTCGAAGGGCAACGTGGTTGGAGATTTGTT
Organism: Archangium sp.; assembly: GCA_031367385.1. GTDB lineage: Bacteria > Myxococcota > Myxococcia > Myxococcales > Myxococcaceae > JAEUJT01. The sequence continues at coordinate 28,491 of JANLPS010000468.1, read as the reverse complement.
CAAGGCCGAAGGCGTCGCGATTTGGAACTACGCGCCCCGGCAGCTCGCGAGAATGGTGCTCAAGGCGATGTCGGCCCTCGCGCTCGCTCGGCTGTGGGCCGGCCTGCTGCGCATGGTGCCCCTCGTCGGCATCGGCGTCGGCGCGACGATGAACAAAGTGCTGACGCAGCGTGTGGGCGCCCGGGTGATGCGCGATTTGAAGACGCGCCGGGAGCTGTTCGATGGGCCGCCTCCGAAGACGAAGACGAAGGCGAAGCGCAAGCTGCCCGCCAAGCCGGCGACGGTGGCGGCCTCGCCGAAGCGAGCGCCCAAGCTCAAAGCGGTCTAAGGCTCACGTCTCGGCGGCCGGGGGAAAAACGCGCTCGTGCGTGCGGCATACGCCGCGTACCCGGGTCTCTTGCTCATCGTCTTCTCGAGCAACGTGACGCCAGAGACGCGCATCAACAGAATCGACATGACCGCGGGGCCGACGATCGTACACCAGGCGGTGCTGGTCGCGCAGGCGATGACGTACAGGCCCCACCAGACCACGAAGTCTCCGAAATAATTCGGGTGCCGCGTGTAGCGCCAGAGGCCTCGGGTCATGATCTGCCCTTGGTTTTCGGGCCGCGATTTGAACCTCGCGAGCTGCCAATCGCCGACGCTCTCGAAGAGCACGCCGGTGATGACCAGCAGCGCACCGATGACATCGAACGCGCCAATCGGCGGGCCCGGCGCGTGCTGAGCGACCTGAACTGGCAAAGAGACGACGAAGAGCAGCACGCCCTGCAACGCGAAGACGATGAACAGGCTCTTCCACCACCAGCTCGGGCCTTGGCGCTTTCGCATCGCGGTGTACCTCGCGTCTTCACCGTGCCCGAGGTTGCGCCTCGCCAGATACGCCGAGAGTCGAAGGCCCCAGAGCGTGGTGAGCCCGGAGAGCAGCAGCCGCCGCTCGATCAACCCCGACGACGTCGCACAGGTGACCCACGCGACGATCACGAAGCCAAGGCCCCAGAAAATGTCGACGATGCTCGAGTCTTCGAGGCGAACGCTGAGCAGCCAGAGTGCACTCAGGCAGCACGCGAGCACGCCCGCGCACAGCAAGTACGAGCTCACCGGCGCACCTGCGGCCGCAGCAAGACCACGCAGGTCCACACCACCCAGGTCACCCAGAGGGGCGCCGCGTAGAAGAGCAATTTGGCGAAGGTGTCGCTGATGAACTGCAAGCACACCGGAGCGCTCGCGATGCCCGCCGCCAGCGCCAACCACCGCAACGGCTTGGGCCACCCGTCATCGGCGATCTGCGCGACCGAGATGCAGATCAACCCGAACCCCAGCAACGCGTTGAAGCTCGAGTCGAGCACCAGGGTCAGCCAGAGCAAGCCGATGCCGACCTCGTTGCTCGTGTGAAGCGCCGCCACCGGAGCCATCGTGCCCGCGGCGTCGAGCAGTGCACCCGCACCGCACAGCGAGGCGCCGATGACCCACCAGCTCTGACGGGTCGCACCGCGAAAGGCCAGCCCCGCCATGAACGCGGCCAGGGCGACCAGGCCAATCGTGAAGGCGCTCCCCGAGATGGCGATGTTCACTGGCGCGGCGCGCGCCTCGGCCAACCACGCCGGCACGTTTCCGGGAGCGTAGGTGTCGGGCACTGGGCGCAGCGCGAGCACAGCGACCAGGTTCAATGCCACGCCGAGGAGCCCTGCCACAGCGGTCGGTCGGTGAGATGCGGCCATGGAGTGAAATGTACCCTGCCTCTGGCGCCATGCAGTGCCGTCATAACTTTGCCGGGCCGCGCGGCGCGTTGATACGGTGCGTGCCGTGGCACCCGCGTCCTCCGCTGCTGCGAAACGCCGACGGCTTGGCGACTTGCTCGTTGAAGCAGGGTTGATCAGCGACGCTCAACTGAAAGCAGCCCTGACCGAGCAACGCAAATGGGGCGGGCGGCTCGGGCGCACCGTCGTCGAGCTCGGGTTCACCACCGAAGAGACGATGGTGAAGGTGTTGGCCGGCCAGCTGTCACTGCCGACCATCGACCTCGACTCGGCGCAGCTGCCTGAGGGCATCGTGGGGCACTTGCGGCTCGACCTGGCCGAGCGCTACGGCGTGTTTCCCATCAAAGTCGACAAGGCGAATCAGGCCTTGAGCGTGGCGACGTCAGACCCGACCAACGCCGAGGCGCTGCGGGCGCTGGCGCTGGCGACGAACCTGCTGATCACGCCGACGGTGGCCCCCGCCTCGTCGATCGATCGCGCGATTCGCCGGTACTATTTCGGCGAGTTTCCATCGGGGTCGATGATGGCGATTCGGCCGCCTCCCCCACCCCCACCGTCGGTCGCCGCCGCGACGCCTTCAGCACCGGCGCCCGGTGTCGACCAGATGAGCTACGAGCTCGACGAATTGCTGGGCGAAGTGCCGCCGAGACCTCCGTCGTTGACACCGCCGAGACCCGCGGCGAACGAGATTGAGCTGGCGCTGCGAAGAGAGGTCGCTTCGCTGCGCGAGAAGGTCGATTCACTCGAGACGGTGAACTCGAGCCAGGTGCGCGCGCTGCGGGGCCTGCTTGAGCTGTTGATCGAGTCGGGGCTGATCTCTCGCGAGGAGTACCTGCAGAAGCTCCACCGCCCGGAGTGAGCGGCTAGACCAGTGACTGCGCGCTGGCCTTCTTCTTGACGAGCTCTGCGTTCTTTCGCGTTCGCGCGTCGGTCAGCTCGGCCACCAGCTCGAGAATCTGCGGGTGGCTCATGATGATCGCGTCGAAGTCTTCGCGCGGCAAGCGCAGCAACGAGGTCTTCTTGGTGGTCTCGACCGTCGCGGTCGCGGCGGTGCGGGTGAGCAACGACATTTCACCGAAGACGTCACCCTCTTTGAGCGTGGCGACGGCGGTGCCCTGCACGCGAACTCCGACCTCGCCGGTGAGAATGACGTAGAGGCCATCGCTGCGCTGGCCCTCGCGAATGAGGGTTTCGCCGCGAATGACGTCGCGCGCACGAAATTTCTGCACCAGGTCTCGTCGCTCTGACTTGGTGAACGGTTTGAAGAGCGTCGCGCCGTTCATCAGGTTCGAGAGCAGGCGTTGGCGGCAGAACTTCTTGAGCGCGGTGGCAATGGTCGGGTGCTCGCGCGAGAGCTCGGTGAGCACCGCAGCGGGGATCTCGAGTAATTGGGTGTCTTCGGCGGCGGCTTCGACCGAGGCCGTGCGCGGCGAGTCAGAGAGCAGCGCCATTTCGCCAAAGAATGCGCCTTCGTCGAGGGCTGCCAGCTCGCGGCGGGTGCCGTCGTCGGTGCGAAAAACTTTTGCGGAGCCTGAGCAGATGACGAAGAAGCTGTCACCCTGCGAGCCCTGCTCGATGAGGAGATCTCCGGGTTCGGCGCGGCGCAGAGGGCACTTCTCGAAGAGCGCGATGAAGGCTTCGGCGGGGAGATCTGAAAAGAGCGGGATCTTGGGCAGGGCCCCCGGTTCGAGCTTCGGGTCGTCGAGGGCCTCCATTGCTTCTTCGGTCGAGAGGGTGACGCTGGGTGAAGAGGCGAACGGAGTGCCCGCCGCGGCTTCGACCGCTTGGAGGAAGGAGTCGCCTTCGAGCTCGAGCTCGGTGAACGCTGCGAGCGAGGGGCTCGCCGCGACCGGGGCCGTCGGGGCATCGACGTCGTCGATCTGGGAGAAGGCTTCGAGGCTGCGCTCAAGCTCAGTCTGAGTGCCCGAGGGGCGGGATCGGATTGGTGCGGGAGGGGGGGCGTTGGATTTGCGCGGGGACAGGCCCGGGGGGGCCGACGCGGGTGGCTTGGGCGCTTCGAGACGAGGCGGGCGAACTGACGCGTCGAGCGCCTCGGCACCAACGGCCGGCGGGTTGGCATGCACGGCAGCGGCCGGTTCAGCGGAGACAACCGGCGGCTCAGCACGCACCGCGGTATCAGTGTCAGCACGCACGGCAGCTGGCGGATCAGCCGACACGGCCGGCGGCTCGGCACGAACTGCGGCGGTCGCCTCAGCGCGGACCGGTGCCGCGGGTGACTTCGGTGCGTCGAGTGCCTCAGCACGTGCCGAGATGGTCGCCTCGGCACGAACGGAGGCGAGCGCCTCACCGCGGACCGGTGCCGCGGGTGACTTCGGTGCTTCGAGTCCCTCAGCACGAACAGAGGTGGGTTCATCAACACGTACCGCGGCGGGTGCATCAGCCCGTACCGCGGCGGGTGGCTCAGTTCGCGCGGCGGCGGGCGCCTCGGCACGGTTGGGCGCGGCGGCGGCTTCACCCTCGATGATCGGCACTTCAACTTCAGCGCTACTCAGATCAATCTCGACTTGGTCGTCCGCACCGTCGTCGACCTCGATCTCAATCGGCGCCATCGGGGGCAGCTCCCACGCGGGCACTTCGATCGGCGGTGGCGGCGGCAATGGCGCCGCCGCGCGCGCGACTGCCGCAGCGGGCCGTGGCGCCTCGTCAGGCTCTGCTTCGATCTCGATCGCGTCAGCCCGGTTCGCAAACTCCGGCGCCGTCCCTTGAACTCCGCCGCTCGGCGGTGCGGCCGCTGGCGCGGGTTCAGGCTCAAGTTCGATCTCAGCCGCGCTCGAGCGGTACGCCTGCGGCGCCTCTTTCACCGGGGCCACGAATGCTGCCGGTGCCCCCTTCGGCCCCGAAGCCGGCCGTGAGTTCACTGATTTGCGGGCGTACAAATCAGCCAACATCTTCTGCACGCCTTGATGCGCCGGGTCGAGCTCGAGAATCAACTTACTCGCGGCGATCGCCCGCGGCAGAAACCCCTCTTTCGCGAAGCCCTCGGCCGCCCGCTGATACGCGCTGACCGCCCGATCTTTCTTCCCGGCCTTGGCCCACGCGTCGCCCATTCGCAACCGGGCCTGCACGTCGCTCTCGGCCGCCTTGCAGTACTCCTCGAAGGCCTCCGCCGACTTGGCGAACTTGCCCTTGCTGAACAGCGCAGTCGCCTTCTCCTTGATCTCCCGAGGGTCCATCAGCGCTTGTCTCCCGGGCTCAGGTGGCTCAACGTCGACTGCGCGGCTTCACGAACGTGCACGGAGTAATCGCCCTTCAGCGCATCGAGCGCTTCGGCATTCGAGCCCAACCCCAACGTGGCCAAGGCCTCGGCGGCCGCGGCGCGAACGTCGGCGCTGTCACTGTACAAATCATGCCCCACCCCATCTGCAGCCTTGGGGTCTTTGAGCTTGCCCAACGCAAGCAACACATCACGCCGTGCCACCGTCGTCTGATCGTCGAGCATCGCCAACAACGGAGCAACCGCCGTCGCAGACGCGATGTTGCCCAGCAACGACGCCGAAATGGCCGCGTCGGCACCGCCCTCTTTGACCAGGTCGAGCAACACCGGCACCGCGGTTGCGGCCAAGGCCTGCCCGCGCAACCCCTCGAGCAAGCGCGAGCGATCTCCGGTCAACTGCCGAATCGCGTCGAGCACCAGGGCCTGCCCCGCTGGCCCCGCTTCACCGAGCGCCTGCGCAGCCGCTGACTGCACCTGTCGCTCGGCGTCGTACAACCCCGGGCTCGCCAGCGCCAACGCGTCGCCGCCCAGGTTCGCCAGGGCCGCCGAGGCCGCCGCTCGCATCAAGGGGCTCGACTCACGCAACCACGGCTCGAGGCGCTCTCGCGCGCCATCGACCTTCAGCTGCCCGAGCGCCCGAATCAGCGACGCCAGCACCTTGAGTTGCTCATCACCCACGTCGTCAACCAGCTCCTTGGGAGGCCGCGCCTGGAGCACCGACTTGCCCGCCTCGCGCAGATGCTTGTCTTGCAACGCATTCACTTTCTTCAGCAATTCACTCGTCTTGGCGCGCACCCGCACCGCCGGGTCGTCATCACTCGGAGCCACTGCCGGGTCGAAGCCCGCGCCGTACTTGAGCGGCAGCTCTGCGGGCACCCAATCGGCGCGCATCGGCTCGAGCGCCTTCACCTCGGCCTCATAGGCCTTCAGAATCGGAGCGGCCGCCGAAGGGTCTCCCAGCTCGGTGAGCGCCTCGACCGCCAACTTGCGAGTCGTCGCGTCGCTCGACGTCAGCGAAGGCACGACCTTCGACCCGAGCTCTTTCACCGTGGGGCCCAGCCCGATGATCGCGCTCAAGGCGGCGTTGGTGGTGCTCTGGCTCTTCAACTTCTCGGCGATGGGCTCGATCGGGCACCCTTTGCGTTTGCGCATCTCATGCGCGGCGGTCGCCACCTCGGGGCCAGCTCCAGACAACGCGATCTCACACAGCGCCTTGTCGGTCTCGGGCGATGCGGGCAGCGCGACGATCGCGGTGGCAGCCAACGCGCTCGAAGGGCTGTGCTCATGCGCGACCGCGGCCAACCGGTTCAACGCCGATGGGTCTTTGAGCCGGGCCAGGGCCTCGCACGCCGCCTCGCGAAGCTCGGGGTAGTTCTCATCGAGCAACGCCGATAGGGCTGGAGCCGCCCGAGGGTCTCCCGCGTAGCCCAGGCCTCGCGCGGCCGCAGCGGCCAGCACGATCTGCGTGTCTTTGAGAAGGGGTGCCAACCGGTTCACCGCCTCGGCCCGCCCCGACTTGCCCAGCTCCTCGGCCGCGCCGACCCGCTCGGGCAACGAGCCCTGGGTGAGGGCCTGAAGGTTTCGATCCCAGATGGTGCTGGCTTCGGCGGCGACGACGCCTGCCATCGCACCGGGCACATTGGCGTTCTTCAAGGCCTGAACGATCACGAACCGGGTCGCCCTGCCCCGCCGGCCATATTGCAGGGTCAGATACGAGCGTGCCTTGTCGCTGCGAATATCGGCCAGGGCCACGGCGGCGCGGGCCTGCACGTCTTCATCAGGGTCTCCGAGCGCTTCGCCGAGCAAGTCGACCACCCGCGCGTCGTTGCTCTTGCCCAGCGCGGTCACCGCCTCGGCACGAACGATCGCCACCGGGTCTCGCGCCGCCTGGGTGAACAAGCCCAGGTCGTCGGGGTCGAAGCGGGCCGAGAGCTTCTTGACCGCCACCGCGCGCTCATCGGGCCGGTTGCTCTGGAGATCGGCGATCAGCTTGTCTCGGCCACCCGAACACGCGAGGGCCGCACAGGCGATGGGCACCCACCTCAGTCGCAAAAGCATGCCGCGGTCATAGCGCACGCGGGCCCGAATGGCCTCGCTCTTAGAGCGTAACCTCGACGTTCCACCCTTTGCCGAGGGAGAGGTGGGGCACCCACTTCGAATAGACCCAAGCGCTGACCTCGGTGCGCTTGCGCTTTTCACCCTGGGCGTTGGTGAAGTTTCGGGCCTTGCCGAAGTTGCCCGTGATGACGAACGGCGCGCCACCCCGGAGGAAGTCTTTCGACGGCGTCAGCACCGCATCGCCAAAGTGGTCGCGAATCGGGTTGCGGCCCTGACCGAGCGCCAACAACGAGGCGAACAGCGACGAGGCTCCAGAGATCTCTCGAGGCAGGCCGGCGTTGGCGGCGAGCTCTTCGACCTTGATGGTGACGTTGCTGATCGGCAGCGGGCTGCTCGCGGTCTCAGGCGCGGCCAGGTTCTTCACCAGGGCGGTCATGAACGCATTCCACGTGTGGTTGGCGGTGGTTTCACACGAGCCCCCGAGGCGAACGTGCTCGACCATCGGCCCGAGCAGGCCGTCGAGGCCCTTGGCTGAGCTCGGGCCCTCGGGTACGTTGCCATCGAGCTCGCCGACGTTTCGGTAGAACGCGCTGATGTAGTGAAAGAGCGACTTCTGAGCCGCCAGGGCTTCGAGCGACGAGATCTTCGTCAGCTCGGTGACTTCGACACGAAACAGGTCAGGCATCGCCAGACCCTACCCTACAGAAGCGGCTGTCAGGGCGTCACGGTGAGGTTCACCTGCAACGTCTGCGAAGGCGTCGCGCCGTCGAAGGCCTTGGCGTTGAGCACGGTCGGCCCGGCGGTGGTGATGTCGAAGGGCGCCGAATAGAGCGGCGAGCCGGGGCCGGGCGTGCTGCCATCGAGGGTGTACCGAATCGAGTGGGTCACGTCGGCCGCGACCAGCGTGATGGTCGCCTTGGTCGTGAAATTGTACGAGTTGTAGGCCGCCGTACCCTGCAGCGTCGCCAGGGGGATGGACACCTGCGGGCCGGCGAGCACCTCGAACGAGCCCCGCGCGTACTTGATTTCATCGCCGCGCGACTGGTCGGCGCTCAGCACCGCGAGGCCTGCGACCATGGTCGGGCTGGGGCCAGGCACATCGGTCGACCAGAGCTGCTCCCACACGGCGCCGTCGGCTGATTGAAACCCGGCCAAGAGGCTGCCGCGCCGCATGACCTTGACGTACGCCGGCCCGGCGGGGCCAGGGCGCGCCTGGCCTGCGTGAAACCAGTCAGCCGCGTTGCGAATCTGCACGCCCACGCTGAGCGGCGTCGCAGACGCGGAGTTCCCTTGAACGAAGGCGAACGCACTCCGAGCGCCGCTGGCAAGGCTCTCGCGGAGCATCACGCCGCCCTTGGCGTAGCTGTTGTTGGTGCTGCCATCGACGCTCAAGTCGAGCACCTTGGCGCTGAAGTCGATGTCGCCGCTCATCGTCTGAAACACGATGCGGCCGTGATCGGTGTTGTAGAGGTCAGGCCCATTGCCAACCACCTCGAAGACGCCGTCCTTTTCACTGGCCTGGCCTGAGGCCTCGGGTTCTCCGTAGACCGTGCTGAGCCAGCCGCTGGGCAGCGCGCCGTCAGAAGGCGTCACCACCAGGCGCACCAGGGTGCTCGAGGTACCACCGGTGCCGTCGGAGCAGATGAGATGCACCAGGTGAACGAGGCCGGGGTCTTTGCTCGGTGCGGTGTAGGTGAAGTGCGAGCCGCCGAGCGCGCCGACCTCTCCCAACCACCGGTAGTACTTCACCGCGAACCCTTCGCTGTCGGTGCAGGAGAGATCGAACGCGGTGGTGGCCCCGGGCTTGAGATTGACCCAATCGGTGGCCAGGCTGGTGGCGAACGTCGGCCTCAGGTTCTTCTGCACCTCGTCGGTCGAAATGGGGTTGGCCGCCGAGACATAGTTGGGCGTGTCGGTCTGCCCTGGCTCGGGGTAGTAGAAGTTCACGAACGCGGGCGGGCTGTTGCGCTGGCCGTTGTTGACGAACAACGCGACGGGCAACCTGCCCTTGGGCAGCATCGGGTCGTGGGTGACGGTGAGTCGCCACAGCGGCCCTGCCTGGTGAACGATGCTGATGTTGTGCTGCTGCGGGTACACCGTCTGCCACGAGGCGCTGAGCGGTAAGCCCTGCAGGTCATACGAGCCGCCAACGTCGATCAAGACCGAGAGGGTTTCTCCCGCGTTGCCCCAGATTCGGGCCATCGTCTTGTTGACGCCATGCAACCGCACGTCGGTCGTGGCGTTGTCGACCAGCGTGGTGCCGCCCTTGGTGACGGTCAGGCCCACCACCCGAATGATCGCCATCGGCGGAGCGACCGTCATCGCCTTCGTCATCTCGATCATTCGCGAGAGGTGAAGGCTCTCGTTGTACTGGTGGTAACTCTGGTTTCGGGGCACGAACTCCTGCGAGGTGTTGGAGCCATTCGAAAAATACGCGGGGCGCTGCAGCATCTCGCTCGCCAACGGCAGCGTCTGCCCGTCGGCCTCGGTGTACGGCAAGGTCTGGCGAAACACGTTGATCAACACCATCGCGTAGGCGCCGTGCCGCTTGAGCAGGTCTTTCGTCGCTCGGGGCAGGTACCCACCCGCGACGAGCATTTTGAAGAGCGCTCCGGTCTCGCTGTTCGAGCGGCCGACCGACTGAAACGAGTGCGAATACAACGCGTCGTACGAGTCGATGCCGCGGTCGGCGATGGTCTCGGCGTACGACAGGTAGGCCGGGGTGCCTCGCACGGTGTTGGCGAAAGAGAAGTTTCGCTCGGTGTCACCGACGGCGTACGTGCTGCCGATCAGATGATGCCCGCTGTACGAGAAAGACTCGCTGGTGAAGTTCACGCCGAGACGCTTGGTATCGATGCTCGAGCACTGACCGAAGGGCACCCGCACGTACTGACCGGTGAGGTTGATGCCGTTGCCAGACCCATCGCCCCACCCGTTCTCGAGCACGGTGTGCGCTCCATCGCGCGTGGCGTAGGCATCGTCCCAGAAACCGGCGATGGCTGGCTGCGTGGCAGAGGCGACCAGCGCGAGAAACGGCGCGGGGTAGGTGTTGACCGTGGGGTCGGGAAAGAGGCGGTCGGCCTCGAGGGTGGCCATGAAATCGGCCTGGTGGAGCGTCGAGTCGCCGAGGTTGAAGCCGGAGTAATGAACCGCGGCCGGGTCGAGCGCCCACAATTTCCACGCTGGGTAGGCGTAGTAGGCGTTGAGAATGCCGCCGTCGGGGGCCCCCGCGTCACTGGTGAAGGAACCAACGGCACCCGCATCGACCGGTGAGACGCCGGCGTCGGGCGCGGTGCCTGAATCAGTGACCTCGGTGCCTGCATCGGTGTCGGTGCCACTGTCATTCGGGTCACTGCCGGCATCACTCGGGGCGTTGCCAGCGTCGCGGAGCTCGAGACCGGCGTCGTCGGCTTCACGGCCCGAGTCTCGGGTGGTGACTCCGGCGTCGGGCTTGAGGCCGCCATCACTGCCGCCACCACCGTCGCCCACGATGCCGACGCACCGGAGCGTCGCGAGCGAAAGCACCGCAAACACTGTGAGTTTTCGATTCTGCAAACGGCCACCCCGGGTCTGACTCACTGCGTTCTCGAGCACCTTGGTGAGACGGGTGAGACCGCTGTGAAGGCTCACGTTCGCTAGAGTGAATGTGCACGTTCATCGGCGTGAATGTGCACGTTCCTCTCGGTCACGCGAAGAGGTAACCAACGAACTTCACACGGGGTTCTAAAGAGTCGCCTCGGGCGACGCCTCACCGCCCGCCGCGAAACCCGCCCTTGCCGCCGCCGCCCTTGCCTCGCGGAGGACCCCGGCCCGCATCTCGCGGAGGCCCCTTCGAGCCCGGGCGCTTGTTGCCGAACGCGCCCTTCACGCTGGTCGTGGCCCGCGCGGCGAATCGGTCTCTGCCGGTGGGCACTCCGGTGCCCTGGTAGCCCGCTGAGCTGCCCGCGCCTGCTCGCGAACCTGCGGTGGTGCCGCGATGAATGCTGCCGCGCATGCCCTCGGGCCGGGGAGAGGTATCGAAGCTGCCCCCGCCCTCGTCACCCGTCGCTGAGCGGCCGCGAAAACCCGTGTCTCGCTCTGCGCTCTTGCCAGGCGCCGCACGCTCGAACGCAGCGCCCTTCACGGCGCCCTTCATCGGCCGTGACGACGCAGGCCGGTCGGAGCCGCGCACCATGCCCTGCGCTCCTGGCTTCGGAGCTCGTCTCGGGTCGAACTCGCGAACCGGCTTACCGGCCGACTTGAAGCCGCGACCGCCACCACTGGGTGCTTCTGAGCGCGACTTGAACGCCGCTCCGAAGCGCGGAGCCCTGAAGGGCCTGGCTGGGCCCTCTGCCGACGGGGCTTCGGCCTGCGCAGGAGCCCGCCGCACCGGCGCGCTGGGCCGAGAAGCTGAACGCTCTTGCGGGCGATCTCGATTCGACGAGGCCGAACGCTCGCGCGGTGCCGAACGCTCACGCGACGCACCTGAACCCGCCCGCGCCGGCCCTGAACGCCCACGCGGCGCATCAGAACCTGCTCGCGCCTCATCCGAATGCTCACGCGACTCGTCCGACCCCGCCCGCGCCTGACCTGAACGCCCGCGCGGCGCATCGGTACCGGCTCGCGCCTCATCCGAATGCTCATGCGACTCATCCGAACCCGCCCGCGCCTGCCCTGAACGCCCACGCGGCGCATCGGAACCGGCTCGCGCCTCATCCGAACGCTCACGCGACTCGTCCGAACCCGCCCGCCCTGAACGCCCACGCGGAGCATCGGCACCGGCTCGTGCCTCATCTGAACGCTCATTCGACTCATACGCGCCCTCACGCGCCTCGCCCGAACGTTCACGCGATGCATCGGACCCAGTTCGCGCATCAGCATGTTCACGCGACTCGGCCCGCGCCTGCCCTGAACGCCCACGCGATTCACCTGAACCGTCACGGGGCGCTCCCGAACGCCCGCGCGACGCCCCCGAACGCTCGCGCGAATCACCTGAACCCGCACGGGACGCACCCGACCGACCCCTCGGCGCATCGGCCTCGGTGTCAGCCCGCGACACGGGCTCTTCACCCTCAGTCTCTTCAGGCTCGCTCATCGCCCGACCCGAAGGCCGCGCTGGCGAGTCATTCGACGAGGCTCCATGCCCGTGACGCCGCGCCGGCAACCGCAGCTCATTCGGAGCCGAGCTGCGCCCATCGCCCGCCGCCTTCACCTGCCGCACCTCGTCGACCGTGAGCGGCCGAAACTCACCCGGCTTCACGCCCTCGACGCCGATGCCCGCGTGCTGCGGCCGGTAGAGCCGAACCACCGGGTGCCCAATCGCCGCGCACAATCGCTTCACCAGGTGCGGCCGGCCTTCGGTCACGACGATCTTGAGCCAGGTATTCTTCTCAGCCCGCTCGAACCGCGACACCTCGGTCGGCGTGGCGAGCCCATCTTCCAACCGAACGCCGCCGCGCAACTTCTCGAGCGACGCATCGTCGGGGTTGCCCTTCACCTTGGCCAAATACACCCGCGGCACCTGGTGCTTGGGGTGCATCAACTTGTTCGCGGTCTCGCCGTCATCGGTGAGCAGCAGCGCGCCCTCGGCGTCATAATCGAGCCGCCCCACGGGGAAGACCCGGCCTTCGAGCCGCTCGACATACTCGCCGACCGTCGGCCGGCCCTGCGGGTCATGCATCGTGGTGACGACCCCGGGCGGCTTGTAAAACAGGTACCACTGCCGCTCATTCGAGGCGACGACGGGGGCACCGTCCATCACGACCAGGTCTTTGTTGCCGTCGACCTTGGTGCCCAAGGTGGTGACGACCTGACCGTTGACCTTCACGCGACCGTCGAGAATCAACTGCTCGGCGGCGCGACGCGACGAGATGCCCGCGCGGGCGAGGTACTTTTGAAGACGCTCCATGGCTTACTTCTCTCTCTCGTGCTGCAGCGGCGGGTTCTCGCCAGGAGGCGCCGTCAATGACGGCTCCGGAGGGGGGTTCAAAATCTTCGCGGCCGTCTTCGAGGTCACGTCGGCGGTGTCGATGGCCTTCTCGAGCTCTTCGAGCGCCGCCTCTGAGTCTTTGTCGGCCTGATCGAGCTTCTTTTGAAATTCGGGGTCTGCCAGCGCGGCAATCGTGCCCTCGGCGCTCGGCTTGGGCGCCTCTTGCTCGACGATCTCTTGGTGCTCTTCAGTCAGCTCGTGAAATTCACGCAGCGTGGGCAAGGCGTTCAAGTCTCGCAGCGCGAAGAACTCGAGAAACTCCTTGGTCGTGCCGTAGAGAATCGGGCGGCCGACTTCTTCTTTCTTGCCGACGATCTTGATCAACCGGCGGTCGAGCAGGGCCTTGAGCACCGCGCCAGAATCGACGCCGCGAATGTCTTCGATCTCGGGCCGGGTCACCGGCTGCCGGTACGCGCAGATCGCCAACGTCTCGAGCGCGGCCCGGGTCAGGCGCTGGGGCTTGACCTTCAGGTACCTGCGCACGAACTCCGACGATTCGGGAGCGGTTCGAAACTGCCACCCGCCCGCCACCTCATAGAGCACCAGGCCCGACATGCCTTCGCGCCGGTCGCCCTGCAGCGCCTCGAGGCCCTTCTGCACCTTTTCGCGGTCGATGCCGGTGGCCTCGTAAATCTGGTCGACCGACAGCGCCTCGGCCGAGACGAACAGCACGCTCTCGACGACGTTGCGCACCTGGGCGACCGAGAGCTTTCGGGCCTTGGCGACGATCTTCTCGAACGGAGTCTCGATGTCAGTCGCGTCAATCGTGGCGGCTTCGAGCTCATCGAGCTCGGGGTCACCCGCCGGCCCCTGGGTGACGCTGGCGACCTCTTCTTCGCTGAACGGCGAGGGCCCCTGCGGGCCATTCTTATTGGTACTCACGGTCAACCTCTTCAGCAGCCGGCATGATGTAGCTCGCGAGCGACGGCTTCGCGGTGATGAAAATGTCGTCGAGGTCTTCTTGCTGAAAAATGCGCACCAGCTTCATCTTCGCGAGCTCCAGCAGGGCGAGAAAGGTGATCACCACCGCGCTGCGGCTGCGCTGGCCTTCGAACATCGACAAGAAGCGAAGCTCATCGCCGTCGGCAGCGCGCAACTTACCGACGATGCCGTTCATCGCCTCTGAGAGCGAGAGGTGCTCGCGCACGACCTCGTGCTGCTTCTTCGGTATCAGGTTCTCGAGCACCCGATCGAGCGCTTCGATCAGCTTGTAGATGCTGACCTCTTGCAACCCGACCTCTTCAGGGTCGAGCGGCACCTCTTGCACCACCACCCGCCGGCGGAAAACGTCGCGGTCGAGCAAGTCGTTCTTCGCCAGCGACTCGGAGGCGTCTTTGTACTTCTGGTACTCGAGCAAGCGCCGCACGAGCTCGGCGCGCGGGTCGAGGCTGTCGGCGCCTCCCTCGACGCCATCGGGGCCGGCGGCGACCTCTTCGCGCGGCAGCAACATGCGCGATTTGAGGTGCAGCAGGGTCGACGCCATCACCAAGAACTCACCGGCGATGTCGAGGTCGATCTCCCGCATCGCGTCGAGGTGCGCGAGGTACTTTTCGGTGATCAGCGCGATCGGTATGTCGAGAATCTCGAGCTTGTGCTCTCGAATGAGGTGCAGCAGCAGGTCGAGCGGGCCTTCGAAGTTGGGCAGCGCAATGCGAAAGGCATCGCGGGGAGCGAGAACCTCGCCCAATGCTTCGTCATCTCTAGGTGCAGGACTCACGTCCTTCACGTCGGTCACTGTGGCTCCAGGGCCGGTAAATCGGCCTGGGCCTCGTACCAGCAGATGGCCCCAATGGCCATTGTGGAACACCATTTTCGCGCCCGGAGTCACAGGCCGGTGCTCAGCTCAAAGGCGTTGATCTTGGTGGTGATTTCGTTCGCGTCGGCGGCCTCGGCCCAGACGCTCGAAGTGCAACAGGTCATTGATGAGGCGGTGGGCAAGCTCACGGTGCTGCAAGGGCGGCATACCCGGGCCGGCGAGCTCGACGAGGCGTTGGCGATTCGAGCCGAAATTCGCCGCATTCAGGGCGTGCGCCCCGACCCCGGAGTGCTCCACATCACCGCTGACGACATCGGCAACGTGATGCTGTTCGATGTGACTGGCGCGAGCTCGGGCGAGGTCTGGGGCACCGAGGTGTTCACCGGCGACTCGCACCTCGGCGCGGCCTGCGTGCACGCGGGGCTGTTGAAGCCAGGTCAGCGGGGCCTGGTGCGCGTGCGCGTCATCGCCGGTCAGCGCGAGTACTTCGCCTCGACCCGCAACGGAGTGCCCAGCAAACCCTACGGCCCCTGGCCGGTGAGCTTCACAGTCGAATAAAGGGGACAGACTGGTTTAAGTGACCGCGCCACCCGGGTGCCCGGCACTTAAACCAGCCTGTCCCCTTTATTCACAGCCCGACCGCCGCGCGAACACGGGAGATGACCGGTGCCGCGAACCCGCGGGCCTTCTGTGCGCCCGCTTTGAGCAACCTCTCGACCTCGGCGGGATCGGCCATCAGTTCCTGATAGCGCCTGCGCGGCTCCGCGAAGGTGGCGTGGTACCCGTCGAGCAACAGGCCCTTGAAGTGGCCGTACCCTTTGCCTCCAGCCTTCCACTCGACGTCAGCGGCGGCGAATTGGTCGGGCGGCAGCACGAGCTTGAGCAAGTCGTACAACGGCGCGTCGACCAAGGGCTTGGGAGCCTCGACCGCGGCAGAATCGGTCTTCACCGACTTGATCTGCTTCTCGACTTCTTTGTCGGTGCCGAACAAGTCGATGGTGTTGTTGTAGCTCTTCGACATCTTCTGCCCATCGCGGCCGGGGATCACCGCGGTCTCCTCGCGGGTCTTCACCTCGGGCAACTTGAAGATGCCATTCGTTGGCTTCTTCGCGTCGTAGCCCTTCACGTACATCACGTTGAACTTGGTGGCCCAGTCGCGCGTGAACTCGAGGTGCTGCTTCTGGTCTTTGCCCACCGGCACCACGTCGGAGTCGTACAGCAGAATGTCAGCCGCCATCAGCACCGGGTACGCGAAGAGGCCGAACTCGGGATTTTCGATGGCCTTGTTCTCGATCTTGTCGCGGTAGCTGTGGGCCCGCGCGAGGTTGTTCATCGGCACCACCGTGCCCAGCAGCCAGTACAACTCGGTCACCTCGGGAATGTCGCTCTGCCGAAACAGCGTCGCGCGCGCGGGGTCAACGCCGAGCGCCATGAAGGCCACCGCGGTCTCGAAGGTCAGCTGCCGCGCCAGCACCGGGTCTCGCACCGAGGTCAACGCGTGGTAGTTCGCGATGAAATACAGCGCCTCGCCCTCGTCTTGCAGCCGTACGAACTCGCGAATCGCGCCGTAGTAATTGCCCAGGTGCAGCCGGCCCGAAGACTGAACGCCGCTTAAGATTCGCATGGCGGCGTTCTACCCGGCGGCCTGCCATTGGCGCTTGGAAAAACTCAGGGCAAGTCAGTCGACACGTACACGCCAGGCCGGTTCTTCTCGTCGACCAGGTACACCAGGCGCTGCTGCGATGCCCCGCCGAACAGCGCTGGCATCATCACGAACTGGTCGATGGTCTTGCGCTCGTGATTCTGGGTGTTGAGCGCGGCGATGTCGAACGATTGGTCGGCGGTGTGCGCGTACGAGTAGACCAGGTGCTTGCCGTCGTCGCTGAGCCTGAAGTTGTACGTCGCCTCGGCCTCGACCTTCGACTTCTCGGTGGTGAGCTTCTCGAGGCTCTGCGAGCGCAGGTCGCACGAGCGGCCATTGCGGGTGCAGTTCGAGCGAAACAACAGCGTCTTGCTGTCGGGGGTGAACTGGTACTCGTACAGCCACTCCGCGACCTGCACCGGCGCCTCGCCTTCTTTGACGATGAACAGGTGCCGCGTGTACTCGGGCCGCTCGATGCGCACGGTGTACGCGATGGCCTTGCCGTCGGGCGAGACGAGGAAGTTCGGCACCCGGCGCTGAATCAACTTGGGCTCGCCTAACGGCAAGGTGACGGTGGTCAGGTCTCCGACCTTTTCGACCTTGCCGTCGGCGACCAGCGGCAACGCCTCGTAGCGATCGCGAAAGATGAGCCGCGAGTTGTCGGAGGTGAACTCGAATTCTTTGACCCTCGCGCCAACCTTGCGGCCCTCACCGCCGCCCAGCGGCTCGAGCATCAGCTCACCCATCTCGAGGTCTTGCGGGTTCATGCCGCCGCCCTTGGCCTTGGTCGCGCTGATCTGCATGTGCGCGAGCCACTTCGAGTCTTTCGAGATGGCGAACTTCATCGAGTCGTCTGAGATTTTGCGAGTCACCAGTGACGTCGCGTCGGCCACGTACAGCTCGAAGCCGAACTGCTTGGGGTTCGAGCGAGCCAGCGCGACGATGTGCTTCGAGTCGTCTGAGACCGCGAAGTCACCGACCAGGTCGACGATGCGTTTGGGCACCGATTTCTCGCTGCGCAGGTCGATTTGATACAGCCCTCCCCCGGCCGCGGCCTTGCGCCGAAAGTACAAGTGCGCCGAGTTCGGGGCGAACTCCGCCGTCGCCACTTCACCGGCCACCTGCTTGAACGGGCCACCCGGCAGCGGGCCCACCTGCAGCACGCCCTCGACCACGAAGGCGACCGTCTTCGAATCAGGGCCGGCCAGCAGGTAGCTGACCTTGGCGGCGAGGCGTTTCTTCTCGGCCTCGAAGCGCGTCAAATCTTGCACGTAGAGCTCGCCGTTCTGCTGCAGCGGGTCCCACGCGCCCAGGGCCAGGGCGTAATGACCGTCGGGCGAAAAGAGCAGCCCGCCGGGCATGTTGCTGACCCCGTTGACGATCTTGGTGGTCGCGGTGCCTTCGACTTGCAGCGCCCAGAGGGTACCGACCTTGAGGTTGGGCGGCACGCCGGGTATCGCGGGCGTCTGCGCGTCGACGATCGCCACCGCGGCCTTGCCACCGGGCGCCACCCGCACATCACTGGGAAAACCGGTCAGCCGCTTCTCTCCCTGGCTCGGCACCCGGGCCGAGGGCACCTGCAGCCCCATTCGCGTCGACCCCGGAGCGCCTGCCCCGGTGCCTTCTTGCCCCTTGGCTTTGCACGCGAACAGCAGGCACAACGCGACCAGCGACATTCGAGACATGATGGTGCCTTTCAAGCGGTGACCTCGGGTGCCATCGCGGCCGCTGCGACCGCGGCGATCACCGCCGCCCGTGGCAGCACCGGGTGCGGAGCCGACGCCGCCCACCCGTCGAACGCGAGCTGCGCCCGGGCCGAATACTGGGTGCGTTTCTCGGCCTTCTTCATGCGCCCCTCGAGCGGAGGGAAGAGCGCGAAGACGATGTTGGTCGGCTGGTAGCGGTACTCGGTCGGGTGCGCCTCGCCGGTGACGTGGCGGTACAGCGCCCCCAGCGCGGTGGTGGCGGGAGGCGCCACGAAGGGCTGACCCGTCAACCGGGCGTGCAGGGCCAGGGCCACGAGGTACCCGCAGGCCGCTGACTCGACGTAGCCCTCGACCCCGGTGATCTGCCCGGCGAAGAAGATTCGCGGCTCGGTTTTCAGCGAGAAGTCAGCTGAGAGCAGCCGCGGGCTGTCGATGAAGGTGTTGCGGTGAATCTGGCCCATGCGCACCCACTCGGCGTTCTGCAGGCCCGGTATCAGGCCGAAGATGCGCTTCTGCTCGGGCCACGAGAGGCGAGTTTGAAAGCCGACCAGGTTCCACGCGGTGCCGGCGCGGTCTTCCATTCGCAGCTGCACCACCGCGTAGGGCTGCGACTTGGTGCGCGGGTCGACGAGCCCCACCGGTTTCATCGGGCCAAACGCCAACGTCTCGTCTCCGCGCTCGGCCATCACTTCAATCGGCAGACACCCTTCGAAGTACTTGGGTTCTTCAAAGGCATGGGGCGTGACCTTCTGCCCGGCTTTCACCTCGGTCACGAAGCGGTGGTACTCGTCTCTGTTCATCGGCAGGTTGAGGTAGTCATCGCCCCCACCTTTGCCGTACCGGCTCTGCCGAAAGGCGATGTTCAGGTCGATGGAGTCGGCCGCGACGATCGGCGCGATCGCGTCGTAGAAGTAGAGCTTCTCGCCGGTGTGCTGCATCAGCGACTCGGTCAACGCGGGGCTGGTCAGGGGCCCGGTGGCGACCACCACGGTGCCCTCGGGCAGGGCGCTGACCTCTCCAGGCACCAGGGTGAGGGGCTTCTGCGAGGTCAACCGGCGCTGCACTTCGTCGCTGAAGTGCTCGCGGTCGACGGCCAGCGCGTCTCCGGCGGGCACGCGGTGCTGGTCGGCGCAGCTCAAGATCAGGCTGCCGACCCGGCGAAGCTCGGCGTGCAAGAGGCCGATGGCGCTCTCGGGGTTGTCGCTGCGCAACGAGTTCGAGCACACCAGCTCGGCCATTTTGCCGCTCTGGTGCGCGGGAGACTTCTTCTCGGGTTTCTGCTCGCGCAGCACCACCTGGTGGCCCAGGCGCGCCAGTTGAAACGCGCATTCAGAGCCCGCCAGCCCGCCGCCAATGACGGTGATCGCTTGAGTCGCCATGAGCGGCTCTTACAGGAAAAATGGCATGTGAGGTGCCCCACCCCGTTCGTCCTGAGGGACTCGAAGGACCCCCGTCAAGACCAGAACCTCACGTCAACGCGTGCGCTTCGAGTCCCTCAGCGTGAACGGACCCAGGTCCGGTTCCGCGGTTACTCTTTGGCGATGACGATGAAGCGAAAGTTCTCGAGCTCGTTCTGGCCGGCCGTGTACAGCACCGAGCTGAGCAGCTCATACGGTATGCGCTTGTCGCCAATCACCGAGACCTCGTGATTGAACGGCGCCGCCGGGTTTCGCTCGGCGATGTACTTGAGCTTCTCGACTTCTTTCTTGAGCGCCGCGTCGAGGGGCAGAATCTTTTTGCCCTCGAGGTCGCCCTTCTGCACCTGCATGTTGATGAGCTCGACCTTGCGACGGTCGCCCACCAGAATGCCCTTGGGGGTCACCGTGATCGCGATGGTGTCTTTGGGCGTCTGCCTCGTCGTCGAGACCGGGGGCCGAATGTCTTCTGACGCGGTCACCGTCACCGACGAGGTCGAATACGACTTGATCAAGAAGACCAAGATGATGGTCATGATGTCCATCATCGCGGTGATGTTGAGCTCTTTGATCTCGCCTTCGGCCTCGCGCTCTTTGCGCTTCTTGCGCGCCATCGCCTTGCGAAAGCGCATTCGCAAGATGTCGTCGTCGCTCAACGCTTCAGGCGGGTTCTGCGGCATGCCGACCATTTAGAAGCTCGCCAGGGTCACATCGGGGAAAAGAAGCTTGTGGTCGCCGACGGTCTCGCGAGTCGCGTCCATCGTGCCGACGATCACTTCGTACTGGGTGTCGGCCTCGGCCGCGATGATCACCTTCGAATCGCTGGTCGGCGCCACTTTGCCCTCGTCAATCATCTGCTTCACCGAGCTTTTGACCTGCTTCATCTTCTCGGTCAGCGCCGCGTAGTCGTAGGTGCCATCGCCCTTGGTCGGCACGGTGGGAGCACCCTGCCCTGGCGCAGCTTCGGCGTTCTCTTGCCCAGGCAACACGCCACCCTGCGCGGCCACGTAGAAGCCCTTCTTCGAGATCGCCACCGTCAGCAGCAGCTCAGGCGCGTCATTGTTCGCACCACCCCCGCCACCGCCATACGTGGGCGCATTCACATTCAAAATACCGAACGCCGCGAGACCTGACATCGACAACAAAATGAAGATGATCAGGTTCATCAAGATGTCGAGATAGGGGACGATGTTGAGCTCGCCCATCTCGTCTTCTTCTTTAGGCTTCAGCTTTCTTTTCGAGATGTGAAAAGCCATGGGTCGTCAACCTGACAGCAAGAGTGAACTTCAGTTCCCGCTGGAGCGGTTTACGAGACCTTCTCGAAGTCCATCGCGCTGGTCTCACCCGCGGCGCGGCGGCCGAGCAGGTTCTCGAGCTTCATCGCGTTGAGCTCGACCGTTTCGACCATGCGACGGGCGTAAGCGGTCAAGAACAAGTGAAAGATGATGCAGGTCACGGCGATGCCCAGACCGAAGGCCGTGTTGTTCATTGCCTCCGAAATACCCTTCGAGAGCAAGGCCTGCTTCTGTTCGGCGGGCACGTTGCCGAGTGACTTGAAGGTACCGATGAGGCCGACAATGGTGCCGATGAGGCCGAACAGCGTTGCGACGTTGGCCAGCGACCACAGCCACTGAATTCGGGCCGAGATGTGCGGTGAGTTCTCGAGAATCGACTCTTCGATCGCCTTGGCGACCTCGATCTCGCCGCGGTTGGCTCGGGTCAGCCCCGCGCGAATCACCTTGGCGAGCGGAGCATGCGGCGCCGCGCCACAGAGCTTCACCGCGCGGTCGACGTTGCCGGTCAACACGAGCTTGGTGATCTGCTCCATGAACGGCCCGGAGTTGAGGTTGTAGCGAAACATCAAGGTGATGACGCGCTCGATGACCACTGCCAAGGCAGCAGCCAACCAGAGCACGTTGATCAACATGAAATTGCCGCCTTCTTTGAAGAAGGCGACGAGTGCATTGCCCTCGGGCTGCGCTGCGGCAGCCTTCGGGGCTTCGTTCAGCACCACATCGAGGACATGGTGAACCAACAAGCTGGCGGACATGTGCGTCGTCGTTCCTTTCAACCAAACCGATTCGCGCGACGAAAAAGAGTCAGTGGTTTCTAGTTGGCGCATCTCATCGCGTCAACAAACCTGATCTAGAGCAGCTCATAGCGTCTCCCCGGGTGTTTCACGACACGATTCGCAAGCTCGAGCTCGAGCAGGGCCGAAGCGAGGTCTCCTGACCCGCACTTCGTCTCGGTCAACAGCCACTCGAAATCGACCGGAGTACGCTGGACATTCGCCAAAACCTGCTGCGCCAGCGGGGTCAGCTCACCTACATGCAGCTTGGCCTCGACGGGCGTGACCGCCTCGGCCGGCGTCAGCCCCGCGGCCCGGAGCAGGTCATTCGGCTCGAGGCAGATGCTGGCCCGACCACTCCGAATGAGCTCGTTACAGCCCGCGGCGGCCTCGTTGAAGAAGTCACCGGGCATCGCCAGCACGGGCCGGCCTTGCTCGATGGCATAAGAGACGGTGTGCAGCGCCCCCGAGCCCCGCGGCGCTCGCAGCACCAGCACCGCGTCAGCCGCGCCCGAGATCAGCCGATTACGGCGGGGAAACGTGTCGCGCGCTGACCTGGCCCCGGGGGGAAATTCAGAGAACAGGGTGCCGCCGTGCTCCCGAAAGGGCTTGACCAACCGGCGCTGGGCCGCGTCGATCTGGTCGATCGCGCAGCCCAAGAACGCCCAGGTCTCGGCCCCTGCCCTCAACGCGGCCCCATGGCAGGCTTGGTCAACGCCATCGGCGCCGCCAGAGATAATGCCGACACAAGCTGCCGAGGTGACCTCAGCGAAGAACCGCGCCCGCTCGAGAAACCCCTGGTCTGGGTGGCGGGTACCGACCATGGCCACTCTTCTTCGCGGCGCCACCGCCGCCCCGGGGCCCATCACGAAGAGCATCGGTGGGGCCTGGGCCAGCTCGCTCACCCTCGGGGGGTACTTCGGGTCGCCGTTGAAGGCCACCTCGTACCCCAGCTTCACGAGCCGCTGTTCGAGCCGCTCGGCCACGTGCCCGAGACTGCGAATCGAGCGCAGTGATTCGCAGGCCCGTGGCGACCAGGCCACCGCCTTCATCAGGTGACTTGGTTCGGCCGAGTGCCATTGCTCGAGCGGCCCCAGCTGCCCCAGGCGATCGAGGGCCTGACGCCCGATGCCCTGCAATGACCACAACGCTGCTGTCACCCGCCGCTCAACCGACCCCAACCCCGTCATGGGGCGAAGGCATAGCAGGCGAGTCTGACAAGTACGTCGAGGGGTTCCCGCTCACGGTCTTGGCGGCGGGCGAAGATGTCGCGGTTTCTCAAAAGGTCGAGCGCGAGGGTGCCCGCAAGACTCGACGTGGTGCATCGATTGCATCGCGCCCCAACCCATGCACAGCACATTCAAAGCGCAGGTCGATGGTCTCTCAAAACGCAGGCGACGGGGCCGCATCGTGAGCGCTCCGTTCTTTCACGTTCTGGCGATGGCTTTGATCGCCTGCACCGGCCACCCACCCATCGACACTGCGTGCACCAAGTACTACGCCTGCTATCGCGCCCAAACCGCGTGGGACGACGGCGATTGCGAGTACGACTTCGGCTCGCGGAGCGAAGCCTGTATTCAGTGCGTCAAAGGCGCGGTCTGCGTCAACCCCGACGCTGGCACGCCACCCGGCGAGCACGATTTCGCCAGCTGCGCGGCACAGTGCCCGGGTCTGCGGCTGTAGACTCGGCTACCTCTCAGAGCGCGCGCCATTGCCGCCCGCGCGCATGTCGACGTGGTCTCCGCGAACGATTTCGCGAATGGTCGAGACCAGCAGACACGTCGTGGCGCGCGACTTCACTTCGAAGGCCATGCACGCGCCCACGTCTTCGCGAGGCATGTCTTCATCGCGCATGGTGGGGTCGAGAAACGCAGCCTGCGAGAGCCCGTCGTGCTGGCGCCAGATGATGAAGGTGTTGCCCGGCTTGACGCCGTCGTCGGCGCCCTTGTCGATGATGATCAGCTGGTTCTCGGCGAGCACGGTCAAGAAGGTATCGGTGGCGGTGACCACGTAGGCGTCTTTGATCTCGCGGTCATTGGGCCGCAATGAGACCGAGTGCGACAGGGCCTCGCCGCTGGGGCCGATCAGCGCTCCGCGGTCGATGGGCTCGTAGGCCTTCAAGATGACCGCGGTGGCGATGCCATTGGGCTCGACCTTGGTCACCTTACCCTGGCCCAAGATGCGGGTCTGGTAGCCGATGATGTCTTTCGTATACGGGTGGGTGATTTCACCGGCGTTCTTATAGATGACGAAGAGCTCACCTAACTTCGGCGTGCGGCGGTTCGCGTAACGAACGTACACCGGCTGTCGCTCGGCGAGCATTTCGCCCTCGAAGAACGAGCCGATGATGGTGCCGGTCTCTTCAATCTCGCGGCTGGTCACGAAGCTGGTGCCGGCGAGGGTGATGGCCTTCTTGGGCACGAAGCCGATCTGCCCGTCGACGTGAACGCGGTCACCCTCTTCGACCATTTCGCCCTCGTCGACGTCGGGCAATTCAGTCGGAGCGACGCCAACCTCGACCCGTGACGGGCCCTCGCCGCCGCCGTTGAAGAAGCGCACGCTGTTGCCCGGGTAGATCCAGTGGGGGTTGGCGATTTCGGGGTTGTACGACCAGACCTTGGGCCAGTACCAGGGGCTGCCCAGGTAGCGCTGCGACAGATCCCACAGGGTGTCGCCCTTTTCGACGCGGTGCTCTGAGCCGGGCGCCTCGGTGGGCCGGCCCGAGGGCTGGCCTGCGCTCGATGAGGGCAGCGCTGGCGTGGGGTCTTCTTCAGAGGCCGACGACGTGTCGGAGTCGCGGTCGTCTTTGGCGCTGTCTTCGACCTCGCGAGACTTGTCGCGCAGCTGCTTAGCCGACCTCGTGCCCTGGGCCATCGCGGTGGCGGGAGCAAAAGCAATCAAGACGAAAGCGGCGGCGAGAATTCTGGAAGTCATGAAATCACTCATTCCGGTGAGGCAGGTTTCCCTGCTGAAAGTGATGCGAGGCGTTGCTGCGCAGCGGTCGCGGCGGCAGTACCGGGGAACCCGGCGACGATTTTTTCCCAAGTGGCTTTCGCGTCTTGGGGGCGGTTGAGCTTGAAGCGGCACTCGGCCAGCTTGAGCATGCTGTCGAGCACCGTGTCGCCCGCGGGGTAGCGCACCAGGGCGTCGTGAAAGGTCTTCTCGGCCATCTCGTATTCTTTGAGCGCCATTTGCCCGAGGCCCGCGAAGTACAGCGCGTTGTCGGCCTTCGGGTGCTTGGGAAATTCTTGGCTGAAGGTGGTGAGCGTCTTGACGGCGCCCTCGACATTGCCGGTCTTGAGCGCGCTGACGCCTTGCTCGAACTGCTCGTCGGCGATCTGGGTCTCGACCTCGTCGGGCGCATTGTCTTTGGAGTCGCTGGAGGCGGCTTTCAGCTCAGAGAGCAGGCCCTCGGGGGGCTCGACGATGGCGACCTCGGTGTTGAGCCTGGGCGCGGCTTCTTTCTTCGGCTTGAGCTTGACCACCGTGAGCGAGGGCAGCGGCTCGTTCTTTTCTTTCTCAACAGCCGCGGCGGCCTTCGCGGTGGCGACGATTGAAGGGCTGGTGCCCCGGCTCGACGCGACGGTCACTTGCTGTTCGAGCTTGTCGAGGCGGGCCTCGAGCCGAGCACCCTCCGCGCGCATCGCCCGCACCTGATTGTTGAGCTCGACGAGCTCGACGCGCGACGCGGAGTCCATCGCGCAGGAGGTGAGCGCGACGCACAGAATGGCGAGTGGCAGGCGAATGGCGTCAAAAGTGTACGAACCGTCGTCGCAAAGGGTCAAGAAATCGCCTTCGCGCTCATGCGGCTACAGGTCTGTTTCAAACGCACACGTGATGAACGAGAGCTGGCGCCCGGTCACGCCGCGGTCGCGACGATGCGAGAAAAACCGCTCATCACAGTGCGTGCACTGCGGGAGCACCTCGATGTGCTCGGGCAAAACCCCCGCCGCCTCGAGTGACACCCGCACCGCCAGGCTCAGGTCGAGGTGCGGTTTGGCGAAGCCCTCGACCACCACGCTGGGCCCGAAGGCGCCCTCGAAGCGCACAGGCAGCTCGCCGTCGACCTCGAAGCAACAGCGCTGTATCGCGGGGCCCAACGCCACTCGCAGCTGGTCTTTCGGGCTGCCGAGCTCGGCGAAGCGCTCGACCATCTTCACCGCGATGAGGCCGATCACGCCGCGCCAGCCCGCATGCACCGCAGCCACTCGCCGGCCCGCGCGGTCTTCGAGCAGCACGGGCAAGCAGTCGGCGGTGCGAATGCCGAGCGCGACTCCGCGGCGCGCTGACCAGAGGCCGTCGGCCTCGATACCCCCCCGGTCGTGCGACAGCTCGACGCCGTGAACCTGGGTAATCGTCAGCAGTTCTGAGCTGTTAGCGGCCTTTGCGAGCCTTCGAAGGTTCTCATCGACGGCCTCGGCGCGGTCTCCGACCGAGTGCGAGGCATTGAGTGACGAAAAAGGCCCTTCAGACACACCGCCGTCGCGCGAAGCAAAGCCATGCTGTGCACGCAACAGGGTTGATTTGAACAACTGCACACTTCACACCCTACTCCAGCTAGACGATTCTCCCTCGCGTCATGTCGGCGCGAGGTTCGGTCGGTGGGGGGAGCGCGTTCTGAAATCAGTCGGTCAAAAGCTGCTGCTCGCCATCGCCCTGCCGGCGCTGGTCGTGTCGTTGCTCGGGCTGTCTTGGGTCTGGCGGCAAACCGACGGCGCCGTGCGCACCGACACGCGCGAGCAGGCAGTAGGCCTGGCGCAGTTCATCGCGACGAGCTTCGGCACCGTCGAAGATTCTCCGCCGGGCACGCCGCCGCGAGTGGCGCACAAGGCGGTCACCAGTGCGGTGCGCAGCAACTGGTTGACGCTCAAGTCGGTCGCGACGCTCCGGGTCATCGACGCCAAGGGCATGGTGCGCTGGTCGCACAACATCGAAGAAGAAGACCGGCCCTCGTCGGCGGCGCCGCAGCTGCTGGCCGTGACCTCCGGCACCAGCCGCTTCGAAGCGCCAGCCTCGGTTTGGCCGTGGTCACACGGAGGTGGCGGCGAGGTCGTGCTGCCCCTCGGTGGAGTGGCCTGTGCGGGCTGCCACACCGGCGACTCGACCATGCACGCGGGCGTCTTGCAGCTCACCGTCGACGAGCCTTCGCTGCGTGAAGAGGTCTCGATCGTCTTCGAGCGCGCGTTGGGCTCGGTGCTGGTCTTCTCGCTGGTGCTGATCGGCGCGACGTTGATCTCGCTGAGGCTGCTGCTCACCCGCAAGCTGAGCCGGCTGGCCCAGGCGATGCGGCGCGCTGAAGAGGGCGACCTGGTGGTGCGCGCCCCTGACCTGGGCGACGACGAGATCGGCCGGCTCGCCAAGGCCTTCAACCGCATGCTGGCGAGGCTGACCTCGTTCGCCGCCACCGAAATCGACACCCAGCGCGACCTCGATCACGCGCGCGTCGAGCTCGAATACAAAGAAGAGATTCAGGAGGTCAACGCCCGCCTCGAGACCCGCGTGGGCGAGCTGCAGATTCTCTACGACCTGGCCCGAACCATCGCCTCGACCCTCGACTTGAACGAAGTGCTCGAGCGCATCAGCGAGCGGGTGCCGATGACCCTGCACGTGCCGAAGTTCTCGATCATGCTGCTGACCGCCGAGGGCGTGCTCGAGGTTCGCAAGGCCTACCCGGCCAACGTCGGCAGCGAGGGCATGACCTTCTCGCTGGGTGAGGGCATCTGCGGCTACGCGGCGCAGACCCGCAAGAGCGTCTACGTGTCAGATCTCGACACCAGCACCATGTTCAAGGTGCGCGGCTCGAACGAGCGCGGCGGGGGCTCGATGCTCTCGGTGCCGATGATCGGCGGCAATGATCTGCTCGGGGTGTTGAACTTCGAGCGCCCCGAGAAAGCCAACTTCGGGCCCGACGAAATCGAGTTCTTCACCGCTGTCGCCGATCAGGTCGCGCTGGCGGTACAGAACGCGCGCCTGCACGAGCAGACGGTCGCGCTCTCGTTGACCGACCCACTCACCGGAGTGCCGAACCGGCGCTTTCTCTTCGCCCAGCTCGAGTCTGAGGTGCATCGGGCCGAGCGGTATGATCAGCCCCTCTCGATGCTGATGATCGACATCGATCACTTCAAGCTGCTCAACGACACGGCCGGGCACCAGGCCGGTGACGCGATCTTGAGGTTGGTCTCACAGCTGCTCAAGACGCATGTACGCAAGGTCGATACCCTGGCGCGCTACGGCGGCGAAGAGTTCGTGGTCTTGTTGCCCAAGGTCTCGGGGCCCGAAGCGATGGAGATCGCCGAGAAGCTGCGCAAAGTGGTGGCCGACATCGACTCCCCGCACGGGCGCACCCAGCCCAACGGGCACGTCACCATCTCGATCGGGGTCGCCACCCTGCCCGACGACGCGACTGATCAAACCCGGTTCATCGACTGCGCCGACTCCGCGCTCTACGCCTCGAAGCGCGGAGGCCGCAATCGCGTGACCTCGTTCACGCCAGGCATGGAAGTGCACCCTGGCCGCGAGCGCGGGCCCAACGTGCAGAAGAAGAAGACGGGCGAGATCCCGATCGTCAGCCGCTAGACATGGCCTGGTACGAGCGAAAACATGACGGCCTCCGAGAGGTTCGGGTGCTCGAAGTTCGTGGTGCCAACGTCTGGGAGCGCGTGGTGCGCAGCTCGCGGCCCAACCACCTCGGGCCGGGCCGGGTGCGCCTGCTGCAAGAATGCTCGACTGCTGACGCGGCGCTCGAGCGGGTGAAGCGGCTTGGCGCCGAAATGGTCGCCGCAGGCTGGGAGCTGCTCGACGCCGACGCGGGCATCGCGCAAACGCACCCCCAGTCGCGGCCTCCCGCGCCTGATGCCCGGCTCACCGGCGACGCGGTGGCCGATGC
>JANLPS010000459.1:0-29480 GCA_031367385.1 Archangium sp. | reverse complement strand
TCGCCATCGAGAAAAACAAGCTGTCGACCGACGGTGAAATCAGCGCGTCACGCGGCGAAGGCAGCAGCTTGGCTTCGAGCGACTCGGTGACGAACAGCTCACTGCGCGGAGGCGCCACCACCACCTGCCCAGGCCGCAGCTGGAGCCCCTGCGTTGCCTGCAGCACCACCCGGCCCGACGCGTCTCCCAAGAAGCGCACGAAGCTGTCGAAGAAGTCTTCCGCCATGTGCTGCACCAGCGCGATCGGCAGCGAAAAATCTTTCGGCAGGTCAGACAGCAGCTTGGCGACCGCGCGGGGGCCTCCCGTCGAGGCGCCGATGCCCAGCAGCACCGGTGGCTCGGTCGTCTCAGGCTTGGTGGGAGGCGCCTGGTGCACGGGTACGGGCGAGGCGCGCTCGCGGTCTCTGCCTGCTTCAGCCAACCGGCGCAGGTGCTCCGCGAAACGCTTCGCGTCGTTCGGCCCAGCGCCAAACACCGCCGACTTGGGCACCAATTCGAGCGCTCCGCGCGAGATCGCCTCGTAGTTGAGGTCGACGCCAGAAGTCGACGAGCGCTCGGAGATCACCACCACCGGCGTGGGCCGCTCACGCATGATGGCTTCAATCGCCTTGAGCCCGCCCATGCCGGGCATGTTCAAGTCCATCGTGATCAGGTCGGGCCGCAGCTGCGCGGCGAGCACCAGTGCTTCTTCACCGGTCTTGGCTTCTCCCACGACGGTCAATTGCCCTGCGAGCTCGAGCGCGCGCCGCAGCGCCTCGCGGCTCAGCGCACTGTCATCGACAATCAAAATTCGGGAGCCGCCAGCCATCTGACCGTCACTCTCGCACGAACTCGAGGTCTGCACGCCGACGGAGTTCAGGCCCCGGAACCCGATGTCGCTACAGGTGCGATGCACCGCTCTGGCGAGAAACTTCACGCGGGGCTGGGCGTTCGTACGCTAGCGCCTCAATGAGCAAACGCGACGAGCGACAACTGCAGTTGCCCCTGGCCCCGAAGCTGCGCCTCATCGATGGAGAAGGTCAGCGAAAAGAGGAGACCCTGGCCTCTCGCGACGCCGTAGCCCGGGTGTTGATTGGCGCCGGCGCCGACCTGCTCTTACGGCGCATCTCAACCGAGCGTGCCGCAGAGATCGAGGCCCATGTCGAAGAGATTCTGACCCTCTTCGACAAGGTCGACCGCACCCCGATACTGATGCCCGTGCTCAGCAAGAAGCTCGAGACCCTCGAAATGCTGGTTCGAGAGAGCCGAGAAAAGCGCGTCAGGCGGAGGAAATGATACGGTGACCACGTTTCCACACCTCGAGAGGCCGATTGTGAGGCCTTGAGTCCACGTGTCGATCGAGACTTACGGCCGATACCAGCTGGTCAAGAAGCTCGCCACCGGGGGCATGGCCCAGATCTACCTCGCGCGGCAGCTCGGTCTCGAAGGCTTCGAGAAGTTGATGGTGGTGAAGCGAATTCTGCCGCACCTGGCCGAGAACGAAGACTTCATCACCATGTTTTTGGACGAGGCCCGAATCGCGGCCCGCCTCAATCACCCCAACATCGTTCAGATCTTCGACCTGGGCTCGCAAGACGAGACCTTCTTCATCGCGATGGAATACATCCACGGTGAAGACGTGCGCAGACTGTGGAAGCAGTCGGAGCGGGTCAACCACATGCTGCCGGTGCCGCTCATCTGCCGCATCATCATCGAGGCGGCGACCGGGCTCGACTACGCGCACAAGCGAACCGACCCGCGCGGGGGCCCGCTCAACATCGTGCACCGCGACATCTCGCCGCAGAACATTCTGGTCTCGTTCGAAGGCGGGGTGAAGGTCGTCGATTTCGGCATCGCCAAGGCCGCTGACCAGGCCACCGTCACCCGGTCGGGGGTGCTCAAGGGCAAGTACTCCTACATGTCGCCGGAGCAGGCCGCCGGTGCCCGGCAAATCGATCACCGCACCGACATCTTCGCGCTCGGCGTCGTGATGTACGAGCTGCTTACCGGCACCCGCCTGTTCAAGCGCGGCACCGACATTCAGACCCTCAACGCGGTCAGCGAATGCAAGGTGCTGCCGCCCTCGGAGGTCAACCCGCGGGTACCGAAAGCCGTCGACGCCATCGTGCTCAAGGCGCTGACCAAAGAGCGCAATGATCGCTACGGCGAGGCGCGGTTATTTGGCTCGGCGCTCGAAGATTGGCTGCTGGCCGAGAAAATACCGTCGTCATCGGCGCACCTCGCGTCGTTCATGCAAGAGATCTACGCCGACCGCCTGATGCGCGAGGCTGAAGAGGGCAAGCTGCTCTTCAGCGAGAGCACCGCCGACAGCGCGAACCAGGCTGAGATCGAGAAGGAGCTGCGCCAACAGACCCCCGGGCGCGAGGTGAAGCCGACCCGTTCGCTGCGGGAGCAGACCCAGCCGCTGGAGGTGACCGCCGCTGAGCCTCCGCCGCAACGGCCTGCGCAGCCGCCGCCCCCGAAGGCGCGCTCGAAGCCGAGGCTGCAGCAGGTGGTGAGGCTGCCGCCGCCGCCCCCCGCGCAGCCGGGGCCTGATGACCTGAGCATGCGCACGCAGAAAGATGGCACCGTGCCTCGCCGAGCCTGGTGGCCTATCGCCGCGGCGATTGCGCTGGCCGTCATCGTGGTGGTGGGCGCGCTGATCGTGCTCAAGCCGCCGCGCGCTCATGTGCGGGTGACCTCTGACCCGAGCGGGGCCCAGGTGCGCTTCGCTGAGACCGACCTTGCCTGCGAGACGCCGTGTCAGCTGCCCGACAGCCCCCCAGGCACCTATTCGCTGGTCGTTTCAAAGCGGGGGTACACGCCCTTCGAGACCAACATCGCGATACCGACCAAGGGCGAAGTGACGCTGCCCTTCAGCCTGACCCGCGAAGAAGACGTGGTGATACCCAAGGGGCCGAAGGCAGCGACCAAGGTGTCGATTGAGCTGGGCTCACGGCCCTCGGGCGCGACGGTGGTGTTTCTGGCTGACGGCACCACGGGCACGCTGCCGCTCTTCATCGAGCGCGACGTCGGCAAGTCGGTCTCGATTCGCGTTGAAATGGCTGGGTATTTGACCATTTCTGACACGTTCACGGTGACGGCAGACGCCGAGCCGCACATCTACGAGCTGAAGGCCCTGAAGAAAGACCCGACTCGCAAGAACCCGGTGCTCGATGGCAGCAAGGCGGTGGGCATCGTTCGGTTTTTGGTGACGCCGGGCTCGGCCATCG
This sequence comes from Archangium sp., assembly GCA_031367385.1. Classification (GTDB taxonomy): domain Bacteria; phylum Myxococcota; class Myxococcia; order Myxococcales; family Myxococcaceae; genus JAEUJT01. The sequence goes on along the minus strand of JANLPS010000459.1, from coordinate 26,268 downwards.
TGCAGTGCGGCGAGTGGGAGTTCGGCGAGACGCCGTTCAAAGACCAGAAGATGGCGGCGGGCGACTACAAGTGCACCTTCACCAGCACCAAGCTCGAGAAGTCGGTCACCAAGAGCGTCAAGGTCGAGGCCAACAAGGTCACCCGCGTCGCCGTCGACTTCGAATAGAAAAAAACGGGAGCCACTCGAGCGAGTGACCCCCGTTTTGAACTCAAGCTGAGGAAGGCTTACTTCTTCTTCTTCGCCAACTCGTCGTCGATGATCGTCTTGAACGACTCAATCGGCTGCGCACCAACCACCTGCCGCCCATTGATGAAGAACGTCGGAGTCCCATTCGCTCCGACCTTCGCGCCCTCGGCCGAGTCAGCCGCGATCACCGACTCGAACTTGTTCGAATCGAGCGCCGCCTTGAACTTGCCCATGTCGAGGCCGATCTCCGACGCGTACTTCTCGAGCGACGCGCGATCGAGGGCTTGCTGGTTGGCGAACATCTTGTCGTGCATCTCCCAGAACTTGCCCTGCTCGTTGGCAGCCAGGCCGGCCGCCGCGGCACCGCGCGCGTTGTTGTGAAACGGCAGCGGCTGGTTCTTGAAGGCGATCTTCACCTTGCCCTCGTACTGCTTCTCGATCTCCTTCAGGGTCGGCACGACCCGGCTGCAGAAGGGGCACTGAAAGTCAGAGAACGCCACGATGGTGACCGGGGCGTTCTTCGGGCCCTTCACTGGGGCTCCGACGATGTTCAGGTCGTTGGGGCCGAGCACCTTGGCCTCTTCAGCCTGCCCAGGAGGCGGCGCCGAGCCCGCATTCTTCTGCAACTCGGCGTACACGTTCTCGAGCTTCACGCCCTTGGCCATCACCGCGTCGGCCTTCTTGAGCTCGTCGTCGATCGCCGACTTGAAGGCCTCGAAGGGCTGCGCGCCCACGAGCTCACGGCCGTTGATGAAGAACGTCGGAGTGCCATTCGCGCCCGCCGCCATGCCCGCGGCCGAGTCGGCCTCGACCGCCTTGGTGAACTTGTTCGAGTCGAGGGCCGCCTTGAACTTGCCCATGTCGAGACCCAGCTCAGAGGCATACTTCTCGAGCGACGCGCGATCGAGCGCCTGCTGATTGGCGAAGAGCTTGTCGTGGTACGGCCAGAACTTGCCCTGCTCGTGCGCCGCCAACGAGGCCTCGGCCGCCGGCTTGGCATTGTTGTGAAACGGTAGCGGCTGCTGGCGAAAGACGATCTTCACGTCTTTGCCGTAGGTGTCTTCAATCTGCTTCAGGGTCGGCGCGACCCGGCCGCAGAACGGGCACTGAAAGTCAGACCACTCGACGATGGTGACCTTCGCGTACTTCGCACCCCGCGCTGGCGAGTCGGCCGGCACGTCGATCTTGCGAATCGCCGACGGAGCAGGCGCTGAAGGCGCTGACGGAGCCGAGGGCGCCGCCGGGGGAGGCGCGGTGACGCCGTTCTCAATCACCCGGGCGTAGACCTTGTCGGCCGAGGTGCCCGAGGCGACCATCTGCTGCGCCTTGGCCATCTCTTCGTCGATGATCTTCTTGAAGGCGTCAACCGGCTGCGCGCCCGAGAGCTTACGGCCATTGATGAAGAACGCCGGAGTGCCCGTGGCACCCAACGACGCCGCGAGCTTCTGCTCTTGCTCGATCTGCGCGGCCACCTTCGCGCTCCCCATGTCGGCCTTCCACTTGTCGACGTTCAAGCCGATGTCGCGGGCGTACTGCTCGAGGTTCGCTTCTTGGAGGTTCTGCTGATTGGCGAACATCTTGTCGTGCATCTCCCAGAACTTGCCTTGCTCACCTGCGGCGAGGGCGGCCTGGGCCGACGGCTTCGCGCGATCGTGAAAGGGCAGCGGGTTCTGCTTCATCACCACGCGAATCTTGTCGCCGTAGTCTTTTTCGAGCTGCTGTACGGTGACGTGGGCGCGGCTGCAGAACGGGCACTGGTAGTCTGAGAACTCAACCACGGTGACCAGCGCATCGCCCTTGCCGAGAATCGCTGACTGCTCGAGGGGAACTTTGAAGATGCTATCTTGGCCAGGCGCTGCGGCTGCTCGAGCCTGCGGGTTGCCCGAGGGCGCCACTACGGCAGTACCAGTGCTGCCAGATGACGAGCGGAAGACGTTGCCGACGGCAAAGCCGACGACCCCGCCGACCACGAGGGCGATGATGACTGAAGGTTTCATGAGTAGTTCTGCTCCTTTGGAATTACGAACGCGGGCGTCTCATACAAAGCCGAGCGACCCCGCGCAATGCAGCAGATCGTGACATGACTCAACTCGAAGTTTCAGCGCTGCTGGTCGATGCCCGGGGCAAGGCCTGCCCGGTGCCGATCATCGAGCTCGCCAAGGCCCTGAAAGTCGCCGAGCGCGTCGAGCTTTGGGCCGACGACCCTGCGGCTTTGGGTGATCTCCGGGCGTTCGTCGAAGTGACAGGCCACCTCCTCGTACAGGTGGCCAGCGGTAGGGGGCTTCAAGCGGTCATCGCACGAGGGTCGCCGCGACCCCGGTGAGGGCGATTGGCCCACCCCGAATTGATCAGCTGCGGTGTGAAACCCGATTGGTACAGTGCGGCACGTCTGCTGCAAATCGAGCGCGCTCACTGTTGTCGGGGAGAACGCACGAATGGGCAGCGCAGCGACGCAGGCGAGGGAGTACCCCATGACTGAGCGGGACCAAGAGCTGAGCCGTCACGAGAACGAGCTTGCGAATGATGAAGCGGCGCTCGCGAGCGAAATCACCCGAATGATGGCTGCGGCCACCGAGTTCGATCGCAAGGTGAAGTCGGTGCGCGCGGCGCTCGCCGAGGCCGCGATTGCGGGCCATCAAGACCCTTCGCTGGCAAAGCGGGTCAACGGTATCACGCTCCCCCCGCTCGAGACCGAAACGGTGCTCGCCCGTGCCCGAAAAGAGCGCGCGGCGGCGGTGGCGGCCCGGGCCCAGGCCAACCACCAGGTGCGCGAGGCCGTCTCGGAGTGGAAGCAGCAGCTTAGCGCCCTCAACGCGCAGATCTTGAACGACGAGCAGGCGGCGCAGGGGCTGGTGTCGAAGATGAAGAAAGCCCGCGCGAGCCTCGAAGAGGTCGAGACGGGTGAGCTGCTCATCGAGCCGAAGGCGACCGCGGTGCCGCCAGCGCTCAAACGGGTGCAGCCGAAGACGCAGCTGATGCCGGCCGTGCCGGTGCCGCCGCCCCCGCCCAAAGCCGCTGGCGCCGACGTGAAGCGTGGGTCGCAGCGGGTGCAGATGCAGGCGGCGGTCGACATGACGTCAGACGACAACTTCTTCTCGGGTTTCTCGGCGAACATCTCTGACGGCGGGCTGTTCATCGCGACGGTCGACTACATGCCCAAAGGCACCCAGGTCGATTTGTCGTTCAGCTTGCCGACGGGCGAGCGAATCAAGGCCCTCGGCATCGTTCGGTGGATTCGGGAGGTCAACGACAAAGACCCCTCGAGCTACCCCGGGCTGGGCATTCAGTTCGCCGACCTCGACGAAACGGGTCAGCAGGCCATTCGCGCATTCATCGAGCAGCGCGACCCGTTGTTCTACGTCGACTAAGTCTGCCGCGACCTCCGCTTTCGACCTGCTCGGTCAGACGGTCGAGTCGCTCCCAGCGTGCTACGAAGCGAGTGCCCGGTATCGGTTCGCGAGCCGGGCAGCTCATACATCACCATCAGGGCCCGAAATCAGGCCGTTGCGAGCGACCGACCGTCACGGGAGTCGAATGGACGCAACTGCCTTGCAGACCCAGCAGGTGCTTCGAGCCATTTTCAGTGGCTCGAGCGACGCGATGATGCTCGCCGACGACGAGGGCCAACTCGTCGAGGTCAATTCTGCCGCGTGCGCCCTCTTCGGCGTGCCCGAACACGGCCTGCTCGGCTCGACCCTCGACGGCTTTTTCAGCAGCCATCGCCCCGAGGTGGGCGAGCGCCTCGCCCTTGGTCGCCCTGACGGCTCCAAGCGTGAGGTCGAGCTGAGCGCCAGGCTGAGCGTGGCGCCCGGGCGTCAGCTCTCGGTCTTTCGCGATCTGGGCTCGAGCGCCGCCGCGCAAGAGGCACTTCTCCGCAGCGAGGCCCTCTTTCGCGCGGTGATCGAACGGAGTGCTGACGCCATCTCCCTCACCTCCGCAGACGGCACCACCCGCCACCTGACGCCCTCCGCCCAGCGATTGATCGGCTGGTCAGCAGAAGAGATGAAGGCGCGCACCATGCGCTCGCTGATCGTGCCCGAAGATCAGGTGCGCGTGGCCGCCGGCCTCGACGGCATGCTGTCTCGCGGTGAGCGCGAGACTCGAATGGAGTTTCGGGTTCGCCACCGCGACGGGTCGCTGGTCTGGTTCGATTGTTTCTCGACCAACCTTCTCGCCGACGCCGATGTGCAGGCCATCGTCACCAGTTATCGCGACATCACAATTCGCAAGCAGGTCGAGGCTGAGCTGCACCTGAGCAGTACTCGGCTCGAAGAAGCGCAGGCCATCGCCCACGTTGGGAGCTGGACCTCGGGGCTCGGCGCCGACGGCTCGCTGCGTTGGTCGCCGGAGTGCTACCGAATTTTCGGCCTCCCGGTCGGCAAGCCGGTGACGGTCGAGACGTTCTTCGGGTGCGTGCACCCGGCCGACCGCGAGCGGGTTCGCCAAAAAGTCAGCGAGGCCAGCGAAAGCCACGAGTCATACGACTCCGAGCATCGGGTGGTTCAGCCTGATGGCCGCGTGCGGTGGGTGCACGAGCGCGCGGTCTTCGAGCGCGACAGTGGCGGCATTGCGACCCACATGATCGGCACGGTGCAAGACATCACCGACAGTCGCGAGGCGATCGAGGCGCTGCGACAAAGTGAACAACGCTACCGCCGCATCATCGAGAACACCTCCGAGGGTGTGTGGATGTACGACGTCGCCGGAGTGACGACCTTCATGAGTGCGCGCATGGCGCAAATGCTCGGGTGCACGGTCGAGGAGGCGGTCGGTCAGCCGATCTTCAAGTTCATCGACGAGTCTCGGCGAGCCGAGATCACTTCGCGCCTCGAGAGCCGGGTGCGGGTGCTCAACGTCGGCGATCACTTTGATTTCGTGCTCCGACGCAAAGACGGCAGCCCGATGTGGGTCTCGATTCAAACCGACAGCCTGTTCGACGCCGAGGGCCGCTTCGAAGCTGCCGTCGCGATGGTGACTGACGTCTCAGACCAGCGCCGCGCAGACGAGACACGCGCCCGCCTCGCGTCGATCATCGAATCGACCGAAGACGCCGTCTTGAGCACCACCCTCGACGGCATCATCACCAGTTGGAACGCGGGCGCCCAGAAGTTGTACCAGTACTCGGCCGACGAGATGATTGGGCAGTCGATTCTCGCGTTGGCGGTTCCCGAGCATGAAGAAAAACAGGCGCGCATTCTCACCGCCGGTGCTGATGGGCAGGCCACGCACTTCGAAACCACGTGTTGCCGCAAAGATGGCACCCGGGTCGAGGTCGCCCTGACCGTCTCTCCGATGCGCGACGCGGCCGGTTCGGTCATCGGCGTCTCGAGAATCGCCCGCGACTTGAGCTCGCTGCGGCGCGCCGAGGCCGCGCTCCGCCGCACCGAAGGACAGTTTCGCCAGGCCCAAAAGATGGAAGCCGTGGGCCGTCTGGCAGGAGGAGTCGCCCATGATTTCAACAATCTGCTCTCGGTCATTCTCAGCTACGCGTCACTTGCGATCGGAGACCTCAAGGAGGGCGACCCGATGCAGGCCGACCTCGAAGAAATCAGGTCAGCGGGTCTGCGCGCTGCCGATTTGACCCGGCAGCTGCTGACCTTCAGCCGGCAACAGGTGCTTCAGCCGCGCGTGCTCGACCTCAACGCGATCATCACGGGCATGAAGGCCATGCTCAGCCGGCTAATCGGTGAAGACATCGAGTTCACGACCTTGCCCGGTGCTCGGCTCGGCCGCGTGCTCGCAGACCCCGGGCAGGTTGAGCAGATGGTGATGAACCTCGCCGTCAACGCCCGAGACGCGATGCCCGAGGGCGGTCAATTCACCGTCGAGACCGCCAACGTCGAGCTCGACGCGTGCTACGCCAGCGGCCACTTGGGCGTCGCGCCCGGCTCGTATGCGATGATCACCTTCACCGACACCGGCGTCGGCATGAACCAACAGACCCTCGCCCGCGTCTTCGAGCCCTTCTTCACGACCAAAGAGCGCGGCAAGGGCACTGGCCTGGGCCTGGCGACCGTCTTCGGAATCGTCGAGCAGAGCGGTGGCCACATCGGCGTGCAGAGCGAGCCCGGCCGAGGCAGCACCTTCACCGTGTACCTACCTCGCACCGAGCGCGACGTTCAGGCCGCGAGCCCCACGCCCGAGATCCCCGCGATGCTCCATGGCTCGGAGACCATCTTGCTGGTCGAAGACGAAGAGCAGGTGAGGGTGGTCAGCTGCGCGATTCTCCGTCGCAACGGCTACCACGTGCTCGACGCTTCGAATGCGGGCGAGGCGTTTTTGATCTCGAAAGAATACCAGGGTCGCATTGAGCTCTTGCTCACCGACGTGGTCATGCCGCGCATGGGCGGCCGAAAGTTGGCCGAGCTGCTGACGCCGCTGCGGCCCGAAATGAAGCTGCTCTTCGCCTCGGGCTACACCGATGACGCCATCGTGCACCACGGAGTGCTCGAAGCCGGAGTGCCATTTCTGCAGAAACCGTTCACCCCCGATGCCCTGCTGCGCAAGGTTCGCGAGGTGCTCAACGGCGCCGCCGCGGGTCTCTCGGTGGTGCGCGCCGCTCAGGTCAGCTGAAGCACCCGGTGTTCGAGGCTCTTGCCTCTCCAGACGCCCAGAATGAGACAGTTTTTCGCGGCGAGCAGGGCTACCACGCGCGTGATGATCTCTTCGGGCTGCACCGCCATGCCGTCGAAGTTCACCATCAGCACGTTGTTCTCTTCGACCCGCGCATCACGGCACCCGGGCAGCGCTTTGATCTCGGCCAGTGGCACCGCGCCCTTGGCGATCTGTACTCTGAACTCGGCGCTCTGACCGGTCATCTCGGCCATCGTCGCCGCGCTGACCAGCTTGCCCTTGTCGAGAATCGCCGAGGCGTCGCAGAGCTCCTCGAGCTCTTGCAGGTTGTGGCTCGAGACCACCACCGTGTGCTTGCCCTTCAAGTCGCGAATGATGCCGCGCACCGCGGCCGCTATTTTCGGGTCGAGGCCCGCGGTCGGCTCATCGAGCAAGATCACCGGAGGGCTGCCCATCAGCGCCTGCGCCATCGCCACCCGCTTGGCCATGCCGTGCGAGAGCTGCCCCGCGAGCAGGCTCCACGTCTCGGGCAGCTGCACGCGGTCGAGCGCCGATCGCGCCTCGGCTTCGGCGTTCGGCAGGCCCGACAAGTTGCCCAGGTAGGTGAGCAGCGCGCCCACAGGCCAAGTCGGGGGCAGAATCGCGTCTTGCGGCAGCACGCCGACGATCTTCTTCAGCGCTCCGGGCGCGGTCGGGTCGGCGCCCATCACCCGAATCTGCCCAGCGGTGGGAAAGAGGTAGCCGCACATCATCGAGAAGGTGGTGGTCTTGCCAGCGCCGTTGGGGCCGATGAGCCCGTAGCAATGGCCCTGCACCACGTCGAATGACACCGCGTTGACGGCGATCTTCGAGCCGAAGTGCTTGCTGACCTGCGAGATGCTGATCGCGAGCGCTGACATCAGAGATCCCTCTTGTTGATCACCACTTGCGCCAGGCCCAAGAAGGTCAGCGCGAAGCCCACGTGCACCATCGCGGCGGTCAGAAATTGCCGCCAATGCGGGTGCAGCAGGTCTTGCCCGTAGTGCCAGACCGAGGCGTACCGCAAATACCCGAACAGCGACTCGGTGCGCAGCTCGCCGAGCGCGCCGGTCACCACTTCACCGGGTATTCGGTAGAACTCGCCGATCAGCGCCACGAACCAGAGCACGAAGAGCAGAATGATGTTGAGCGCCAGCGCCACCGAGCCCTGCTTGAGCACCGCGCTGCACAGCGTGGTCAACCCCAGGTACGCGAGCGCCAGCACGAATGACGAGACGATGAGCTTGAAGGTCCACAGCACGACGTCGCTGGCTTCGAACTCGGGGTTCAAGACCCGCGCGACCACCACCATCATGATCGTCGAGACCGTGAGCAGCAGCCCGAAGATGGTGGCCTGCGCGAGAAACTTGCCGAAGACCAGCGAGCTGCGTTTGACCCGCACTACGAAGTAGCGAATCGACTTGGGGCCGATTTCTCCGGCGAGTTGATCGAAGCCCATCAGGGCGATCAACAGCGGCACGAAGCGCAGCGTCACCTTGAAGACGATCAGCAGCACCAGCGGCACCTTGGCGAGCGACTCGAGCATCGCCTCATCGTCGGCGAACATGAACGAGAGAATGCCGGCCTTCTGCTTGGCCATCGCCTCGGCGGTTTGGGCGGCGTCGGCTCCGGCGCTGGCGAGCTGGGTGCCGGCCTGGGCGTTGAGCTGGTAGTTGATGAACCCGACGATGGTCAGCGCGAGCCCGACGAAGAGCAGAAAGAGAATCAGCAACACGACCACCCGGCCACTCTTGATCGCCCGGGTCACTTCTCCGCGCCAGACTGACGCGATTTCGTTCAGGTCTTCCACCCGGCGCACCGTAGGCGTGCGCGGGCTGAACGCGAAGAACGAAGTGAGGTAAAGCTCTGGGCCGTGCTCTTCTGGCTCACCCTCGCCACCGTGCTCACGCAGAGCGACCCCGAGCCTGAAGCCGAGGCCGAGCTCGACGTGCCCAGCCGCCTTCAGGCGCCTCCGCTCGCGAAGGTCACCACCTTGAACCCGCACCTCGACGTGCTGGCCAATGCGGTGGCCAAGACCGGGCAGCTGTGGGCGACCCGCGGCGGCACTCCGGAGCCGCTCACCATCGACCTCACGCTGCAGAAGCAGCTCACCGATATTCTCATCAACTACCAAACGCCGTACGCCGCGGTCGTGGCGCTCGACCCGGCGACCGGCAAGGTGCTGGCGATGGCCGAGCACTCCGAGACGAACCCCGAGCTTCGCGGGCTGTGCACCAAGGCCGTCTACCCTGCGGCGAGCGTGTTCAAGGTGGTCACCGCGACAGCGTTGCTCGAGGCCGGGGTTTCGCCCGAGCAGGAGGTCTGCATCAACGGCGGCAAACGCAACGTGCTCGAGACGCAACTCGATGATTCTCCCGGTGATTTGCGCTGCCTGTCGCTCTCGTCAGCGCTCGCGCACAGCGCGAACGTGGCCTTCGCCAAGCTCACCGCGAAGTACCTCGACCCGCTGCGCTTGAAGGCCGTGACCAAGGCCTTTCACTTCAACTCGGCCTTCACCTTTCCCGTGCCGACCGAGCCGTCGCTGGCCGCGATACCCGAAGACACCTACCCCTTCGCGCTCGCCGGAGCAGGCTTTGGTGACGTCTTCATGTCGCCCCTGCATGGCGCTGCCCTCGCCGCGGTCGCCGCCAACCGCGGAGTCTGGCGCAGCCCGGTGCTCTTCGAGGCCGACGCCGCGACTGAGGAGCGGGTGATGCCGGTGGAGGTCGCCGAGCAGCTCACCTCGATGATGGAGGAGACCGTGACCTCGGGCACTGCCCACCGCATCTTCGCCGAGCGCGGCATGCGGGTGCCCGGAGCGGCCGGCAAGACGGGCTCCCTGGCCGACAAAAAGCCCTTTCGCGACTACACCTGGTTCGTCGGGTTTGCTCCGCGCGACAACCCGAAGGTCGCCGTCGCCGCGGTGATCGTCAACGACCCCCATTGGCGCATACGGGCCACCTGGCTCGGGCGCGAGGCCATGCGGTTGTACCTCGAGCGGAAAGTGGCGGGGCATGACCGGCCGCCGCCCTGATTGAGCTCCGCAACCATTCGGGGTGAGCTCTGTTTGAAGGGCATGAAACTCCGAATTGCCGCCCTCGTTTCGATTGCCTTCGCTTCGGGGTGTGGCCCAGCGGTTGGGTCGTTCGACGCCGGTGAGGCGACCGACTCGGGCGCCCCTGCAGATGCCGGTATCGATGGGGGCCCCAGCAACGAAGAACGCATCAACGCCGCGACGCAAACGGCGAACACCAACCCGGCGTGCAACAACGCCGCCTTGCCCGAGGGTTTCTACTGGGAGATCGGTGACCGCGACGGTGCGCGCGTCTCGGGCAGCGTCACCGGCACCAACACGCAGACCGCGTCACAGGTGATCGCGATCGCCTCGTCATCGAAGTGGGTCTACTCAACCTACGTGCTGCAGAAGGTGGGCGGTGTGCGCTCGAGCGACGTGCCGTTCTTGCACTTCACGAGCGGCAAGGTGTTTCCCCCCTCCAAAACCGCCAAAGAGGCGACCTGCGGCCTGGGCGAAACCGTGGGCGAGTGCGCTGCGGGCGTGGTTGATTCGAGCGCCGCGCCGGGCACGTTTTATTACAGCGCTGGCCATTTTCAGTACCACGCCACCAACACCATGGGGCTGGGCTCGCTCAACGCCCCAGCGTTGACGACCGAGATCACCTCATCGATCGGCACCTTCGACTTCACCTACTTGCAGACCAACCTCGCCGGAGGGCTGAACGCCAGCGCGACCGGCTATGCCGCGTTCCTCCGTCGAATGCTGCGCGACGAGTACGTGATGTCGGGGCAGCTGGGCAGCAACAAGGTCTGTGCCTCGAGCGCCTGTGCCGCGGGGGCCGTGCTTTCTCCGGCACCGCCCGACGAGGCCTGGAGCTACTCGCTGGGGCATTGGGTAGAAGACGACCCGACCGTCGGCGATCACGCCTTCAGCAGCGCCGGAGCCCTCGGGTTCTACCCCTGGGTTGACAGCTCCAAGACCTGGTACGGGGTGGTTGCACGCCGGGCGGGGTCGCCGGGGGGCAATCAAGGGTTCGCCTCCCTGCGCTGCGGTCGCCTGATTCGCCAGGCGTGGGTCACCGGTGTCACGGTCACGGCGACGACGCCAACCCCCATTCGATAGCGGCTTGCGTGATCGCCTGCCGGTCTCGATACCGGTGCGCTAGGTTCGCAAAGCTTCGAAGGGGCCACACCATGGAAGACGGGTTTCAGATTTCAGTGCTCGGGTTGCTGCTGGGCGGCGTCGGGTGGTTCACCGTGCGCTACCTGGTCTTTGGCTTTTTCACGGTCAATCAAAACGAGCGCGCGGTGAAGACCTCCTTCGGGCGTGCGCAGCGCCTCGAGCGCACGACTCTCGAGACGCCGATGGCCGAGTCGCTGCGACCCGACGAACGCGAGCGCTACCGCTACCCCCAAATACGCGTGATTTCACCCGGCGGGCCCTACTTCAAGTGGCCGTGGGAGAAGGTCTACAAGGTCTCGATCGCCACCGAGACGGTGAATCTGTCGTTCGACCCTGAAGACCCAAACGCCAATCGCAGCGGCACCATGCTCGAGGGCGTGACCAAAGATCAGCTGAACATCGGCCTCGTGGGTCAGCTGCGTTTTCGCGTCGCCGAGCAGAACCTCTACGCGTACTTGTTCGGCGTGAAGCGCCCACTGGTGCACGTGCTCGGGTATTTCGTCTCGATTCTGCGCCAGAAGATCGCCTCGTTCGAAGCGCCTGCAGACGCGAGCGACAAGCCAGCCCTGCCCGCCGGCGACAACGACCCCACCCACGTCGTCTCAGACCGGGTGGTCTCGGCCAACGACTTGAAGGGCACCGAGGGCATTTCGATCAACGACCTGCGCAAGAACCTCCGCCTGCTCAACGAGCAGATGGACAGGGACTGCGCTTCATCAGCCGCGCGCTACGGCATCGTGCTCGATGCGTCGCTCATCACCAGCATCGACCCTCCGGTCGAGGTCGAGAGCGCGCTGGCCGCGATCAACACCGCGCACAACTCGGTCGGCGCCGAGGTGTCGTTGGCCCAGGCCTCAGCCGATCAAAAGATCGTGCAGTCTCGTCGCGCCGTCGAGATCGAATCGCTCAACGCCCAGGCCGAGGTCGAGCCGCTCTTGCAGCTCGCCACCCAGCTCTCAGACATCAAGCGAAACGGCGGCGGCGGGGTGCTCCGCGCCTACTTACGCAACGTGAAGCTCTCACTCTACAGCCGTGCCCGGGCCGCCTTCATGGAGGTGCGCAAGTGATCGACTTTCTCATTTCGATGTTCATCGGGTTCTTCTGGTTCTTGATTGGCGTGCCCATCGCGATGGCCTTCGCCCGCGCGTTCGGCGTCTACACCACCATCGAAGAGCGTAAGTCGAAGGTGTTCACCCTCTTCGGTGAAGTGCTCGGCACCATCGACGAGCCCGGCCTGCACTTCTTGTGGGCTCAGCTGGGCATCAAGTCGGCCCTCATTCCCCTGTTCGGCAAGGTGTACACGGTCGACCTGCGCCTCGATCAACAGTACCTGCGCAGCCAACCGGTGAACTCCGAAGAGGGCGCGCCGATGGGCATCGGCATTTGGTACGAGATGTGGGTCAACAACCCGGTCTCGTTCTTGTTCAAGAACGCCGACCCTCGCGGCAGCTTGCAAGCCAACGTGTCGAACGCCGCGGTGCGCACGCTCTCGAACATGAAGCTGGCCGACATGCTCGAGACCCGGCACGTGATGAGCCAGGCGGTGCGCAACGAGGTGAGCCCTCGGAGCACCGAGTGGGGCTACCAGTTGGGCAGCGTCTACATTCGCAAGGTGCACTTTCGCGACCTGGCGATGATTCGGCAGATTGAAGAGAAGGTCGTCAACCGGCTGCGCCAGGTCACCAGCGCGATTCGGCAAGACGGCAACAACCAGGTCAACATCATCAAGTCGAGCGCCGACCGGCAGGCCGCCGCGGAGTTCGCGCGGGCAGGGGCTCAGCGACCGCTGATCGTCGGCAAGGCGCTGCAGAAAATCAGTGAAGACGGCGAGGTGATGGAGGCCATGTACGAGCTGCTCGAGACTCAAAAACTGCTCGAATCAGGCGCCCAGGTCACTTTTTTACCGGCCGGGGCCACGGGTCAGCTGCTCGCGCCGTTGATTGCGTCACATGTCGACCCGCTCGTGCCGGCGAAGCCGCTGGCTGCTCGCATCACGCGACGGCCAGGCGAACCTCACGAATAGCCTCATCAAACGTCTCACTTCGCCTTGCGTCGCGGGTTTGCCGCTGTAAATCAAGCGCATGGTGAACATGGTCAGCATTGTCGGCGAACGAATGGCAGAGATGACGTTGCCCAACGCGTGCGCCTCGTGTGGTGGCGACTTGCAGATGCGGGTCTCTCCGGATGGCGCGCGCACGTATTGCCAGGCGTGCCACGTCATCGCGAAGCCCGACGTGACGTGGAACAGCGAAGGCGCCCGGCTCGACGTCAAAGCCGGGGCGCTCGCCTGAAAGCCCAGTCGCTAGACGGCCTCCGAGGTCGAGGCCAAGAAGAAGTCATTGGTTCGAAATTCGGGCACGCGCACATCGGCGTTGTCGGTCAGTGACAGCTTCGACTCCACCGCTTCGATGTTCTTGAGCGTCTCGACCACCGACTGATTGAAGCGGAAGTTGTTGATCGGCCCCACGATTTCGCCGTTTTCGATCAAGAACGTGCCGTCGCGGGTCAAGCCGGTGAGCATCGCGGTCTCTTCGTCGAGCCAACGGGTGTACCAGAAGCGTGAAATCAGCACGCCGCGCTTGACCCCTTTGATCAACGCCTCGTGGCTGCTGGCGCCTTTGTCCATCACGTAGGCGCTCGGGTAATTGGTCGCGAGGCGGCTCTGTTTTTGAGCCCAGTACCGGTTGGCGGGCAGCAGCGTGAGCACCCCCTTGTCGACCCAGGTAATGGGCTTGAGCGGTAACCCCTCTGCGTCGAAGGGCAGGCCCGGCGCTTCGGCCGCCGACCAGTCGCTGCGAATCGTGACCAGCTCGTTGACCAGCTTCTCCTTCTCTCGGGTGCCCCCTCCCTTCTTGGCGAACGCGGAGCGGCCTTCGTCTGCCGCCCGGGCATCGAGCAATGACACGAAGCTGCCGGCGAACTCGGCCGAGGCCAGAGGCGCCAGCACCACGGTGTAGTGCCCCGCGTCGAGCTTCTTGGGCTGCTTGGAGGCCACCGAGGTCGCGCACGCGCGTGTGGCCATCGCGGTGACGTCGAGGTCTTTCCATCTCCGGCTGTCGTTGGCTTCGTGCCCTGAGCCGGTGCCGTCTTTGGTACGTGCGGTCATCGAGAGGCTCGCCCATGACATCGGGTGCATCGCGAGCAACCCGGCGCTGGTGGCCCGGCCGAACAGCCCCGCGGAGTGCTCGAGAAACCCGGCCACCTGCAGCTCGCTCGGTTTGCCGGTGTCGATGACCTGCTCGGCGACCTTCGCCCGGGCCAGCGCGTCGAGCTTGGCGATCTCGGCATCGAAGGCCAACGGCGATTTGCCGTAGGTCTGGGGGCCGAGCACTGGCATCGTCTCGGGGTTCTCAGGCGAGAGCCTCGCCATGCCCAGTGAACGCTCAGCGAGTTCCTTGAGCGAGGCGTCATCGACCTGGTTGGTGCTCGCCGAGGCTCGTCGCAGCCCGAGGCCCACGGTCAGGGTCAACGAGAGCTCCTCGCGGTCTCCGCTGGTGGTGATTTCGTTGCGAGCGAAGCGGGTGTTGGCGCGGTGTTCTGCGGTGACCGAGACACTGGCTTCGGCCTTCGGGTCGGCGGCCCGCACGAAGCCCAAGACCCGCTGCATCGCGTCGCGAACGCCTTTTTCAGTCGTGGTCGATGGCATCGCTCAGACCCCCTTCTTCGAAGCGGTGTTGATGATCGAGACGCCGCGAAACCGCGCGGGTGCGCACCCGTGGCTGACCGCGTTGACCTGCCCGGGCTCACCCTTGCCGTCACCAAAGGCCCCGTTGAGCTCCCAGCTCTTCGCTCCGCCGATGGCGTCACACGAGCGCCAGAACTCCGGCGTGTTCGATTGGTAGGCGATGTCTTTGAGCGGGCGGGTGATTTTGCCCTTCTTGACCTCGTAGAACATCTGACCGCCAAACTGAAAATTGTAGCGTTGGTGGTCGATTGACCAGCTGCCGTTGCCGACGATGTAGACGCCGTCTTCGGTGCCGGCGATCAGGTCTTTGACGCCGATGTCTTTGTCTCCCGGTGCCAGCGAGACGTTCGGCATGCGCTGAAACGGCACCGAGGCGTGATCTTGCGCGTAGCTGCAGCCGCGTGAGGCGGTCTCCCCAATCCACCCGGCTTGATCTCGGGTGGTCTGGTAGCCGACGAAGAGGCCCTTTTCGACCAGGTTCCACTTCTGGGTTTTGACGCCATCGTCGTCGTAGCCGCAGGTGGCCAGCGCAGCGGGCGTCGTCTTGTCGGCGAAGACCGTCACGATCGGCGACGCGTAGATCAGCGAGTTGCGCTTTTCGAGCGTGGCGAACGAGGTGCCGGCGAAGTTGGCCTCCATGCCGAGCGCGCGGTCGAGCTCGGTGGGGTGCCCGACCGACTCGTGAATGGTCAGGTACAGGTTACTGGGGCTCAGAATCAGGTCGCGTTTCTTGGGCTCGAGCGTGCCGGCCTTGAGCTTTTCAATGGCATCGGTGGCCACCCGCTCGGCGTCTTCGAGAAAGTGGGCCTGTTCGAGGTACTCCCAGCCTGCCTGCGCGGGAGCGCCGTCCCATTCGCGGTTGGCGACCTCGCCGGTCGCTTTGTCGATGGCGGTGGCCTGGTACGACGGGTCGAGGCGGGTGATGGTCTGCTCGATCAGCGCGCCCTCTGAAGAGGCGAAGAGCTTCCACTCCAGGTTGCTGCTCACGCCCACGTTGCAGAAGGTGATGCCCTTGACTGTTCGCAATTTTTGCGAGACCGCCAGCAGCAGCTCGGCCTTGTCGGCGGGAGGGATCTTGAAGGGGTCTTGCTCGAGCGGGGTCTGCCAGACGGCGACGTGCACCGGGTTGGCGGCGAGCTCGACCTTGTGCTCGAGAACGGCGGCGTTGGCGGTGGCCATCGCACAGGCGGTCACGGCGGCGCGGCCGGCCTCTGAGGGGTCGACGTGCGAGGTCGAAGCGAAACCCCAGGCGCCCTGGCAGATGACGCGAACACCGACGCCGTAGAGCTCGTTCTCGGAGACCGAGCTGACGTGGTTGTCGCGAACGCCGACGTGCTGCGATCTGCGGCGGTGAATGCGAACATCGGCGTAGCTGGCGCCCTGGCGCTTGGCGGTCGAAAGGGCGGCGTCGATGACCTTGAGAAATTGCGGCTCGGTGACGAGGCCCCGGGCTTCAGCCAGGCCCGCAGCGGTGGCGATGGCTGCTCCAGAGGCGGCGAGCATGCTACGGCGAGAGAGAATCATGGCGCGAGAGACTCGTTGATCGATGGCGCGATGTAACGCGGAATCACGAGGCGCCCCGGTGAACGCTTCGAGGCGGCAGGAGTGGCGCTTGGCTTGGCCATCGCATGACGACGCGCGGCAATTCGCAGAACAAGAAAATTGGCGAAGCCTCATCGAAAGAAGAGGCGATGCGGCCGGCGGCGGTAACAAGCGAATGAGGAGCGTCAATCGGGCAGAAAGGCCATGTCGTCACTGGACACGCGCCACACCGAGTCGAAGAACCGGAGCCGCGCCGTGCTCGAGGGCCGGCTTTCTCTCTGGGCAAGGCCCCGACCGCCGGCGCTCCCGAGCGAGCGCGCCTGCCGCTCGAGCCTTCGCTGCTACGCGATCTCGTATCGTCGTGCCGTCAGTCGGCGCCACGGCGCTGGGAGCCCATCTTTCCGGCCGGTCACTGATGCGCCCCAGCGCGCACGAGCCCGCGCAGCTTAGGCCCGCCCGTAGGTACGCCGGTGCGAGTCAACGCCCAGGTACTGAAACTCAGGCGTCGACGCAGCGGCGAGGGGCTTCTGATCGATCGTCTCGCGCGCGTTCATCACCGACTCGTACTCGGCGATGCTCAACTGTCGCCGCGCCGCGAGCAGCTCGGTCAAACCGAGTGCTTTGACCTTCGCTTGAGCCCCAAGCTGCACCGTGCCGCTGAAGAATTCAGCGCATGAGCCGCTGCCGTAGCTGAAGAGCCCCACCGACTTGCCCTCGAGCGAGGCCGGGGTGTTCGCCAGCATGCTGGTCAGCGAGAGGTACAGCGACCCGGTGTAAATATTGCCGACGGTCGCCGGGTAGATCAGCCCCGAGGCCACCAGGCGATCGAAGCTCGCGTCGGGGTTCGGGTCTCCATCGAGCCCACGCAGGGTGCGGTGGGCCTTGCGAGCCATCTTGCCGTACGGCACGTGATACGCGAGCGCCGCGAAGCGATCGCTGAAGCCCTGGGCTGCGCCGCCGGCGAGCTCCTGGTAGTGCTTGTACGCACCGGTCAGTGACTCCAGGTAGCACTGCACCGAGTAGTGCCCGTCGACGAACGCGTCTTTTGAATACAGCGGCCGCCAGAAGTCGTGCACGTCGATCGCACACAGCCCGGTGATGCCCGCGTCGAGCTCGACCAGGCCCGGGTTCTCAGAGACCAACAACGCCACCGCGCCCGCCCCCTGTGTCGGCTCGCCGGCCGTGTGCAAGCCGTAACGTGCGATGTCGCTACAGATGATCAGCGCCTTCTTGCCGCGGGCCGAGCCGCTGCGAATCCAGTCCAACGACAGCTGCAGGGCCGCCGTGCCGCCGTAACACGCGTGCTTGGTCTCGAAGACCCGGCAGCGCTGCCCGATGCCCAACAACCCCTGCACGAATGACGAGACTGGCTTCGAATGGTCGACCGCCGTCTCGGTGCCGACCACCAGCATGCCGATGTCATCAGGCGACACCTTCGCCGACTCAAGCGCCATTCGCCCCGCGCGCGCCGCGAGCGTCACCGTGTCTTCGTCTGGCATCGCCACGCCCATTGTGTGCGTGCCCAAACCGTCGAGAAATTTCGAGGGAGCCACTCCGCGCGCTTCGGCCAAAGCGTCCAACCGCACGCATGTTGACGGCACCGCTACACCCAGCGCTTCGATTCCAGGGTTCATGGGCGGTGTATGTTGCAATGCAACAAAAAGCGCACGCCTAAAATGACCGACCGGTCGGTAACCTGAAGCGACGGGTTCGAAACGACCCCTGGGTCACACCCACATCGCGTGCCCTTTTCGAATCGGAGTAAGTGACCGCCCATGTCTTTCACGCATCTGCATCTGCACACGCTCTACTCGCTGCTCGACGGCGCCATTCGCATGAAAGACTTGATCAAAACGGTCAAGGCGAAGGGCATGTCATCGGTCGCGGTCACCGACCACGGCAACATGTTCGGGGCGATCGACTTCTTCAAGAAAGCCAAAGAGGCCGGGGTCAAGCCCATCGTCGGCATCGAGTGCTACGTGGCCGGCGAAAAAGGCCGCGAAGACCGCACCGAAAAGGTCGCGAATCACCTGATTCTCTTGGCGAAGAACCAGGAGGGGTACTCGAACCTGCGGTACCTCGCCTCGACCGGCTACATGCACGGTTTTTACTACCACCCACGCATCGACAAGAAGGTGCTCAAAGAGCATTCAAAGGGCGTCATCGCGATGACCGCGTGCCTCGGGGGCGAAGTCACCAGCGCCGCCTTTCGCGGAGACATGGACCACGCCCGCCGCGCCGCTGGGCAATACAAAGACATCTTCGAGCCCGGCCACTTCTTTCTCGAAGTGCAGTGGAACGGGATGGAAGAGCAGGACAAGGCCAACACCAACCTGAAGCAGCTCTCGAGGGACATGGACATACCTCTCGTGGCGACGGCCGACGCGCACTACATCAAGCGCGAAGACGCTCGGGCCCACGAGCTGTTGATGTGCATCGCTTCGGGCAAGACCCTGGCCGATACCAAGCGAATGAAGCACTCGACCGACAAGCTGTACGTGTCGAGCCCCGAAGAGATGCGCGCGTATTTCTCAGACGTGCCCGAAGCCGTCGACAACACGATGCGCATCTCAGACATGGTTCAAGAGCTCGAGCTCTTGCGTAAGCCGATGCTCCCCAGCTTCAAGGTGCCCGAGAGCCACACGCCCGACTCGTTTCTGGCCGAGCTGTCGATGCAGGGCCTCGAGCAGCGCTTCAAGGAGCTGCCCTACAAGGTCGACCAAGACGCCTACAAAGCCCGCCTGGCGCTCGAAGTCTCGGTCATCACCAAGATGGGGTTCTCGGGTTACTTTCTCATCGTTCAAGACTTCATCAACTGGGCGAAGCAGAATGGCATACCCGTCGGCCCTGGCCGTGGCTCGGGTGCAGGCAGCATCGTGGCCTACTCGCTGCGCATCACCGACCTCGACCCGATACCGTACAACCTGCTCTTCGAGCGGTTCTTGAACCCCGAGCGCGTCTCGATGCCCGACTTCGACGTCGACTTCTGCCAAGACCGCCGCGACGAGGTCATCACCTACGTGCAGGGCAAGTACGGCCAGCAAAACGTGGGGCAGATCATCACCTTCGGTCAACTCAAGGCGAAGAGCGTGCTGCGCGACGTGTGCCGCGTGTACGGGTTGCCGTACTCAGAGGGTGACCGCTTCGCGAAGCTGATCCCCGAGCTGCTGGGCATCACTTTGAAGCAATCGATCTACGGAGACGCCGAGAAGGGCATCGCCGGCGAACCCCGCCTCAAAGACATGATGGACAACCCGGTGAACTTGACCGAGGTCGAAGGCAAGGCCATCACCACCAAAGACGTGCTCGAGGTCGCGATGGCGCTCGAGGGGCTCAACCGCCAGGCCGGCATGCACGCGGCCGGCGTGGTGATCGCCGACAAGCCGCTCTGGGAGTTCGTGCCTGTCTACCTGCCCTCGGGCGAGACGACGTTGGTCACCCAATTCGCCAAAGACGAGGTCGAGGCGGCGGGCCTGGTGAAGTTCGACTTCTTGGGGCTCAAGACGTTGACGGTGATTCAGAACGCCATCGACCTGGTCAACCGCCGCCTGCCCAAAGACAAGCAGATGACCCGCGAAGAAATACCCCTCGATGACAAAGATTGTTACCAGCTGATCAGCTCAGGCGACACCGCCGGCGTGTTTCAGATGGAGTCGAGCGGCTTCACCGAAATGGTGATGAAGATGAAGCCCTCGTGCTTCGAAGACGTGATCGCCGCGGGCGCGCTCTACCGGCCTGGCCCGCTCGATCAAAAGCTCGAAGACGGCCGCACCATGGTCGACGTGTACATCGACCGAAAGCACGGCCGCGACAAGGTCACCTTTCCACACCCCACGCTCGAGCCGGTGCTCAAAGACACCTACGGCGTCATCGTCTACCAGGAGCAGGTGATGCAAATCGCCCAGGTCTTGGGCGGCATGTCATTGGGTGGCGCAGACCTGCTGCGTCGCGCGATGGGCAAGAAAAAAGCCGAAGAGATGCAGAAGCAGCGCGCCTTGTTTCAGCAGGGCGCGGCCGATCGCTCGGTCGACGCGAAGATCGCCAGCGGCGTGTTCGACCTGATGGAGAAGTTCGCGCAGTACGGCTTCAACAAGTCGCACTCCGCGGCGTACGGGTTGATCACCGTTCACACGGCTTGGCTCAAGGCGCATTACCCGGTCGAGTTCATGGCCGCGTTGCTGACCTCTGAGAAAGACAACACCGACAAGGTCGTCGCCCA
This sequence comes from Archangium sp., assembly GCA_031367385.1. Taxonomy (GTDB): domain Bacteria; phylum Myxococcota; class Myxococcia; order Myxococcales; family Myxococcaceae; genus JAEUJT01. Next base: position 5,845 of record JANLPS010000459.1, on the reverse strand, counting down.
CATCGCAGAGGCCCGCGAGGGTGGCATCGAGGTGCTGCCCCCTGATGTGAACGTGTCGTTCATGGCCTTCGGGGCGGTCGAAGAGAAAATTCGGTTCGGGTTGGGCGCCATCAAAGGCGTCGGTGACGCGGCGATTGAAGCGGTGCTCGAGGCGCGCAAGGCCGACGGTGACTTCAAGTCATTGTTCGACTTCTGCGAGCGGGTCGATTCACGCAGGGTCAATCGCAAGGCGCTCGAGGCGCTGGTCAAGGCCGGCGCGTTCGACTTCGAGAAACGACCCCGGCGGCAGCTCTTCGACAGCATCGAGCGGGCCTTGGAGCGCGGCTCGTCGGCCCAGCGCGACAAGCTGAGCGGCCAGTCGAGCCTGTTCGGGTTGCTCGCGGGCCCCAGCGGCAAGAGCACCGCGATTCAGAACGACTACGGCAACGGCGAAGAATGGAGCGAGAAGGAGCGGCTCTCGTTCGAGAAGGAGTCGATCGGCTTCTACGTGTCGGGCCACCCGCTCGATCAGTACCAGAAGGAGCTGCGCCGCTACGCCAAGCCCGTGGCCTCGATTCAACGGGCCCGGCGCGACGAGAAGATCACCGTCGCTGGCATCGTCTCAGCGATGCGCGAGCGGCCGACCAAGACCGGCAAGCGCATGGCCTGGGTCACGCTCGAAGATCTCTCGGGCTCGGTCGAGCTGGTCTGCTTCCCCGGCAAAGATGGGTCTCGCTCGGTGATGGGCAAAGACGGCAAGTGGGGCAAGGCGGGCCCGAAGCCTGGCTACGACAACTGGGAGATGATGCTCAAGAGCGACGAGCCGATACTCGTGACCGGTACGGTGCAGATCAACAACCGCGACGAAGAGAACCCGATCGCCGAGCTGATCTGCGACGACATCGCGTCGCTCAAGGAGGTTCGCGAGAAGCGGGTCAAGCGGCTCGAGCTGCGGTTGCACGTCGACATGGCGACCGAAGAGAAGCTCGCCAAGCTGGCTGACATCGCTCGCAAATTCGCCGGAGCGACCCCCATCGCGGTCGCCCTGCACATGCCCGGCGAGGCCGAGACGCTGATCGGCAACACCAACCTCAAGGTGCAGGTCACCGACGAGCTGCTCGAGGCCGTCAACCGCCTCTTCGGTGCCCGGGTGGCCGAGCCGGGGTAGGCGCCGGGGCCGCTTTCTTCTGCCCGGTTCTCGAGTAGGGTGCGCCCCGCCGTGTCTGCGCTTCGTTCTCGATGGGTCGCCTTGCTGTGCCTGGCCGTGGCGTGCGGCATCGAGCCTGGTGTCGAGGCTCAGCCCCACCCGGTGGTGACTCCTGTGAAGGCAGACGCTGGCGTGGGCCGTGATGCCGGCGTGCCTGGCGATGCGGGGGGCGAGCCCGGTGATGCGGGCCAGCCAGAGTCAGACGCTGGCGAGCCACTCGATGCCTCCTGGGGGCCTCTCGAAGACGCAGGCCAGACCGAGCCCCCAGACGCAGGCGCTCAGCCCTTCGATGCCGGTGCGCACCCAGTCGACGCGGGCACGGTGCCAGACGCAGGCCCCCGCGACGCCGGTGACTGCCCGCAGAGCTCGAACCCCGGTGTCACCCTGCGACTTCGCGCGATGGCGGCGAACCTCAGCAGCGGTAACGGCCAAGACTACGACCTGGGCGATGGGCAGAACATCATGCGGGGCGTTCACCCCGACATCGTGATGATTCAAGAATTCAACATCAACTCGAGCTCCGACTTCGAGGTCTCGAAGTTCGCCACCTCCTTGAGCGGCGACGACGCGGGCATGTACTGGGCCCGCGGCGGCTTCGGGCAGATACCCAATGGCGTCATCTCGCGCTGGCCCATTCTCGAATCGGGAGACTGGACCGACCCTCAAGTCGGCAACCGCGCCTTCACCTGGGCCCACATCGATCTCCCCGGGCCACGAGACCTCTGGGTCGTCTCGCTCCACCTGCTGACCTCGAGCGCCGGCGAGCGAAACAGCGAGGGCAAAGCATTGGTGGCTCAGCTGCAAGCCCACGTGCCCGCGACTGATTTTTTACTCATCGGCGGCGACTTCAACACCGACAGCCGCACCGAAGCGGTCATCAGCACCCTCGCGGCCCGAGTCGTCACCTCGGGCGCCCAGCCCGTTGATCAGGCCAACAAGGGCGGCACGAACGCCTCTCGCGACAAGCCCTACGATTGGGTGTTGGCCTCTCGCTGCCTCAATGTGCTGAAGGCCCCTGTCGTCATCGGCCTGCACAGCTTCACCAATGGCCTCGTGGTCGACACCCGCGTCTACACGCCCATCGCAGACCTCGCGCCAGCGACCTCTGGCGACAGCGCCTCGAGCAACATGCAGCACATGGGCGTCGTCAAAGACTTCTGGTTCGAGCCCTAGCCCGCGAATGAAAAACGCACTCCCCGCGTTTCTCGTCGGGCTGCTCGCTTTCAACTGAACGTCTGGCCCAGTTTGCGGTACTCATGTCGGAGCCGCACCTACCTTTGGCTTTTGGGGGCCCATCACATGCACTGGCGAATCGTCGCAGCCTTGAGTCTCTTGGTCGGTACCGTCGCTTTTGGTGAAGACGCGGTTCAACGCAAAGCGCGCGAAGAGCTCGAGCGCGAGCTCAAGCAGATGGTCGGCACTGCCCCGACTCGGGTGCGCGTCGATTTCGTCTCGCCCGATGAGCCCAACTACAAGCTCGAAGAGGCCACCTTCGAGGTCGACGGCAAGCCAGTGCCACCGCAGTCGACTGACGCGCTCGCGGCCGATGGCGCGCACGAGGTGTTCTCGGGTGACGTCGCCCCCGGCAAGCACAAGGTCTCGGCGAAGCTGGTGTTCGCCAACAAGGCCTCGGCGGTGCTCAGTGACGAGGGCGGCTACAAGTGGAAGCTCGGCGGAGACGCGACGTTCGAGGTCGCCACCGGCCTCGAGGTGCAAGTGAAGATCGTCCCCGCCCGCGACTCGTCTCAGAAAGACATCAGCAAGCGCTTCACGTTGCGCATGCCCGCGGCGCCGGTGATGGTCGCGAAGCTCGACGACGGCAAGATGCCCGAGCCGATGGCCAAGAGCACCGAGGTGCCGAAGATCAAGGCCGCCGAACAAGCCGCCGAAGAAAAAGCCGCGGTCGATGCGGCCAACAAAAAGCTCACCAACGACGCCCGAGACGAGAATCGCCGACCCTCGATGGCCAAAGTACCGAACCAGCCCCTCGACATCGGTGAACCCAACCGGCCAGCCCCGGCCGCCGCGGTCGCGATGGCCGAGCCCGAGGTCGACGCTGGAGTGGTCGTCGCCGCGGCCGACCTGGCACCCGCGGGCCTCGTCGAAGACGCAGGTATGGCCGAGGCGCCAGTGGTTCAGACGATTACCGAGCCCATCGAGCAAGGCCCCAACGGCCTCGTCTGGCTACTCGTTGGCGGTGGCCTCGTGATGCTGTTTCTGGTCGTCGCGGTCATGCGCCGCCGCGCTCGCGACTGAGTCGGGCTTCAAGAAGGTCTCGACCTCGACGCGGTGCCCGTCACTGCGAAAAGTGACGGCTCCGTCGCGGTCGGTGCGGTAGCAGCGCGCGCCAGCCAGCTCGTAGCGAGCGACGACCTCAGGCGAAGGAAAGCCGAAGCGGTTGTTCTTGCCCACGCAAAAGACCACGAACTTCGGCTGGGCACGCTCGAGCAACCCCACCGATGAGCTCGTTCTCGAGCCATGGTGCGGGGCCTTCATCACCGTCACCGGGCCGGGGTCGAGCTGTTCTTCAGCCGCCTCTTCGATGTCTCCGCTAAGCAAAAAGGTGACCTCGCCGTGTCGCACGCGGAGCACCACCGAGCGGTCGTTCTCACCCTTGAGCAGCACCCGGTCTGGTGGAGGCCCCAACACCTCGACGGTGGCCTCTCCGAGCGCGTAGGGGACGTGGCCCGCTTCAACCTCGTCGACCTCGGCGTCTTCGGCGGCCTCGCGCAGGTCTTCAATCAGCGGGCCCTCTGAAGCTCCCGCGGGCAGCCACAGCCGGTCGGTGCTCAGCTCATGCAAGGTCGAGATCAGCCCGAGCGCGTGATCGGGGTGAGGGTGCGAGAGCACCACGAGGTCGAGCCTGTCGACGCGCTTTTGCCGCAAGAACGGCAGCACGAACCGCCGGCCGGTGTCGCTGCCGTTGGGTATGCCGCCTCCGTCGACGAGCAGATGATGGCCTCGGCTGCTCACCACGATCGCGTCTCCGTGGCCCACTGCGAGAAAGCTGACTTCGACCCACTGGGGGCTTGGCACCACCACCAGGTGCAGCACCGCGGCGCACGGAGCGGCCAGCGCGAGCCGACGCCATCGCCCTCGGGTGAAGACGAGCGCACCGAGCCCCGCCCACCAGAGCGCCCCCAGCCACCACTCGGGCGCCGGCAACCGCACGGTCGCCCCGGGAATACCGGCGAACAGATGGGCGCACAGCAGCAACAGCTTCGAGAGCTGAATGCCGAGCCACAGCACCGGCCCCGACACGCTCGGAGCAGCGACGAAGACCGCCGCGCCCCCAGCGGAGAACAGGGTCAGCAGCCCCGACAAGGGCAGGGCGACCACATTCGAGAGCAGCCCCGCCCAGCCCACGCGTTGAAACGTGGTCAAGACCAGTGGCACCGAGGCCACCGTGACCGCCAGCGAGGCGATGAACGTCTGGAGCACGGCCTCCGCGGCCCGAGCCACTCGCAAGCGCCACCCGCGCTGCGTCGAAGGGTCTGGCCGGTCAATGGGGAGCGCCTCACGCAGCAACGGCGACAGCAGAATCAGCGCCGCCACCGCCACGAACGAGAGCTGAACCGAGAGATCGAACACCGCCGAAGGGTCGAGCACCGCCATTGCGCCCGCGGCAATCGCCAGCGCGTTGAGCGGGTCACTCCGGCGCTGCCAGGCGAGCCCCAGCAGCACGAGGGTGCACATCACGGCCGAGCGCACCGCGGGCGCTTGAACCCCCGTGAAGATGACATAGGCCCACACCCAGGGCACGGCGAGGGGCGCCGCCAGCCGCCGCACGTCGATTCGTCGCAGCCGCCGCGACGGCACCCGAACCAGCACCCACCGCAGCAGCGCCAAGACCACCACCGCGAGCACCGCGACATGCAGGCCGCTCACCGAGAGTATGTGCGCCAGGCCACTGCGCGCGAATTCGTCTTCGACCGCGTCATCGAGCGCCGCCCGCTTGCCTGCCGCGAGCGTCAGCAGCAACGCCGTCGCGTCTCGATCGCCGTCGAGCGACTCGACCTTGGCCCCCAACGCCCGCTGCCGATCATCGACCCACCTGCGCCACCACGATGCCTCGCTCAGCACCAACACCCGTGGGCCATCGACGCTGCCGGTCGCGACCTGGCCTCGGCGCAACAGCTCGAGCGAGTCGCTCCACTCGCCCGGGTTCGAGCGCTCGAGGGCCGGCTTGAGCTTCGCGCTGGCGATGAAGCGCTGACCTGGCAGCACGGCCCGCGAATGCGCCGCGAAGAGGGTCGCCCGAAACCTGGCAGGCGCTCCGTCGAGGCGGCTGACCTGAACCACCCACGACGCCCCGTCAGGCCCGTCGCGCACCGTCTCGATCTCGCCCTCGAGCAGCACCTGGCGCCGCTCATCGGGCAACGGCTCGACCAGCTGCACCGACGCCAGCAGCGCACCGAGCAGAAGGGCCGAGGCGAGCAGGAGCCAGAGTGCTCCGACCCCAGGCGCACGCCACCAGGCCACGGCAGCGAACGAGGTGCACAGAACGCCGAGCGCCCAGCCATTCAGACCCAGAAATGGGCCGATGACGACGCCAACAAGAAACAGCCCTACTGGAATGACCACTGGGCGATTGCCCAGAGATTCGACCGACCAATGATGCACGCCCCACCCCCACCACGCCGAATCAACAGGTTACGG